>CAYQEG010000232.1:0-12385 GCA_964416435.1 uncultured Rickettsiales bacterium
GCGCCGTCGCAGTCGTTGTCCAGCCCGTCGCACAGCTCGGTGTTGCCGGGGAAGTTGTCGTCGTCGTCGTCGTCGCAGTCCGCGCAGGTCCTGGAGCCGTCGCCGTCCTCGTCCACTTCCCCCTCGGCGTCGGCGTCGGCCTCGCCGTCGCAGTCGTTGTCCTGGCCGTCGCACGCCTCGTCGTTGCCGGGGAAGTTGGCCCCGTCGTCGTCGTCGCAGTCCTCGCACGACAGGGAGCCGTCGCCGTCTTCGTCCGCTTCGCCGTCGGCGGAGAAGTCCAACAGCCCGTTGCAGTCGTTGTCCTGGCCGTCGCACAGCTCCGTCGCGTCGGGGAACACCGTGGCGTCGTCGTCGTCGCAGTCCTCGCACGACAGGACGGTGTCCAGGTCGGCGTCGACCTCGCCCGCCTCGTCGGCGTCCGGGGCGCCGCTGCAGTCGTTGTCCACGCCGTCGCACACCTCGTCGAGGTTCGGCGAGCGGTTGGCGTCGTTGTCGTCGCAGTCGTCGCGGCTGCCGACGCCGTCTCCGTCGGCGTCGTCGTCGTACAGGCCCGGGTACTGGGCCTGGAGCACGCAGCCGGAGAGCAGCAGCGCGGCCAGGGCGACGAGGAGAGCGCGGATCACCAGGCACCTCCGATCCCGAACGCGACCCCGCCGTCGGCGGTCGGGACGAACCACGGGGCGACCGCGGTGGCGGGCGAGCCGGCCTTCGGTTTGACCGCCGTGGAGATGGTGATGACCACGCCGGCCGCCAGCACGACGCCCCCGGCGATCGCCGTGCCGAGGCCCGCCCGGTTCCTGGAGACCAGGGAGTCGTACTCCGTCTCGCCGACGGTCACCCGACCATCGTCCGGAACGACGCCGGCGTCCTGCCACGACACGATGTTCAAGCCCAGCCCGACGCCCGTGGTGCCGGCCCCGACGCCCATCAGCAGGCCGCCTGCGACGGCGCCCGGGGGCGGGCCGGCCGGCTTCTCGTTGGCCGGGAAGCTGCGCCCTTCGAGCCGGTGCACGCCCTCGCCGACCACCAGCACCTCGTCCCAGGAGTTGGCGGCCGCGAGGTCCGCGAGCCACGGTGCGTACTCGGGCTCGCCGAGCGAGAGGCCGACGACCAGCTGGCGGGCGGTCGTCAGGATGGCGGTCTCGTCGGCGCGATCCGCCGCGAAGGGCACCTGCAGCAGCAGCGTCTCGCCGGCGACGCGCACGATGTGGCCGCCCGGGGCGAGCCGGATCTTGCTGCCCGTCTCGACCTTCTCGCCGTCGACGACGGCGCCGTCGACGTCGATGCGCAGCGGCAGCGGCTCCGCCTCGAACACCCGCTGAAGCGCCGACAGGAAGGTCTCCTTGGCGGTCGGCGGGTAGCGGTCGTTCCACTTGCGGGTCGGGTCGAACGCCGCGGCGTTGGCGAAGTCGCGCACCGCGAGGTCCTGCTGCCCCTCCACGTAGTGGGCGTAGCCCATCAGGAAGTAGGCGTCGTACAGCTGGTCGCGGGTGGCCCGCTCGGCGCCGCAGGGGAGCGCGTCGGTGAACGCCTCGAGCTCGCGCAGCGCCGGGCCGTACCGCATCTCGTCGATGGCCGGCTTCACGGTCAGCAGGACGCGCTCGATGGTCTCGGACGAGGTCGCCTCGCAGCGCCGGGTGCCCGCGCCCACCACCGCCAGGGCGTCGGGGGAGGCGCCCGTGAGCTCCGCCAAGGCGCCGGCCACCTCGAACTCGTCATCGCCGAGCTCGGGCCGCGCCAGGGTGCCCGCGGCGTCGGGATTCACCCCGGGGCCGAGGACCAGGTGGGTCCGGGCCGCCGCCGTGGCGGGCAGCAGGAGGGAGGTGGCGAGAAGGGCGAGCAGACTCCGCGCGAGCATCTCGCAAAGGTACCTGCTGGCCCGCGGGGCCGCGCGGGCGCCACCGTAAGTGATCGTTAGCTGCCCGGGCCGGCGGGCCTGCCGATCAGCGACCGGGCACGCGCAGGCGTCGCCACCCCAGGTCGACGAGCAGCAGGATGAACGCCGCCCACAGCAGCGGCGCGTGGCGCGGCTCCCGGACGGCGCGCTCGGGCACGGGCCGCCCGAAGACGTCGTCGGCGCTGGGGTCGAACAGGCCGCCGGTGCTGTCCGCGACGGCCCGGGCGAGGCGCGGGTTGAAGGACGCCGCCAGCACCTCCTCGGACGGTTGGGGCTCGACGCTGGCGAGCAGCTCGCCGCCGGGAGCCGGCGGCCCGGTCCGGCCGCTCGTGGTGCCGACCGCGGCGACGCGGACCAGGGTCGCCCCCTCGCTCAGGGGGAGGTCGGTGGCGTACCGCCCGGGGCCCACCGGCGGCATGGTCACGGCGTAGGCCTCGCCCGTCGCGGGCTCGACCAGCGCCTCGACGAGCAGGTCCCCGCGGGGGTTCTTGAGGGTGTCCAGCGCGTCGAACTGGATCCGGGCGACGTCGCCGTGCACCTCGGTGCTCAGCCCCAGACCGGGCGGCGGATGGGGACGGAGGAGCGCCTCGACGACGCCCTCCCACAGCGCCGGGTGATGCTCCCACTCGCGCCACCGGCTGGACCACTCGCCGCCCACGTCCGACGTGAACAGCGCCGCCGTGCCGCGGCCGTATCGGCCCGCCACGAGCACCGGGTGGCCGTCGGCGGTCGCCAGGGCCAGCTCGCTCCCGGGCCGCTGCTCGCCCCGCACGTAGCCGGTCAGCGGGGGCCAGGTGACGTCGTCGGGGACGCGCTGGAGCAGGCGGCTGCCCACCACGGGGTGCACCTCGAACTCCTGCTCGACCTTGTTGGTGCGGGTCACCATCATCATCTCGTCGAGGAACAGCTGCGGCAGCTCGTCGAAGCGCTCGGCGTAGTGGGCGCGCCCGCCGCCCGCCTCGGCGATGCGCTCCATCTCGGCGCGGTCGCTGTCGGCGCTCACCGCGATGGTGGTCACCGTGATGCGACGCCGGAGCATCGACGTGACGATGTCGCCGTGCCGCTGGAACGTGGTGGTCGACTGGCCGTCGCTCAGGAGCACGACGTGCTTGACCAGGGCGTCGTCGTCGCGGAGCGCCTCGTACGCGACCTGCAGCGAGGAGTAGATCGACGTGCCTCCCCGCACCTTCACCTGGGTCAGGGACCTCACCACGTCGTCGACGTCATCGACCGGGGCGAGCTCCACGACCCACGATGGGAAGTCGCTGAACCCGATGATCCCCATGCGGGAGCCCTCGGGGAGGAGGTGCAGGCTCTGCACCAGCGCGGCCGCCGCGAGCTCGAACTTCGCGCCCTTGGCCATCGAGTCGGAGCGGTCGAGCGCGTAGACCACCGCCAGGGGCGCGCGCTCCTTCTTCTTCGTCTTCGGGAAGCGGACGGGAAGGATCTCCACCAGCGCCTCGATCCCCGGCTCGTCCGTCACCAGCCCGCGCTCGCCGCCGGTGATCAGCAGCTGCCCGCCGTCCTTGACGTAGGCCACGAGCTCGCTCGTCCGGGCCCCCGCCAGGCGCTTCAGATCGGGGTCGAGGAGCACGACGACCGAGTAGTCGGAGTACGGCCCGGCGGGCAGCTCGGCGGCGGTCCGGACCGCCAGCTCCGGCTCGTAGCCCGCCACCGCCGCCCTCAGGGCGGCCGCCTGACCCCCGGGCCCGACGACGAGCGCCTGGGGCCGGGGCTTGACCCGCAGCCGCGCTCGCGCCACGTCGTCCGCCGCCTGGGGGTCGCCGTCGACGACGAGGCGGACGTCGATGTCGTGCAGGCCCGCGTTCGCCGGGGTGTAGTCCAGCGTCGTCGTGCCGCGACCGGGGCCGAACGTGACGGTGCGGCTGGCGCGGAGCGCGTCCGAGCCGTTGGACCGCAGCTCGACCACCCCCTCGACCTGCGCGTTCGCCTCCAGCTGGATGGCCACCTCCACCGGGTCCCCGTGCAGTCGGTCCTGCTGGGGCGTCACAGCCCGGGCCGACGCCCTCAGGGCCCCCGGCCCCAGCGGCACCACGTGCACCGGCAGGTCGCGCGCGCCGGCCACCCGGAGCGTGTCGGCGAGCCGACCCCGGGTGACGCCGCCGTCGGTCAGCAACACCACGTCCTGGTGTCGGGCGTCCGGAAGGCTGGCGAGCCCGAGCTCGAGGGCGCTGCGCAGGTCCGTGCCGTCGTCGTCGGCTCCCGAGCGCTCCAGCTGCCTCGTCGTCGCGTCGACGTCATCGACCAGGGACAGCCCCGCGCCGGTCACGACCGCTCGCACCGGCGCCTCGCCAGCGGCCTCGTAGGCGTCTGTGACCCAGCGCTCGACCTGGGTCCGGCGTCCCTCGTCGACCGACGCCGACGCGTCGACCACCAGGACGGCCGAGCGGTCCGGCTGGGTGGTCTCGACGAAGGGCCTCGCGAGCGCCACGACGAGCAGCGTGCAGCCCAGGCCGCGGCCGATCATCGCGCCGAAGGAGCGCCAGCGCGCGTGCCCCGCCGGGGAGCGCTCCCGCAGCAGCGCGAGCAGCGGCAGCGCCAGCAGCGCCCACAGGACCACCGGCTGTTCGAGCTGCCACGCGCTGAGGTCGAAGGTCATCGCGTGTAGATCCCGAACTCGGTCAGGAGCACGATCCCGGCGATCCCGGCGAGCCACACCCACGGCGGATGGGCCGGCTCCTCGGGCGCCTCCTCGGGGGGCGGCGGGGGGGCCGCGACGACCGACCCGTCGTGGACGGGGAGCGCCCTCAGATCGCTCTCGCTCGACGCGAACAGGTTCACGGCCAGGTCCCGCTCCCAGGTCGGCCCTTCGAGCCGCCACAGGCCGGGCCGCGGGAAGCGCACCGGGGCGGGGCCGTCACCGAGGGAGAGCCGGGTGGACGCGCGGCTCGCCGCCCGGTCGTCCCCGCGGGCCAGGGCGACACCCTGGCGATCCAGGTCGGTCAGCACGATGGAGCCCCCCGGCAGGCCGTCGTCGCCGCCCCCGGCCGCGGCCGTGTCCCGGCCCTCGGCCCCCGCGGGGCCGTCGATGTCGACCCACAGCACGTCCTGGAGGCGGTGGCGTCCGCCCGGGGGAGGCTCGGTCGCCCGCCCCTCGCGCATCCACAGCAGGGCGTTGACGATGGTCTGGGGGAACGCGAGGCGCAGCGGCAGGTCGGAGCGAGCGAAGTCGAAGCCCCACCCGATCGCCTTGCTGTTCGCCGTCTCCCGGGCCGCGACGATCGCACCGGAGGGCGAGCCGACGAGGCGGACGTCGTTCGGACCGAGGGTGAACACCGACGAATCGGCGACCTGCAGGTCCCGCAACACCAGCCCCTCGAACAGCGGGTGGTCGTAGTTCCAGTCGGTCACCGCCGGCTGGTTCAGCCGACCCGCGACCTCGAACGGCCCACCGGGGGGTGGGTCGACGTAGAACGCCCGGGGCGGCTGCCGCCCCTCGGGCACGAACGCGTCCAGGAAGACCACGTCGTAGCCGGCCGCGACGGGGGCCCCCCGCTCCGCCCAGGACAGGGGCGTGACGCGGTCCAGTTCGGCGCCGGGGAGCAGCGCGAGCACGCGCTCCAGGAAGCGGTTGCCCTTGCTGACGAGCAGCACGCGTACGGGGTGCACCGGCTGGATCCAGGCGTAGGCGCGGTCATCGGCAGCCAGCGCGTCGGGGGAGCCGTCGGCGAAGCTGATCGCCCGGAGCACCGCCTCGACGCCGCCCGGCTGCAGCGGCCGGAAGCGGTACCGACGCACGATCTCCTGGCCCGGGGCGAGCTCGACGATGGCCTCGCCCAAGATGACGTCGAGCGTCTCCAGCCGGAGCAGGACCTCCGCGTCGCTGGCGCCGAGGTTGACGACGCGGACGACCGCCTCCTCCTCGGCCGGGATGCCCTCGCTCGCCCGCAGGTCGAACGCCGTGATGGCCACGTTGTTCCGCGTCTCGAACGGCGCTCGGACGACGGCGGTCAGGCCCGCTGCGTCGGCGGCGGCGAGCGCTTCGCCGGCGGCGCCCGGATCGTCGGTGAAGATCTCCACGAGGGTGACCGCGGGGCGCAGCCCGGGCTGGGCGGTGGCGAGCCGGACCGCGCCGGGGAGGTCGGCGCCGACGCCTTCGGTCGACAGCAAGCGCAGCGCGAGCCGGGCCCGCTGCCGGTCCGCCCCGATGGGCGCGAGGAGCTCGGGGGTCCCCGAGGCGCCCACGACCGAGGTGCGCACCCGCTCGTCCAGGTCGGGCAGCTCCTCCAGCAGCGCCGCGGCGACCCGGTCGATGCGGGAGACGCCGTCGCCGTCGGTCGCCTGCATCGAAAGGGAGCGGTCGATCACCCAGATCCGATCGAGCACCACCCCGTCGCCGAGCTCCGCGATCTCGGCGTCCTCCGGGATCGGCCCCGGCTCGCCCAGCGCGACCGCCAGGCCGGCCAACGCGATCAACTGAAGCAGCAGCAGCAGCAGCTCCTTGCGTAGCGGGTCCCGACGCTTGGGCAGGATCTGCTCCCACAGCATGTGGGACGACACCTCGATCACCGGCGGCCGCGGACGCAGCAGCAGGTACAGGATCGCGAGCGCCGCGCCGATCGCGAACGTCGTCGCGACCGCCGCCGCGTCGATCCCGCCGAACGCCCACCCCTCAGGCAAGGAACCGCTCCGCCCGCATCGTGTGCAGCACCATCTCCTCGAAGGGGTGGTCGCTGCGGCCGTGTGCGTAGAAGAGGTTGTGGCCCCGGGCGTAGTCCTGGAGCGCCTGGCCGTGGGCGATGAACGCGCGGTGGTAGGCGTCGGCGATCCGGTCCGTCACCCGGACCCGCATCTTGCGGCCCGTCTCCCGGTCGAGCAGCAGGACCTCCCCCCGCCGGGGCGCCTCCGCCTCCTGCGGCGTGCTGACCTGCAGGACGCCGACCTCGTAGCGGGCGTGACGGAGCAGGTCGAGCGCCCGCTGCCAGCCGGGGGCCAGGAAGTCGCTGATCACCAGGGCCATGCCCCGGCTCCGGGCGACCCCCGCGAAGGCCTTCGCGACCGCCTCCAGGTCGGTGCCCCCCTCGACGGGCAGCGTGCGAAGGTACTTGTGGACCTGGAGCGCCTGGGCCTTGTGCCGGGGCGGGGAGAGCGGCTGCTGCAGCGTCGTGCCGAACGGCCAGACGTGCACCCGGTCCAGGTGGGCGAGGGCGATGTAGGCCAGCGCGGTGGTCACCTGCCGCGCGTACTCGGCCTTCCCGGGGGCCGGCCCGCCGTCGCTCGCCGACGTCCCCATCGACGCGCTGCAGTCGACCAGGATGTGCAGGTTGAGCTCGGTCTCCTCTTCGGCGAGGCGGACCATGAAGCGGTCCATCCGGCCGAACAGGTTCCAGTCGATGTCCTTGAAGTCATCGCCGGGCGTGTAGGGGCGGTGGTCGGCGAAGTCGATGCCGCGGCCGAGCTTCTTGCTGCGGTTCAGCGCGCTGAACCGACCCGTGTGCACCCGCCGGGCGACCACCCGCAGGTACTCCAGCTTCCGGAGGAAGTCCGGGCTCAGCTCGGCGCCAGCGTCCACGCAGGAGGCTCCTTCTCGGCCCTAGCGGGGCATCGCTTCCAGGATCCCGTCGACCACCCGATCGGGGGCCACACCCTCGGCCTCACCTTCGAAGTTGAGGATGATCCGATGCCTCAAGGCCGGCCGCGCGGCCGCCCGGACGTCGTCGATGCTCGCGTTCTCTCGGCCCTTGAGGAGCGCCCGGATCTTCGCCGCCAGGAGCAGCGCCTGGGCGCCCCGGGGGGACGCCCCGTAGCGCACGTAGCGACGGGTGATGTCCGGCGCGTCGGCGCCCTCGGGGTGCGTCGCGAGGATCAGTCGGATGGCGTGGTCGGTGACGTCCTGCTTGATCAGGACCTCCCGCGCGAGGTCGCCCATCGCCAGCAGCGTGGCGGCGTCGCACACCGGCTTGACCTCCGGGGTCCGGCTGGTGGTCGTGCGGGCGAGGATCTCGCGCAGGTCCTCCAGCCCCGGGAAGTCGACCTGCAGCTTGAAGAAGAAGCGGTCGAGCTGGGCCTCGGGCAGCGGGTACGTGCCGTCCATCTCGAGGGGGTTCTGGGTCGCGACGACGAAGAACGGCCGCGGGAGCGGGTAGGTCTCGCCGATGATCGTGACCTGGCGCTCCTGCATCGCCTCGAGCATCGCGCTCTGGGTCTTGGGCGTCGCCCGGTTGACCTCGTCGGCGAGGATGACCTGGTGGAAGACCGGCCCCTTGTGCAGCTCGAAGCGCTTGCGGCCGTGCTCGTCCTCGACCACCAGCTTGGTGCCGGTGATGTCCGCGGGCATGAGGTCCGGGGTGAACTGGATGCGGGCGAAGTCCAGCCCGAGCGCGTCGCCGATGCTCTTGACGAGCAGCGTCTTGCCGAGGCCCGGGACGCCCTCCAGGAGCACGTTGCCGCCGGCCACCAGCCCGGTCAGACAGCCGCGGACGACGCCCTCCATGCCGACGATGACGTCGTGAATCGAGCGCTCGATCTGGGCGAACGTCTCCCGAAACTGTTGCGGGTCCATCTTGGGGGGCTCCGTGTGAGCGGCTAGGGGTTGGCGGCGTCGCCGCCCGGTCGGATCGCCTCGAAGTAGGCGTGGGCGTAGTCCCGGAAGAGCACCGGGAGGCTGTCCCGGTTGCTGATCATCATCTCTTCGGCGTCCGCGAAGTAGTCGACGACGACGTCGTCGGCCTCCGACGCGAGGCCGGCCTGGACCTTGTGGCGCGCGAGTCGGTCGAACAGCTGCTCGCGCTCCTCCTCGGGCAGGCGGCCCTGGGCCAGCTGGCTGAGCACCTCCTCCAGCGGGCCCGACGGCGCCTGGTCGGTGACGACCTTGTCGATCAAGCCCGCGAGCCCGTCCTCCGGCGTGGACGGCGTGCCCTTGCCGGCGCCGCTGGCGCCCGCGCTGGTCCCGGCCTGGTCGGCGGGGGCCTGCATCGCCATCGTGTCGGCGCCGGTGGGGCCCGACTGGAGCTGCCCGTCGCCGAACGACGCGTCCTCCAGCGAGCCGGCCATCTCCTCGGGGGCGCCCGCGCCCGTGGCCCGCTTGGTGTCGCCCATCTCCTCGAAGCCGGACTCGGCCATGGCGTCGGACTTGTCGCCCACGCCCTGGCCCGTGTCGACGGAGACCTCGCGCCCCTCGCCCTTCTTCTTCTTCTTCTTCTTGTCGTCGGCGCCGCGACCCATCGCAGCGTCGGCCACGACGTCCTTCATGTCCTTGACGAACTCTTCGAGGAACTGGTTGAAGCTCTCGCGCCGGTCGTGCCCCGCGTCGTGCTCGGCCATCGCTTCGTCGCTCAGGTCGCGGCGGAGCATGTCCTCGACCCCGTTGGTGGGGTCCGGGTTGACGTCGTTGCCCTGGCCGCCGACGTCCGACAGCGCCTGGTTCATCGCGTCACCGAGCTGCTGGTCGACGCCCTCGTCGGTGCTGCTCGACATGTCGTACGACGAGGCCCCCTCGGCGTTGTGCATGGCGTGCACCTCGTCGCGCTGCATGTACTCGAACTCGTCGGTCAGCCGCTTCGCCGTGCGGGTGTGGTCGAACAGCTGGCTGATCAGCTCCCGCTCCTGGGCGTCGGTCATCTCCAGCTGGTCCAGCGTCTCCGCTTCCAGCCGAGCCAGGTCCTCGGCCGTGATGAGATCGGTGACGGCGTCGTCATCGGGCTCCGGCAAGGCGATGTCGGGCTCCTGGAGCTCCGGCTCGAGCTCCTCGGGCTCGGGCATCGCCGCCTTGCGGTCGACGAGCTGTCGCAGCTCCTCCTCGCGCGCCTGGACACGCCGGATCGTCCGCTCGAGGTCGGTCAGCAGCCGAACCGCCTTCTTGTCCCCCAGCTCCTCGTAGTAGTCGCGCTCCTTGTCGATCGCCGCGAGCAGATCCTCGGTGACGGTCAGCTCCGGCTCGGGGGGCGGCGCGGGAGCGGGCCCGAAGCGCCACGTCAGCGACGCCCCGACGACCATCAGGAGCAGGGCGAGGGTGCCGAACAGCACGGGCACCCGTCGCCGCCAGGCGACGACGAACAGGCGGCCCGCCGCGAGCCCGCGGGCCGCCTCGGCGGCGTCGGCCCGCTGCAGGTCGGCCATGACAGAGGAGTCGCCAGCGAACTCGAGGGCGGTGCCGATCCGGTCGTGCAGGCCAGCCCGGTGATCCAGCTCGGCCGCGGCGAGGTCCAGCGCAATCGGTCTCGCCGCGGCGACGACCGCGGCGAGGGGGGAGAGCAGCAGCCAGGCCAGCAGCAGCGGGATGTGCTCAGCGACCAGTCCACCCGCGGCCGCCACCTCCACCGCCACCGCGTGGATCGCCGCGAACAGCAGGGCGAACGCGGCGGCCACCACCGCGGCGTCCAACGCGCGGCTCCTGCGCCACGCTCGGGCGGCTCTCTGAGCGGCTGCCTGGACGATTCGGAGCATTCGATCCCTTCAACCCCTCAGGAGATACAGTGTCAAGCCCTACTTGGAAAGGTGACATGCGGTCGGATACGGGGAAGGTGACGCTGCCGGCACTCCTGTTGGCGCTGATCGGCGGGATGGCGGCGTACGGCGCGGTCAAGTACGGCCCGGTCTGGATGGACTTCCAGCGCGTCAAGGCGCTGGTGGGCGAGGCGGGCCAGCGCACCATCGAGGTAGGCCGGGACGAGGCGGGCCAGGCGTGGCTCGACGAGCGGGCGAGCGTCGAGGGCTTCGGCTGGCTGCGGGCCGACGCGCTGCTGTGGGAGCGCATCGACCGGGAGCACCTGGACGTCGGGATCCGCTACGAGGTCGACGTCGACCACATCGGGGTCGGAACGCACCGCCTGGTGCTCAGCTACTACTGCACCGCGACGGCGACTGGATGCGAACGCTTCTCCCCGCGCTGGTGATCCTCCTCGTCGGCTGCCCGGCCGACGGCGAGCCTCCGCTCAACGTCATCACCGGGCCCCTCCGGCCGCTGCACGCCGAGCCGGACGTCGCCGCCGGGGGCCGGCTCTTCGACGACCTGGGGCGGGAGGTCCGGCTGTCGGGTGCCAACGTCAACTCGTTGGGCGAGTACTGGCGGTTCGACCCGGACGTCGCCCCGACCCTGCCCATCGTGGAGGACGAACTCGACCTGTACGCGGGCATCGGGTGGAACGTGGTGCGGCTCCTCCTGACGTGGTCCCGCGTGGAGCCGGCGCCGGGCGAGTACGACGAGGCCTACCTGGACGAGGTCGAAGCCGCGGTGCTCCTGTTCCAGGATCGGGGGATCTACACGCTGATCGACCTGCACCAGGACGCCTGGGGGCCGACGCTGGCGGCCCGCCCCGACGAGGACTGCCCCGAAGGCACGTTCGAGGCGGTCGGCTGGGACGGCGCGCCGGGCTGGGCGACGCTGGACGGCGGCGCCTCCCGCTGCATTCAGGAGGGCACCTTCGGGCTGCGGGAGTTCTCGCCCGCGGTGGTCGCGTCGTTCCTGGCGTTCTGGGAGGACGACGCCGGGCCCGGGGGGGTCGGCGTGCAGACGAGGTACCACGCGATGCTCGGGCACCTCGCCCAGCGGTTCAGCCCCTACGACTCGGTCATCGGCTACGACGTGATGAACGAGCCCAACGCCTGGAGCGGGGTCACCCTCGCGCTCGCCGCGCCGGGGCAGGACCTCGACGACCAGACCCCCGCGTTGAGCCGGTTCTACGAGCGGGCCGAGCAGGCCATCCACGCCGCCGAGGAGGAGTCCGGGGCCCCCCACCGGATGTTCTTCTTCGAGCCGTCGCCGGACTGGGCGGTCAGCCCCGACCTGGCGGTGCTGCCGTGGTGGGACCACGGCGACCAGGTCGTCTACGCGCCACACATCTACCAGGGCGGGATCGTGCCGGGCGGACTGTCCGAGGCGGCGTTCGACGACGCGGTGGCCGACGCGCTGACCTTCCGCGGCGCCCCGATCTTCACCGGGGAGTGGGGCACCGGTCCCCAGCGGGCGACCGACCCCGACGACGACTACTTCGAGCGACACCTCGACCTGCAGGAGAGCCGCGGCGTCGGCTCGGCGCTGTGGCAGTTCCGGGTCGGCTGCGGAGATCCCCACGCCGCCGGCCACCCCCCCGATGGCGTCGACCCGGGGATGTGGGGCCTGTTCGACGTCGACTGCCCGAGCAACACCACCGTCGGCTTCCGCGACGGGTTCGCCGCCGTGCTCCGCCGACCGCTGGTGCGCGCCGCGCCGGGGCGCGTCGACGCGATCGGCTGGGATCGGTCCACCGGGCGGTTCGAGGCGTCGGGCTCGTCCGCGACGGCGGGCCAGGAGCTCGAGCTGTTCCTCCCGTGGCCGATGGAGGCCTCCGCCATCGACGCGACGGGGCTGGCCGGGTGGTCGGTCGAGGACACCACCTGGACCGCCGAGGCCGCCGGGGGATCGTGGTCGATCGGGGTGTCGGCCCCGTAGGATGTCTCTCATGAGACGACCGCTTCACCTGTTGGCAGCCCTCGCGCTGCTCGTCCTGACCGGTTGCCCCGAGCTCGAAACCGGCGACATCGTGGTCG
>CAYQEG010000233.1:0-12331 GCA_964416435.1 uncultured Rickettsiales bacterium
CCTCGCCCCCGCCCCAGCCGGTCGCCCCGGCCAGCAGGTCGGCGTACCCGTCCCCGTTGACGTCGCCCGCCCCGGCCACCGAGGCGCCCAAGGCGGCCGCGGCGACCCCGCCGTCGAGGGTCCAATCCGCATCGGCGGCGGGCAGCGAGGCCGCCCCGTACCAGACCCGGACGCGCCCCTCCCCGGCGAACCCGCCGTCCCAGCCGGGGGAGCCCGCCGCGAGGTCGGCGTAGCCGTCGCCGTCGACGTCGCCCAGCCCAGCCACCGAGGAGCCGAAGGACGAGTCGGTCTGCCCCCCGACCGCCCCCCAGGCGGCCGCCGACGCGAGGCCGGAGGAGCCGCCGTAGAACACGAAGATCCCGCCCTCGTCGGAGACCGAGCCGGTCCAGCCCTCCGCCCCGACGAGCAGGTCGCCGTAGCCGTCGGCGTTGACGTCGCCCGCCGCGGCGAGGGTGCCGCCCCAGCCGCCGCTCGCCTGGCTGCCGGGGATCGCCAGGTCCGGTGTCGACGCCAGCCCGGCCGCGCTTCCGTAGAAGATGGCGATGCTGCCGTCGTCCGAGGCCCCCTGGAGGGGGACGCCGACCGCCAGGTCGCCGAAGCCGTCGCCGTCGAGATCTCCGGCCCCGGCGACGGCCTGTCCGGCCATCGCGTCCGACTCGCCCGCCGTCCAGGTCCAGTCCGGGCTCCCGGCGGGGCCCGACGGGCCGCCGAACCAGACCTGAACCGCGCCCTCGTCGGTCGACCCGCCGTCCGCGCCGGGCGCAGCTACCACCAGGTCGCCGAAGCCGTCGCCGTCCAGGTCGCCTGCGCCGTCGGCGGCCCACCCCAGCGCGGCCCCCGCTTCGCCCCCCTGGGCGGACCAGGACGGGCTCGCCGCCAGGCCGCCGTCCGCGCCGAGGTACAGGGACACAGCGCCTTCGCCGATCTCGCCGTCCGAGAAGAACGGCGACCCGACGATCACGTCGTCGAGCCCATCCCCGTCGACATCCCCGGCCCCGCGGGTGGTGCCCCCGAGGCCGGCGCCCGACTGCGCCCCTTCAGCCCACCAGCCCTCCGTCAGGCCGAGCTGGGATGACGCGGGGGGGCCGGGGTCGCTCAGCCAGGGGGGCCCGGGAGCCGGGCGACCGGAGTCCGACGGGTCGGTCGCCGCCGAAGGGCAGCCCACCAGGACGCCGGAGACCAGGGCGACGAGGACCGACCTCACGAGGCTCCTCCCCGGCGACCTTACCAGGGCGCGGCCCTCCTTCCGGCCCGGCCGTCAGGGCGGGCCCGCGCCGGTCCCCGGAGGGAACAAGACGGTTCGAAGAAGTTGGCACCGGCCTGGAGCGGCGCTCGTCCTTGAACCGAGGAGACCGCCATGAACCTCACGATCTGCCCGAAGTGCGGCAAAGACCAGGGCGCTCCGGCGGCCGAGTGCCGCGGCTGCGGCATCGTCTTCGCGAAGTACCAGGCTTCGCGCCTGGCCCCCGCTGAGGACCCGGGGAGCTTCCAGCTGTACCGGGCGCCGGCCGAGCCGAAGAAGAAGCGCCGCTGGCTCCGGGTCCTGGTTGCGCTGGCCGCGACCGCCGCCCTGGTCGGCTTCATCGGCCTCCAGCTCGTCTTCGCCAAGGTCCGAGGCCTCGACTCCTACGCCGCCGCCGCGGACCTGGCGACGACCCACCCGTCGGTCGTGCGGACCCTGGGCGAGCCGGTCGAGGTCGCTCGGACGTTCGCCTTCGCCCTGCAGACGAACGTCGACCCGGGCGGCGCCCGGGAGGGGGCCGGCACCTTCGCGCTGCCGGTCTCCGGCCCTGGCGGCGAGGGGACCGTCGCGGTGGATGTGCGCCTCGTCGACGGCACGTGGCAGGTGGCTGACGCGTTCTTCGCGCCCGACGGAGGCGCGCAACAGCTGCTCGTGCAGCAGGGCCTGGTGGTCGGCGGCGACCTGGCCGAGGCGAGGGTCGAGGCGACCCGGCCCGAGGGCCTGTCCGCCGAGCAGCTGTTGAAGGGGGACTACGACACCCGGGGCAGCACCGATCCGGACCTCCCCCCTCCCCCGGAGCTGCCGCCCGAGCTGCAGGGCCGGGCCCCTCCGCCCGACCCGTCCACCCCGCGGGTGGACTGCGCCTACCCCGGCTCTCGCGCCGACTACGTGACCACGATCAAGCCGTCGGAGATGCGGGACGAGGTGATGCGCTCCAGCGGCTGCGTGACCCTGGTCATGATCTGGGGGGCCTGGTGCCCCTCCTGCCAGCAGCACTACCCGTACGCGGTGTCGCTGGCCGAGTACTACCGGGACGACGGGCTGGCCTTCCACAGCTTCTCGACCGACCAGAACCCCGCCCTGCTCGAGCGGTACCTGGAGAGCCAGTCGACGCGCACCGGCACCCACCGGCTCCAGCTGGACCCGGACAAGAAGGGCACGATCTCGGCCGGCGTGAGCGACTTCGGGGGCACGTACGACGGCAAGGTCCCCTTCTTCGTGCTGCTCGACGACCGGAACAACGTCGTCGCCCAGGGCCGGAGCTGGGAACGACTGGAGCGGGAGATCAAGGCCCGCCTCCTCTGAGCGCGCCCGACCCGGTCAGGGGCAGTTCGCCGACCCCGGGGTCGGCCCGCAGCTCGCCGCGGCCCAGTTCGTCTCGAGGTCCCCGACCGCCAGGTCGAGTCGCTCCACCGGGTTGCCGTTCCCGGCGTCCAGCGGCCAGGAGAAGGTGGCCAGGATCGTGACGCCGTCCGGCTCGAAGAGCGTCACCGGGTCGCTGAGCGACAGGCCCGACGCGAGCGCCGCGTCGTCCGTGGTCAGCAGCAGGGCCCCCGCAGGGATCGCGTACTGGCCCGTGTAGCCGGCGTCGAGGATCACCGCCCATCCGCCAGGGTCGAGCACCGTCGCCGCGGGGTCGATCCAGCCCTCCAGCGGGTCGGCCGCGTCCCCGTCCCACAGGATCGCGCCAGCCAGGTCCACGGGATCGACGCCGTCGTTGTACAGCTCGACGTACTCGCCGGTGGCCTCGACCAGCGGGTTGCTCATCACCTCGGTGATCAGGAGGTCCGAGTCCGAGTCGTCGTTGCCCGACGCCCCGGTGGTGACGCAGTTGGCGAAGCCCGGCGAGCCGCCCCCGCCGCACGTCGACCCCTCCCAGTTGGCCGCCGCGTCGGGCGCGCCGCCGATCTCGACCCGCTCGGCGCTGACGCCGTTGCCGGGGTTGAAGGGGAAGCCGAAGGCATCGATGACGGTCACGCCGTCGGCCTCGAACAGCGTGATCTCGTCGGTGGTCGACAGCGCGTTTCCGATCGTCGCGTCGGGGCTCGTCATCACGATCGCGTCGCCGGGGATCACGAAGTCCCCGGCGAACCCCGAGTCGATGACCAGCGCGAAGCCGCCCGCGGGCAGGACCGTGGGGCCGGCCTCGAAGGGGACCAGGACGTCCGGCGCGTCGCCGTCGCTGAGCACCAGGCCGTCGAGGTCGACGTCGTCCAGTCCGGCGTTGAACAGCTCGACGTACTCCCCCGACGACTCCGACAGGGGGTTGCTCATCACCTCGTTGACCACCAGCGCGCCGCAGGCCCCTCCGGCGGCGCCGTTGAGGCGCCCCGGGCTCGCGGGGCTGGTGCAGGCGACGCTGGCGGGCTGCCAGTTGGTGGGCACGTCGCCGGTGGCGTAGTCGATGCGCTCGATGGACACCCCGTCCCCGGGGTCGCTGGGGGACGTGAACGTGTCGATGACCGTGCTCCCGTCGGGCTGCAGCAGCGTCACCTCATCGGCGGTCGACAGGCCGTTGCCGAGGCTCGAGTCGCCCGTGGTCAGCAGCACGACGCCGGCCGGGACGAACGCGCTGTAGTCCCAGTCGGGATCGACGACGAGGGCGTGCTCCCCGGGCTGGATGAGCGCCACGCCGCCCTGAAGCGCCTGCAGGGTGTCGTCGTGGCCGCCCCCGTCCTCCAGGACGAGCCCCGCGCCGTTGATCGGCTCGCTCCCGCTGTTCCACAACTCCACGAACTCGCCGCTGGCTTCGACGACCGCGTTGGCGAGCACCTCGGTGATCACCAGGGCACCCGCGTCGCCCGCCTCGGGGAAGCAAGCGGGCCCCCCCGGGGAGTGGCCGGCGGCGCAGACGCTCGGCTGCCAGTTGCCCGCGACGTCGCCGGCGTCCACGTCGGACAACTCCAGCGACGTGCCGTCGCCCGGGTCGCCGGGGAACGAGAAGCTCGCGATCGTCGTCTGGGCGTCCGCCTCGAGCAGGAGCACCGGGTCCGACGTGGTCAGGCCGTTGCCGAGGGTGTTGTCCGCGGTCGTCAGGAGGGTCACCGCGGCGTCGATCGAGTACTGGCCGGCGTACTGGGAGTCGACCACCACGGCGCGCGCCCCCGGCTGCAGGGTGGTGACGCCGGCGTCGAACGCCACCAGGGCGTCCTCCTGGTCCCCGTCGCTGAGCACGAGCCCGGCGAGGTCGACGGCGACGCCGCCGGCGTTGAGCACCTCGACGAACTCGCCGGTGCCTTCGTCCGACGGGTTGGCCATCACCTCGGTGAGGACCAGCGCGAGGGCCGACGGGGCGTACTCGTCCAGCCCGCGGTCCGGAGCGGCGCCGACCGGGCGGGCGTCCCCGTCGGCGTCGGTCGCCACCGAGAGGGCCGGGTCGCCGGAGTCGATGGCCGGCGAGGCGGGGTCGAGGTGGTAGTCCCCCTCGGTCGGGTCGACGAAGCCGGGGTCGGACGCGAGGTCGCCGGCGCCCGCGGACGCCTCCCCCGCGTAGTCGACGTTGTTGCCCCAGATGAGGTTGGACGACCAGGTCGCCTCGCACGCCAGGCACTCCAGGCCGTGGGTGTTGCCGGTGACGATGTTGTTCGCGACCACGTCCTCGGAGCCCTCGTCGAGGTCGATGCCGCCCTGGTTCGACGTGGGGGACGCGGCGAACCCGTTGCCGACGAAGGTGTTGTGGGCGATCAGGCTGCCGTAGGAGTAGGTGCTGTAGAGCCCGCCGAAGCCGTTGGAGATCACCAGGCTGTTGGACAGCGTGACCTGCTCGGTGCCCTGCAGTTCGACCCCGAAGATGTCGTTGCCGTGCAGGTACAGGTCGTCGAGCAGGATGTTGTTGGGGAAGTCCTCCAGCAGGAGCCCGGCGTTGCAGTCGGTGACCTCGACGTCCTGCACGAGCACGTTCGTGGGGGCGGTCAGGTAGATGCCGACGGAGGAGACGCATTGAACGGTCAGCGAGGAGATGGTCGCGTCGCTGCCGCCTTCCATCCGAATGCGGCCGACGACCACGGTCTGGCCCTGCCCCGCGCCGTGGAGCGTGAGGCCCGACGTGAGCACGACCATCTCGTTGAACGTCCCGCTGGGGATCTCGATCGTGTCGCCGGGGCTCGCGGCGTCGATGGCGTCCTGGATCGTCCCGAAGCCCGCGACGAGGGCCATCGACGCGGGGTCATCCCACTCGCCGTCAGCGGGCGGCCGGACGTACAGGACGTCCCCCGCGTCCGGCGGCGGCGCGCACGCGGCCAGCGCCAACGCGCAGGCGAGCGGAGGGAGGGTGCTTGTGGCGTTCATGTCCGGCTCCCGGAGCTGGGGGCCGAGAACGTACCGCAGGGCCGGCGGGCACGGGGTGGTAACCCCTCCCGGACTTCCTGGCTACCCTCCGGCCGTGTCCAAGCGCTCCGCCGCCGTCGCCGCCCTCGTACTGAGCGGCTCGCAACCGGCCCGTCCCTCGTGGGCTCGGTCAGGGGCCGGGCGGTCTCGCTCCGACGTCCGGTCCCGACGTCGGCGGGCAGGAGGGTATCGACAGGATCCAGGCGAAGACCACCGTCCCGATGGCCAGCAACGCGATCCGGGCGTGCAGGAGGGGGACCAGCAGGAAGGCCGACCCGGGGAGCGAGATCGCCAGCAGGGTGAGGGCCGCGACCTTCGCCTTCCTGGGGATGCAGCCCTCGCGGCGGTAGCTCGCCACCGGCGGCCCGAGGGTCGGATGGGTCAGCAGCCAGACGTAGAAGCGCTTGCTGGACCGGGCCCAGAGGGCTGCGCTCAGGAGCAGGAACGGCGTGGTGGGGATCAGCGGCAGCACGACGCCGACCAGCCCCGCGCCGAACGAGATCGCGCCGATCCCCCACAGGACCCGCCGCAGGGTCCTCGAGCCGACGAGGAGCGCCTCGGCTTCGGCTTCGGCCGCGGCGCGATCGAGGTGGGCGCTCACGGCGTCGCCTCATCCAACGGGTCGGGGTTCACGTTCATGGAGTGACCGGGTGGCGCATTGTAGGCTGGCTCCATGGCCGACCCACCCAAGAAGCCGCCCCTCCCGGACCTCTCCGAGACCGAGCCCACCATCGTCGACGAGTCCATCGCGGGCGTGCGCCGCACCGCGGACTGGTCCGACATGGCCGCGGCGCCGAGCCCCCGGGGCAAGACCGCCGACTGGACGCCCCTGGCCGACGGGGTGAAGCAGACCGCCGACTGGACCAACCTGCAGGGCGCGCCGCCGCCCGCGCCGGCCCAGCGCACCGCGGACTGGACCGAGCTGCAGGCCACCGAGGCCCGGAGCAAGACCGCCGACTGGTCGGACATGGGGGCCCGGCCCAAGCCTGCGCCGTCTCTCCAGACCGCCGACTGGACCCACCCCGACAGCGCTCCCCAGCCCGCCGACGTCGACCCCAACGTCGTCGCGACCCGGCCGTTCCTCGGGGACCCCAACGCCACCCACCAGCAGGACGGCCCGCCCGACGACGAGCCGGCCTGGAAGAAGCTGCTCGAGTAGCGCTTCCTCAGAGCGCTCCGGCCAGCTCCAGCAGCGGATCCCGCGGACCGACGACCACGTACAGCCAGTCCACGGCCTGCAGCCGCTGGTAGTGCAGCAGCTGCGCCGGCCGCTGGCCCGACGGTGGGATCTCCACCCAGCCCACGGGGTGCTCGCTCGCCGCCGCGTCGGGCAGGGCGGCGGCCCACTCGAACGGCTCCGGCTCGAACTCGGTCCGGGTCCGCGACAGCTCCAGCTGGCTCGACCTCACCACCGCCCGTCGTCGCTCGTCGATCAGGAACGTCTCGGCGTGGGACCGAAGCTCCGGCGCCTCCAGCAGGTCCTCGATGAGGTGGCCGAACGCGACGTCCACCGCCCCCACCCCCAGGAACCTGCCCTGGTCGTCGTGCAGCCCCTGGGAGCAGGTCAACAGCAGGCCCATGCCGCTCTCGTCTGCCTCGAGCATGTTCCACACCGGCCCCGGCGCGTCGACCGACACCCGGTACCAGTTCATGTCCCGCGGGTCGTACACCTCCGGGTACCCCTCGGCCTGCCCGGGGAAGCCGACGATGAGGCCCTGCTCGGTGGCGACGTACGTCCACACCAGCGGCAACCCGGTGGGGGACAGCAGGCGCTCCCGCGCCGGGCCGGGGTCGCGCGCCGCAGCGTGCCCCAGGCTGCGCAGCGCCGTGTCCCGCAGCGTCGGCATCAGCCGCACCACCTGGGCGATCTGCGGGTCCACGTCCGCCCGATCGACCCCGGTCGCGATGGCTACGTCCACCCCGTCCAGCGCGATCGGGAAGTCGTAGAACGGCGCCTCCCGGAGCACCAGGTCCGGCTCCGGCGGATCGAGCCCGAACACCCCCCCGGGCACCGGCGGCGCCGGCTCCGCGAGCGCCCGCTCCGCGGCGTACACCACCCCGGCGAGCAGGGCCTCGTACCGGTGGAGCTCACCGTCGAGCCGCTGGGCCTGGCGGGTGGTGCGGGTGGCCAGCGTCGCCAGCGCCGCCTCCCGCTCGGCCGCCGCCTCCTGCTGCTCCGCGAGGCGGGCTCGGTTCGCCGCGGACAGGCCCACCACCACCAGCACGAACAGCAGCGCCAACGCGACGCCGATCGTGACCGTGGTCTCCCGGTGGTGACTGACCCACCGCTGGACCCGCTGCAGCCCCCGGTCCGGCTCGGCCCGCACCTCCTCGTCGCGCAGGTATCGCCGCACCTCCTCGGCCAGCTCGGCGACCGACGGGTAGCGGGCCCGCGGCTTGAGCCGGGTCGCTCGGCGGATGATCGCGGTGAGCTCCCGTGGCACCGCCGGTTGACCCGGCATCGCCTCGACCGGGCGCGTCTCACCACCCTGAGCGGCCGCGATCGCCGCCAGCGGGTTGTTCCCGGGGCTCGCCAGCCTCAGGCAGACGAGCTCGTACAGGATCAGCCCCAGGCTGTACTGGTCCGACGGCGGCTCCAGCGCGAACGGCGCGCCGAGCGCCTGCTCGGGCGACAGGTAGGCGGGGGTGCCGATGACCCGGAGCGTCTGAGCGCCCCGGCTCTCCGGGATCGGCGCCGCGATGCCCCAGTCCATCACCAGCACCTCGCCGAAGCGGGCGACCATGATGTTGTCCGGCTTCAGGTCCCGGTGCACGACGCCGTGCTCGTGGGCGTACGATATGGCGTCGCAGACGCTCAGGAAGATGCGCAGCCGCTCGGCCAGGCTGTGGGCCTTGTCGGGCCGGCCGTCTCGCTCGATGCAGGCCCGCGTCTCCTGGAGGAAGTCGCCCAGCGTGACGCCGTGCACGAGCTTCATCGAGTACGACAGGACCCCCGCGTCGTCGCCCTCGAAGCCGTACACCGGGACGATGCCGGAGTGGTCCAGCTGGGCCGTGATCTGCGCTTCGTTCAGGAACTCCAGCCGCTGCTGGTCCCCCGCCGCCCCCTGCAGGGTGCGCTTCAGCGCGACCGTGCGGCGCAGCGCCTTGTCGCGCACCACCAGCACCTCGCCCATGGCGCCACGGCCGATGAGCCCCAGGGGCTCGTGGGTGTCGTCCTGGCCCCGCAGCACCGGCGCGTTCGGGTCCCCGCTCAGCGTCAGCAGGACGTGGCCGGACGTCAGGATCCGGCGCGCGTCGGCCCCTTCGAGGTGGCCCTGGGTGAACAGCCAGGTGACGAACGTGTGGGGGTTGGGGTCCGGGGCGGAGGCGGCGAAGGTCGCCCAGAGGGCGTCGAGCTCGGGGCCGATCTCGGGCGGCAGCAGCCCGCGGAGCAGGTCGGTGGCCGCCATGGTCGCCGCTCGCTACTCGGCGGTCTGCCCCACGCTGCGGTTGGACCACCAGTTCTTCCAGCCCTGGACCTCCGCGGCGCTGACCGGCGCGTCCGGGCCGCTGCCCGCGGGTCGGAAGCTCATCCCGGTGATCTTCTGCAGCGAGTGCACCGCCGCGAGCTGCATGGCCGGCTCCTCCTGGCCGTCGAGCACGCCGACCAGCGCGTCGATCCCGCCGATGCTGCCGATCTCCCCCAGGGCGTCGATGATGTGTCGCCGAACGAACAGCGAGCGACCGTCCCGGAAGTTGGCCGGGATGTTCAGCGCTTCGCTGAGCGCCTCGCTGCTCCGACGGCTCCCGATCGCGGCCAGCGCGTCGGCGGCGCCGGCGCGCACCGCGAGGGCCTTGTCGAACAGGGCCTTCTCGAGGGACTCGACCGACTCCTTGTCCTTCATCAGCTCGAGGCCGGACACCGCCGCCATGCGCGTGATGATCCGGGGAGAGTCGAGCCCGCTCATCAGCGTCGTCCGCGCGCCCTCCCCGCCGATGCGGCCGAGCGCTCGGGCAGACACCCAGATCTCCAGCTCCGTGCTCTCCGAGCCCCGGTAGATCAGCGCAAGGGACGGCAGCGCGACCCCGCCCATGGCGACCAGCTCGTCGAACCGGGCCTGAGCCTGCTCTTCGGGCATCACCGGGTTGGCCGCCTGGCCGACCAGCCGGCGGACCGGGTCCGTCTCCGCTTCGACCACGGGGATCTCGGGGATCGGCTCCTCTTCGACCTCCGCGTCCGCGGGGACGTCGTCGGTCGCCCACGCCAGACCTGGCGCGACGAAGGTCAGGGCGAGCGACAGGACGAGGAAGGCACGCATCGCGGCCTTATACCCCGGGGGCGGGACGGAACGGATCAGTTGCCGCCGACGGGGCGCGCGTTGAAGCGAATCAGGCAGCGTCCGAGGCGGATCTGGTCGCCGTTGCGCAGCCGCACCGAGCTGACGCGGCGGCCGTTGACGAAGCTGCCGTTCGTCGAGTTCAGGTCCCGCAGGTAGACCTGCGAGGCGTCGAACACCTCGATGATCGAGTGACGGCGGCTCACGTCGGAGTCGCGCACCACGAGGTCCGTGTTGAGCCGGCCGATCAGGATCGACTCCTGCGTGTACCGCCGGATCGCGCCCTGATCTGCGCCCTCGAGGATCTCGAGCGTCACCTGGACCGCCGGAGCCTCGCCCAGGCCGGCCATCAGGCCACCGCTGCTGTCGCTGTCCTCCGCGGGGGGCGCCGCGACGACGCCGCTGTCCCCGTCGGGGGGGAGCGAGGTGCCGGCGTCCATCGCCGCGCGGATCCGGCCGGCCTGGTCGCCGGTCAGCGTGCCGCCCCGGGGGACGTGGGGGAGCGTGAGGTCGGAGTTGTCACCGCCGGCCAGCAGGTCGGGCGGACCCGAGCTGGCGGCGTCCTCGGCCCCGACCAGCTGGAAGCGCAGCTTGGTCTGGCCGACCCGGAGCTCGGTGCTGTTCTTGAGGCGGGCTTCGAGCTTGACCTGCTCGTCCACGAACACGCCGTTCGTCGAACCGAGGTCCATGACGTACCAGCCGCCGCGCTCGTAGCTGATGATGGCGTGGATCGACGACACTTCCTTGTCGGCGACGATCAGGTCGCCGACTTGCCGTCCGATGACGGTCCTACCCTGCTCAAGTGGGTAGACCTCTCCTGCCCGTTCCCCGCTGAGGAAGACGAGTTCCGCCCTCGGCTGCAAGAGTCCCTCCGGTAGCGTCTCGAAAGCGAATCCGACGCTGTGCGACGGAACCGGAAGACTAACACGCAGAGAAACTAGTTGCGCAGGCGGGCCATTCGCAGGAGCCGATCGCACAACTCGGGGAAGTCGACTCCCACCGCTGCAGCGGCCATCGGGAGCAGCGAGGTGCCGGTCATCCCGGGGATCGTGTTGATCTCCAGGACCCGCGGACCGCGGACGGCGCCGCCCATGACGTCCACGCGGCAGGAGTCGAGGCAGCCGGTCAGCGCGGCCGCCTGCAGCGAGATCCGCTGGCACTCGGCCGCGAGATCGGGATCGATGCGGGCCGGCACGTGGTACTCGGTCGCGCCCTTGGTGTACTTCGCCTCGAAGTCGAACCAGCCGTCGACCGGGGCGATCTCCACCACCGGGAGCGCCTCCCCCTGGAGCACGCCGACGGTCAGCTCGGGGCCCGCCACGCACTCCTCGACGAGGCAGCGTTCGTCCAGCTCCAGCGCCGCGTCGATCGCCGGCTGCAGCTGATCGGGCTCCGTCACGATCGTCACCCCGTACGACGACCCCTCGCGCACCGGCTTGACCACGATCGGCAACTCCATCGGCAGATCGGCGAGATCCACCGGACCCTGGTCACGGCTCCGCACCACGCCGACGGGCACCGGCACGCCGTTGCCCGCGAGCAGCGCCAGGGTGGCCACCTTGTCCATGGTCAGCGCGGCCGCGAAGGTGGACGGGCCGGCGTACGGGATACCCATGCACTCCAGCAGCCCTTGGATGCAGCCGTCCTCACCCCACTTGCCGTGCAGGACGGGGAAGACGACGTCGATCCCGAGCTCGCGGAGCGCCTGGTCGATGTTCCGGTCGACGTCGATCTCGACGACGTCGTGGCCGCGGCTCCGGAGCGCCGCCGCGACCGCCTTGCCGGACTTGAATGAGATCGATCGCTCGGTGGACAGGCCGCCCATCAGGACGCCCACCCGGCCCGGGTTCGGCTTCTTCGTTTCGGTCATCGGATCCTGCTTCAGCGTGGGGCCGCGCGCGTCTTCTACCAAGGAGACGCGCGGCGAGCAGGGTTGATTCCGCGGGTCATTGCGCCAACCGAGTTTGATGACCCGATATCCGAAGGTCCCGGGGTCCGAGGTCCAGGACCGACGAGGGAGCAAGGTGCCCCCTTTCGACCGAGGAGCGACGCCGAGATCGGGCCCTGGGGACGAGGAGATCGGGTCAGGTAACTCGGTTGGCGCAATCAGCCAATCCGGCGCCGGCGCAGTCCGAAGGCGGCGAACAACAGCAGCCCGAGGGCGGCAGAGCCGCGGCCGGTGAGGCTCGCGGAGCTGTCCTCGCAGCTGCAGTCCGGAGCGCCCGGCGTGTCCACAGGATCCTGGTCGTTGGCGGGGCCGCACTCGTCGAACGCGGAGTTGCCGTCGATCTCGCCGTCGCAGTTGTTGTCGACGCCGTCGGTGCAGTCCTCGTCCGCGCCGGGGTAGACCCAGCCCGACTCGTCGTCGCAGTCGCCCTCGACCTCGCTGAAGCCGTCGTTGTCGTCGTCGCACGCGTCGCCGTCGCCGTCGACGTCGCCGTCGCAGTCCTTGTCCATGCCGTGGCCCGCTTCACCCTCGGGGGCC
>CAYQEG010000234.1:0-12150 GCA_964416435.1 uncultured Rickettsiales bacterium
GGCGGGTACCCCACCGGTCATCGGTTCATGAACACCTTCATCGTCGGCAACGTGTTTCGTGACAACCTGGGCTGGGGATACGCTGCGGTGAAGAGATCACCGGACTCCGCCGGCGGCGAGGGTAGCCTCGCCAACGGGTACCGTGGCCGGGGGCTCTACTTCGACTACGTTGCGGGCTTCCACGTCCATCGAAACATCGCCTACAACAACTCGGCCGGCTTCAGTAACTACATGTTCTGGCGCCAGGGCGATCTATTCTTCTACAACAACATAGCGGCGAACAACCTCTTCGGCTTCCAGTTCGCCGGCCGCAACGACTGGCATTGGGACTATGAGGACGAGGAGTTCGAGAACCTCCACATCAGAAACAACATAATAATCAACAACGAGGCCTACGGTATCAGGTTCTACGACGAAGACGGCGACATGAGCCAGGTCTTCGTAGACTACAATCTCTACCACAACAACGGCTGGCGCAGCGAGGAGCCCTGCTCCGACGAGGGTCCGTGCGGTGACGCCGACGAGCCCATCGGCGGCCTCACGGGGTCGGGCAACATCTACCTCAATATCGGCGAACATGGCTCCGGCTCCTACGACAAGATCTATCTCCAGACCCTCGCAGACATTCAGGCAGCGCAGGAGTGGGGCTGGGAGGAGCACGGCGTGGAGGGCTCACCGGACTTCGTCGATTACCCCATCGACGATCATGACTACACCGACTGGTCGTGGCCGGACTTCCACCTGCAGGCCGGCGCCATGGCCATGGACAAGGGCACAATGACCCAGCCAGCAGTCATCGAAGAGCTGCTCGTCGCGGGCGAGCTGGATGACGTGATGTATGGGGAGGCCTGGGACATGGGGCCGGACGAGTGGGTTCCGGCGGACGACGTGGACTGCTTTGGCAGCCCAGCGGGCTCATGCGTGGACGACAGCGTCTGCACCATCGACATCTGCGATCCGGAAGAAGGCTGCATCTACGAAGAGATCATTTGCGACGACGACGACGAGTGCACCGTTGATTCGTGCGATCCGGCGCTTGGCTGCGTCTTCGAGGAGCCCGAGGGCGGGTGCCTGGAGCCCGAGCCTGAGCCTGAGCCCGAGCCTGAGCCTGAGCCTGAGCCTGAGCCTGAGCCTGAGCCTGAGCCTGAGCCCGGTCCCGAGCCCCCCGAGGAGCCCGACGACGAGGAGTCGGACAGCGTGGTGATCGCCCGGAAGGGGCGCATCATCGAGCCCGACCGAGCGATCCCCGGCGTGCCGCGTCGAGGAGACACCGACCCGTCGATCAAGATCGATCGCCGGGGCCGTCGAGCGTCGGTGCCGGGGGCCCCGGCGCCGACCGCGCGCCCCGAGCCGGAGCCGGAGCCCGAGCCGGAGATCTGGCGCACCCTCCCCGATGACCTGGCTCCCGCCCCCCCGAAGGCCCCGGAGGGGCGCGACTGGACCTGGCTGCTGTTCCTCGCTGCGCTGCTGGCGCCGATGTTGATCCTCGCCGCCGGGCGGTTCGCGTCGGACCGGGCCCCGAGCGAGGCCGCGGTGACCGAGCCCCCACCGGTCGAAGTCCTCCCCGACCCCAGCCCCACGCCGACGCAACACAAGGAGGCGCTGCCCCCTGCGGGCGCGCCGGAGGACGATGATCCCGGGGGCTCGCCCTGGGCGGAGCCGGTAGACTCCGGCGAGTGACCGACCCTTCCGCGACCGGCCCGATCGCCGATCCGGGGCTGCTCGACTCCGAGGTCGAGGCGCCGGTGAGCCGTCTCGCCGACTTCCACATCCTGCGCCGGCTCGGGAGCCACGACGGCATCTCGTCCTCCCTCGCGGAGCGTCGGGGTGACTTCGGCTTCGTCAAGCGGGTCACCCTGAAGGTCGCCGACGAGTCGTTCCAGGAGGGGCTCGACATCGCGCTGAGGCTGTCCGACGAGGCGCGCCTCGGCATGCGGCTGTCGCACCCGAACCTGCTCCAGACGCTCGACCTGGGCCGCGACGACGGCCGGTTCTTCCTCGTCCGCGAGTGGGTCGACGGCATCGGCCTGCGGGCGCTCATGCACCGAACCTGGCAGGCGGGCAGGGCCCTGCCGACAGCGGCGGTGTTGCGGGTCGGCATCCACGTCTGTCGCGTCCTCGGCTACCTGCACGGGCTGCGGCAGCCGCCGTGGGCGCCCGGCGGGATCGTCCACCGCGGGGTCGCCCCGTCCAACGTGCTCCTGTCCTGGTCGGGGGAGCTTCGGCTGGCCAACCTCTTCATGGCGCGCGCCGCGGGCCGGGCCGAGACCGCCGGCGCCCGGCGGGCCGCCACCCACGTCATCCCGTCCTACGCGGCGCCGGAGACGGGCGTCGGCGCCACCGCCCGGCCGGCCGCGGACATCTACTCGCGCGGGGTGGTGCTGTACGAGTGCCTGGGGGGGGCGGACTCCCTCGGGGGCGAGCCGGGAAGCGACTGGACGCGGATCCGCGACGACGCGTCGCTCCAGGAGCGGCTCGAGGCGCTGGACGTGAGCGAGAACCTCCGCGAGGTCCTGGTCCGAGCGACCGCGGCCCGGCCCGAGCACCGCTACCGAGCCGCGGGGGCGATGCGCGACGAGCTGCGGCGCATCCTCGAGGAGGAGCATCGCTCGGACGGTGAGGACGAGCTGCGGGGAGCCATCGCGGCGGTGGCGTCCCGCTGATCAGTCGCCCGTGATGGACGCCAGGTCGGGGGTCAGGTCGAGCGCGACGGCGATGTGCCTTCCCTTCGCGGGGTCTTCCAGCTGCGTCGGGATGCGCAGCGTGAACGTGCTGCCCCGCCCGAGCCGGCTCTCGGCGAACAGGTCGCCGCCGAGGCTGACCGCGAACTTCTGGCTGATCGCCAACCCCAGGCCGGTGCCGCCGTACTCGCGGGTGGAGGTGCCGTCGACCTGGCGGAACTCGTCGAACACCTTGGGCAGCTGGTCGGGCGGGATGCCGATGCCGGTGTCGCGCACGCAGACGATGAGGTCGCCTCCGTCGACCCGCGTCTGCACGACGACGCTGCCCTCGGGGGTGAACTTGACCGCGTTGCTGATCAGGTTGACCAGGATCTGTTGCACCTTCTGCGCGTCGGTGGAGAGCGTCACGTCGTCGCCCTCGTGGGTCCATTCGACGTCGAGGTTCTTGTCGACCGCGAGCACGCGCCCGGTCTCGACGATGTCCCGGATCAGCGGCGACAGCTCGAACTGCTCGACCCGCAGGTCCATGCGTCCGGCCTCGATCTTCGCCAGGTCGAGGATCTCGTTGATCAGCGTGAGCAGGTCCTTGGCCCGGGTGCCGATCCCTGCGATGGCGCTGGCCTGGCGGCCCTCCAGGTGGCCGTAGATACCGCCGCTGAGCAGGTCCGAGTAGCCGATGATCGCGTTGAGCGGCGTACGGAGCTCGTGGCTCACGTTGGCGAGGAACTCCGACTTCAGGCGGGTCGCCTCCAGGATCTGTTCGTTCTTGCGCCGCAGGTCGTCGTTGGCGACCTCGATCTGCTGGACGTACGCCTGGTTCCGCTCCTCGAGCTCGCGCTCGTGGGTGACGTCGCGGCCCAGGATGACCAGCCCGTCCGCCTCCGTGTCGGCCAGCTGAAGGCGCGACAGGCTGACCTCGGCCGAGAAGCCGCCTTCGCCCGCGCGGCCCGTCAGGTCGACCGTCATGCTGCCCTTGGCGTGGCAGGCGGCGGTCAGGGCCGCGAGTGACGCGTCATCCGCCAGCTCGTCGAACAGCTCGCGGAAGTGCACGCCTCCGACCACCTCGCTGCTCAGCTTGTCGAAGGCCAGCTCGGCGCCCCGGTTGAAGGTGCGGATCGTGCCGTCGGGGCCCGCCGCGACGACGAAGTGGTCGACGGTCGCGTCGAGCACCTTGTTGAGGAACCGGGTCGTGCCGCGCAGCGCCGCGGTGCGCTCCTGCACCGTCTGCTCCAGCGAGTCGGACAGCAGTCGCAGCTGCTCCTTGCGCTGTCGGAGCTTCTCGTAGGCGGTGTCCAGGGCGCGACCGCGCTCGCTCAGCTCCCGGCTGGAGCGGACCAGCTCGTCGGACTTCTCGGCGATCTGCGCCTCGAGCAGGCGGCGCATGAGGACCTGGTCCAGGCAGCGCCGCAGGCCGGACGGGTCGATGGAGCTCTTGACCAGGTAGTCGTGGGCGCCCATCCGGAAGATGTCGGCGGCGAGCCGCTCGTCGCCTTCGCCCGTGACCATGACCACGGCGGTGTCGACCTGGTGCTTGCGGATCTCCGCGAGCACCTCCAGGCCGTCGACGTCGGGCAGGCGGTAGTCGAGGAGGACGACGTCCCAGGTTCCCTGGATCAGCTGGTCGAGGGCCTGCTCGCCGGTCGTCGCGCGACCGATCGCCGCGTCGGGATAGTGGCGCTCCACGAAGCTGCCGAGCAGCTTCAGGAAGGGCTCGTTGTCATCGACGAGCAGGAAGGAGGCGCCCTGGGCGGCTCGGTCTCCGAGGGCCATGCCGCCGGCTTCGGCTCAGTCCGCTTCGAACGCAGCGTCGAAGGCGCCCGAGATGAGCACCGACTGGTACCCGGGGGCGTCCTGGAAGGAGAAGCGCCAGACGCCGCCGAGTCCGTTGCTGCCGTCGATCCGGTCCGCGGGGGCCCCTTCGCCGTTGTACATCGTCATCATCGGCACGAGGTCGAGGGACGAGCCGGGCGGGGGCGGGGCCGCGCTCCAGTCGAACAGCTCCATGAAGCCGCCGGAGACCGGCTCCATGTAGACGAGGAAGATCAGCTGGGCGCCCTGGTCGGCGTAGTTGGTCTGCAGCTCGGAGGCGGACGTCGTACCGACCACGATCGCGTTCTCGACGGCGTCGTTGATCCAGACCAGCGCCCAGTCCTGCAGGAGGTCGGCCGAGGCGAACTGATCACCGACGTCCACCTGCTCCGGGAAGTGGTTCGTCGGATCGCACGGCAGCGCGACGTCGACGCTGCTCGAGGTCACGTCCTGGATGTTGAAAAGCTGGACCTGGCCGGAGCAGAGCGGGCAGGTGGCTCCCCAGGTGCCGACGTTCGCGACGCCGCTGAACTCGAAGTGCTGCTGGCACAGGTCCACCGTGGCGTCCATGTCGCTGAAGTAGCTGACGAAGAAGTCGCCGGTGATGTCGGCCGAGCCGAACGTCAGCTCGTCCGCCGCGTCGTCGTCGTCGCTGGCGTCGTCGTCGTCGGTGAGGTCGTCGTCGTCGCTGGCGTCGTCGTCGTCCGTCGCGTCGTCATCGTCGCTGGCGTCGTCGTCGTCGGCCGAGTCGTCGTCGTCGCCGTTGTCGTCGTCGTCGCCGCCACCGCGGACGGGCGTGCAGCCCACCGCGAGCAGGCCGAGGGACAACAGGAGGGCGATCAAGGAAAGGTGAAGTCGCATCTGGGGCTCCTCAGCGCGGGAGCATACACAGGTCTCAGCGCAGGATGACGCGCAGCTTCTGACCCGGTCGGATGGTGTGGTTGTTCAGATCGTTCCACGCCATCAGCTCGTCGATGCTGACCCCATACCGCCGCGAGATGGCGCCGAGGGTGTCGCCGGACTGGACCCGGTAGTCGATCGTGCGCTCCGCCGGGCGGGTGTCGCCGCCGCCGGACGGGTAGACCGTGAGCTTCTGCCCCACGCGGATGGTGGTGCCGGTCAGCCCGTTCCCCCGCTGGATCGAGTCGACGCTGGTCTTGTACCGCTCCGCGATGGTCGACAGCGTGTCGCCCGAGGCGACCGTGTGCACGACGGGAGAGCCGCCCCGGCCGGACGCGACCACCTTGAGCTTCTGGCCCACGCGGATCTTGTCGTCCTTGAGGGAGTTGATGCGCATCAGCTCCGAGGTCGCCATCCCGTAGCGTCGGGCGATGTCGGACAGCGTGTCGCCCTGCTTGACCGCGTAGGTCGTGGTCGGGTCCGCGGGCGGGTCCGGGCGGAGGCGGATCTTGTCGCCGGGGTGGAGCACGTGGCGGCTGCCGAAGCCGTTGAGGCGGCGGAGCTCGGCGACCGTGGTGCTGTGACGTCGGGCGATCTCGTACAGGGAGTCGCCTCGCTTGACGGTGTGCCACGTCTTCTGGGGCCCGCCGCCCGGGCTGCTCGCCGCGGCCGACGACCGCGGCGCGGAGGCACGGGTGGTCGAGGCGACCGCCGCGGCCGGGGGATCGGGCGCGGTGGTGCGCACCTTGAGGCGCTGGCCGACCTGGAGCGTGTCGTCACTGAGGCTGTTGTTCGAGCGCAGGTCGGCGAGCTTCATGCCGTACTTGTCGGCGATCCCCGAGAGGGTCTCGCCCCGGGCGACGACGTGGGTGATGTCGCGGCTGCCGAGGTTCTCGGAGCGGACCGGGATGAGGAGCCGCTGGCCGACCCGCAGCTTGCGGGCGTCGGTGATGCTGTTCATCCGCATCACGGTGGAGACCGGCACGCCGTAGTTCTTGGCGATGCGGCCCAGGGTGTCGCCCCGGCGGACGGTGTAGCGGACGAAGGTGGTCTTGTCCGACTCGGGCAGCTTGCCGTACGCCTCGGCGAAGGCCTCGCCCTGGCCACGGGGCACGTTGAGCGGGTAGTTCTCGATGCCCGGCGGGGTGTAGCCCCGGCGCAGGGCGGGGTTGAGCGCCTCCAGCTCCTCCAGCGGCAGCGAGAGCAGGTCGGCGGCGACCCGCAGGTCGGTCGCCTCGGACACCGGCACCACGTCGTGGTCCCACGCCGTCAGGATGTCGTCTTCCTTGATCTCGTCCCGCAGTCCGTACCGGTCGGCGTACTTGGCGAGGATCGCGGCGGCCATGATCTTCGGGACGTAGTTCTTCGTCTCCGGCTTCAGGTACGGATGGTGGCTCGCGGACAGCTCCCAGTAGTCCTCGGTCCCGTACTTCCGGATCGCCCGCGAGACCTTGCCGGAGCCGGCGTTGTAGGCCGCCGAGGCGAGCTCCCAGCTGCCGAACTGCCGGTACAGGTCGCTCATCAGCTCGATCGCCGCGCCGGTCGCCTGGACCGGGTCCCGCCGCTCGTCGATCCACCAGTCGCGATCCAGGCCGTACGCCCGACCGGTGCTCGGGATGAACTGCCAGATGCCGACGGCGGACGCCGTCGACGTGGCGTACGGGTTGAAGCCCGACTCGATCATCGACTGGTACAGCAGGTCCGTCGGCAGCCCGGCCTCGCGCAGGCGCGGCACGATCAGGGGAGCGTACCGCTCCGACCGGGCCAGCCACCGCACGTACCAGCGGCGGCCCCGGGTCAGGAAGTAGACCATCCAGTCCTGAGTGCGCTGGTTGAGCACGATGGGGTAGTCGAAGTCCGCCGGGTCGATCTGGTCGAGGTGCAGATCCGGCCGCCCCAGGGCGCCGACCGGGTCGGCGTAGATGTCGGTCGACGGGTGCATCAGGTGATCGTCGGCCCCGAACCAGTCCTGCTCGGCGGCGCTCTCCGCCTGCATCTCCGCCTCGGCCTGGCGGATGCGCTCGGAGTCGTGCGCCTCCAGCCCCGCGAGGATCTCGGCGAGCAGTTGCTCGATCTCCGCGTCGCCCATGCGCTCGAGGGCCTCCTGGTCGGCGTCCGACCAGGCGTCGTCGATGAAGCAGGTGGCGGCGTCCTCGCCTTCGCAGCGGATCCGCTCGAGCAGCGCCGCGCGGGGGTCGTCGTCTTCGCCTGAGCTGCGCCCGGCGCGCCCCTTGCCGGCTGCCGGCTTCGGCCGCACCTTCAGGGCCATGCGCGGGCGGACACGCTCGGATTCTGTGGACGACCGGTCGTCATCCCCTGTGGGTGGGGCCGCCCAAGTACTGGAAGTCGAAGGAAGAACGACGAGCGTGACGGCTGTGAGTACCGCGACTGGCAGGCCGATCCGGGGACTTGTCCTCATGGTCGCCAATATTGTCACATTTTCCCCGTTTCGTGCCGCAAAAGGACTGTTGAGTGCACAGGATTCCCTACGTCGGACAAGCACTTGTATTCGATCGACGGGCCCCCTGTGTTTGGGGCAGAAGCCCCGGAGGGACCCGTGATAGAAACCGCTCCGAGCGTGCACCTGGACCTCATCGAACACCTGCCCGTCGGCGTCGTCCTCATCGAGGACGGACGGGTCGGGTATGCGACCGAGCGGGCCGCGGAGGTGCTCGGCGTCTCGGTCCGGCGCCTGGTCGGGAGCGTCGCCACCGACGTGCTGCCGACCGGCGTCGACGACGTCACGGCGCGGGTCCTCGGCGGCGCGACGTCCTGCACGCTGCGGCAGGTGGCGTGGGATCGACCGGCGGGCGCTCGACGCGTCACCATGACCGGCACCCCGGGACCCACCGCTGCTCAGGTCGTGCTCGTCGTGCGAGACGCGGCCGAGCCGGTCGGCTCGCGGGCGGCCGAGGGGTTCCGCCGTCGCCTGGCGTGGCTGGACAGCCTCGCGGCCGGCATGGCCCACGAGATCCGAAACCCGCTTGGTGGCATTCGCGGCGCGGCACAGCTCCTCCGACGGGCCCCCGGGCCCGAGGATCACGACGAGCTGACCCAGCTGATCATTCAGGAAGCCGATCGGATCGACGCCCTGGTGGAGCGCCTCATGAGGCTGACTCGCCCGCGGGACCTGCGGCGCACCCGGGTGCAGGTCAACCGGCTCGTGCACGACGAGGTCGCCCTCGTGCGGGCTCGGCACGGCGGTGATCCGGTCGACTGGCAGCTCGACCTCGACCCGTCGCTCCCGCCCGTCGAAGGGGACCCGGCGCGTCTCCGCGAAGCGATCGGCAACCTCGTCCGCAACGCCTCCGAGGCGGCGGAGCACGCGGTCCAGGTGCGCACCCGGATCGACCCCGGCGGACGGCTCGCCGCCGACGGCTTCGACCGCGGCGTGACCATCCGGGTCGACGTCATCGACGACGGGCCCGGCGTGCCCGCCGACCGCGTCGCCCGCCTCTTCGACCCCTTCGCCACGACGAAGCCCGAGGGCACCGGCCTCGGCCTCTTCGTCACCCGCCTCGCCGTGGAGGACCACAGCGGCCTCCTCGACGTCGATCCGCGCCCAGGTCAGGGGGCGCGGTTCACCGTGGTGCTGTCCGAGCGGCTGCCGCCGACTCCGGAGGCCGCGGACATCCCCAGCCACTTCCATCGCCCCGCCGTCCGGGGCCCCCAGGGGCTATGAACAACCGAATCCTGATCGCCGAAGACGACCGCACCCTGCGCACGATCATGGGCAAGGCGCTGAGCGGTCATGGCCTGGATGTGAGCCAGACCGGGGACGGCCAGCGGGCCCTGGATCTGCTGCGGGCGAGCCGCTTCGACGTCGCCATCGTCGACATCAAGATGCCCAGCCTGTCGGGCCTCCAGCTGCTCCACGAGGTCGGGGACATGCCCGACCCGCCACACGTCATCGTCATCACGGCCCAGAACACGATGGCCAACGCCATCGAGGCGATGAAGGGCGGCGCGTACGACTACCTCTGCAAGCCGTTCGACCTGGACCTGTTCGAGGAGCTGGTGCTGCGGGCCGCGAAGGATCGCTCGGCTCCGCCCCCGCGGCCGCCGGGCATCGCCGACGGCCCGCTCGCGGCCGCCGAGACCCGCACGCTGTACGGGCAGAGCCCGGCGATGCAGCGCGTGTTCAAGGCGATCGGGCGGGCCGCGCGGCGGCCCTACTCGGTGCTCATCGCGGGCGAGAGCGGCACCGGCAAGGAGCTGGTCGCCCGGATCCTGCACCAGGAGTCGGACCGGGCCACCGGCCCGTTCGTCGCGGTCAACGCCGCCGCCATCCCCGCGGACCTGCTGGAGGCCGACCTCTTCGGGCACGCCAAGGGGGCGTTCACGGGGGCCGGGGCCGCGAAGCCGGGCAAGTTCGTGGCGGCGAGCGGAGGCACGCTGTTCCTGGACGAGATCGGGGAGATGCCGCTGGCGCTGCAGGCCAAGCTGCTGCGGGTCCTCGAGCGCAAGGAGTTCTATCCCCTGGGCGCGACCGAGGAGGTCTCCGTCGACGTACGCATCGTCGCGGCGAGCAACCGGGACCTCGCCGAGGAGGTCCGGGCGGGCAATTTCCGGGGTGACCTGTTCTATCGGCTCAACGTCCTGACGATCGGGCTGCCGCCCCTGCGCGACCGGCTGGAGGACATCCCGCTGCTCGCGTCGTGGCTGCTCGAGAAGCACGCCCGGGACGGCAACGCGCCGTTCCGCACGCTGTCCGAGGAGGCGCTGGACTGGCTGAAGCAGTACACGTGGCCGGGCAACGTGCGCGAACTCGAGAACACGCTCGTCCGCGCGGCGACGTTCGCCCAGGGGCCGGTCATCCACCCCGGCGACCTGGTGGGGCCGACCGGCCGGCTCGATCGGCGCCGGATGGGCGCCCAGGACGAGAGCTTCGAGTCGGTGCTGTTCAGCCGGCTGCGCCCGGTCGTGCGCACCTACCCCGAGCCTGCCACCGGTGAGCGGTCGGACCTGCACGAGCTGGTGGTCGGCACCGCGGAGCGGGTCCTCCTCGACCTCGTGATGCGTCGCGCCGGCGGCAACCAGCTGCAGGCGGCCCGTCTCCTGGGCATCAACCGCAACACGCTGAAGCGCAAGCTGGACGAGCACCGGATCGACCTGGACGAGATCCGCGCCGCGAGCCGCCGCAAGCGGTGACCCTCGCCCGCCTCGTGTCGGGGCTGTACGGGATGGTGGACACGTCCACCGCTCCCCAGCTCGGTCATCTGCGCCTCGCGGAGGCGTTGATCGCCGCCGGCTCGCGGGTGCTGCAGCTGCGGATCAAGGGCGCCTCGGACGAGGTGGTCGCGCCGATCGCGCGGGAGCTGGCGCGTCGCTGCGACGTCGCCGGCGCCCTCCTGATCCTGGATGACCGGGTCGACCTGGCCGCCCGGATCCCGGACGTCGGCGTGCACCTGGGGCAGCTGGACGAGCTCCCCGAGCGGGCCCGCGAGCGGCTCGGCCCGGAGCGGGTGATCGGGTGGTCGACCCACGACCTGGCCCAGGTGGCCCGCGCCGGTGGCCTGGGGGTCGACTACATCGGGTTCGGGCCGGTGTTCGGGGCGGCGTCCAAGCACCTGCATCCGGACGACGAACGCACCCCTCACGAGCCCGTCGGCGTGGCCGGGCTGCAGGCCGCTGTGGAGGCGAGCCGCTTGCCGGTCGTCGCGATAGGCGGGATAACTGAGTTGGCTCTCCCCCGCGTGCTGGCGACGGGGGTGGATGCGGTGGCGGTCATCTCGGCCGTCGCCGGGGCGCCGGAGCCGGAGGCCGCAGCGCGGCGCTTCGTCGACGCCTTTGTCGCCAGGGAGCGTGTCCGATGACGCAAAGACTGCTGCTGTTGCTGCTGACGCTGAGCCTGCTGGCCGCCTGCCGGCAGCCCGCCCCGGATCCGTTCGACCGCGACCCTTCGGGTGACGACGACGACGACGACGACGCGGCGCCCCCCGAGCCGGGCGCCTGGATCGAGTTCCGCCGGATCAACGTGCACCCCTCGCCCACCGCCTCGGCGCTCGCGCTGGCGACGTGGTTCGAGAGCTCCGACGAGTTCCTGCCGCGGGTGCCGATGCCCAAGGTGCTCGACACCTGCCACGGCGGGGTCGCGCTGGATGGCGCGATCGGTCTGCCCGAGTCGACGCTGGACGCCGGTGTCACGACGCTGCTCCTGGTCGACGGCACCGAGGTCGCGCTCGACGAGCAGGACGACGACGGGGTGTGGCAGGCGGAGCTGAGCACCGAGGACTGGGAGCCGACCCAGGAGTACACGGTGCTGGTCGGGGGCGGTGAGCACGTCGAAGCGCAGAACCTGGCCGGTCAGCTGGGCACGCCCGACGTGATGGTGCTCGACGAGACGCCCGAGTGGAGCGAGGACGGCCTCGTCCTGGAGTGGTACGGCGCCAACTTCAACGGCGAGGTCTACGGCACCTGGATCAGCGACCTCGTCACCGAGGGGGAGGACGCCGGCAGTCGCTACTGGCTCGGCTGTCGCCTGGACGACGACGGTGAACACGTCATCGATCTGGACGAGTTCGACGCCCTGCAGGGGATGGAGGCGCACTTCGAGCTCGCGCGGCTGCGGACGGTCGACTTCCAGATCGAGCCGGACTTCTTCGGCAGCGTGGTCGGCTCGACGGTGACCATCGCCGAGTACGTGCCGCCCCCCTCGACCGGCGACGACGACGACTCCGCGCTCGACGACGACGACGACTCCGCGCGCTAGGAGCGTGTAGCGCATTGGCCACCTGTCGCCCCATGGACCGGATGCGTC
>CAYQEG010000235.1:0-12130 GCA_964416435.1 uncultured Rickettsiales bacterium
GCCGGGCGGGGGCCTTCACCTACGAGATCGACAACCCCGCCGCCAACCACCCCGCCCCGGGTGTGCTCCGCGCGGCGGGCGTCGTCGGCGTCGACCTCGCCATCGACGCCGCCCGGCGACACGGCGTCCAGCTCCTCCTGTCCCTCGGGAACTACTGGGCCGACTACGGTGGGGTCCCCCAGTACCTGCGCTGGCACGGGCTCCCCTCCGACCGGCCCGACCTGTTCTTCAGCACCCCCGCCGTGGTCGACCACTACGCCGGCCACATCGATCAGCTGCTCCGTCGCCCCCACCCCCGCACCGGCACCCCCTGGGGGCACGAGCCCGCCATCGCCGGCTGGGAGCTCATGAACGAGCCTCGCGGCGGCGACGCCATGCCCGCCTGGACCGCCGCCCTCGCTCCCGTCGTTCGCGCCGCCGCCCCCGACCACCTCCTCCTCACCGGCGGCGAGGGCCGCGACGACGCCTTCGACGCCACCCTCGACCTCGTCGACGTCGCCTCCATCCACCTCTACCCCGAAGAGTGGGGCTGGCCCGAAGCCGAAGACGCCGGCGTCGCCTGGATCACCGACCACGCCGACCGCGCCGCGGCCGCCCACACGCCGCTCCTCCTGGGCGAGTTCGGCCTGAGCAACCGGGGCCTCCCCCTCCCCGAGCGCCGACGCATCTACCGCCGCTGGCTCGACGCCGCCCACGCCCACCCCGCCGTGCTCGGCGCCTGCTCCTGGTCCTTCTCCACCGACGACCGCCCCGACGACTGGGACGAGTTCACCTGGACCTGGCGCGACGGCACCGACCCGACCGACCCCGCCAACCGCTACGCCGACCTCCATGCCCAGGAGGCCCCGCGATGGGCGTGAGATCCGCGCTCTCGACCACCCGCAAGGCCCTCGCGCTGCTGTGGGAGGTCAGCCCCGCCCGCACGCTCTCCTACGCCGCCGCCACCGTCGTCGACGCGCTGGTCCCGGCCGTCATCGCCTTCGTCGCCAAGCTGATCGTCGACTCCGTCATCGCCGGGGACATGCGCGCGACCCTCACCTGGGTCGGCCTCGAGTGCGGCCTCGTCGTGCTCCGCTCGGTCCTCTACCACCTGGACGACTACTGGCGATCCCAGCTGGGCATGCGGCTGTCCATCCACGTCAACGAGCGCGTCCTCGGCAAGGCGCTGGACATGTCGCTGCGCCACTACGAGGACAGCACCTGGTCCGACATGCTCGCGCGAGCCGCCAAGGAGGCCGGCACCCGCCCCCTCCACGTCGTGCAGCACGCCTTCGGCGCCGTGCGCGACGGCCTGCGCCTCACGTCCTACGCCGCCCTCCTCGTCACGTTCTCGTGGTGGGCGGTGCTCGCCATCCTCGTCGGCACCGCCCCCCAGCTGCTGTCCCAGGCCCGGGCCGCCACCGAGTCCTTCTCCGTGCAGCAGGCCCGCACCCTCGCCGAGCGCCGGGCCGACTACCTGCGCGAAGTCCTCCTGCGCGAGGCCTTCGTCAAGGAGGTGAAGCTCTTCGCCCTGGGCCGCTGGCTGCTCGACCGCTGGACCGCCCTGCAGCTCCGCTTCTACGGCGAGGACGTCGCCGTCATGCGCCGGACCATGGGGCGCAACTTCGTCGCCCGGCTCTTCGCCACGGCCACGTTCTACGGCTGCTACTTCGCCGTCGCCATCGCCGCCGTGAGGGGACAGATCACCGTCGGCGACCTCACGATGCTCATGCTCGCCGTCAAGGGCGCCCAGGACAGCTTCGAAGGCACGCTCAACGGCGCCTCGAAGATCTACGAGGGCGCCCTGTACATGGACAACCTGTGGGACTTCCTGGCCCTGCCGTCCGACGAGCCGTTCGTCGCCCTGGAGGCCGGCGGCGAGCGACGACCGGGCGCCCCGGAGCTCACGGTCCGCGACCTCACGTTCACCTACCCGGGCACCGACCGCCCGACCCTGCGCGACGTCTCCTTCACCATCGCGCCCGGCGAGACCGTCGCCCTCGTCGGCCCCAACGGCGCCGGCAAGACCACCCTCATCAAGCTCATCGCGCGCCTGTACGAGGTCGAGCCCGACCGCATCCTGCTCGACGGCGCCGACGTCGCGACCCTCACCCCCGCCGAAGTCCGCCGCCGGGTCGGCGTCGTGTTCCAGGACTTCGTCCAGTTCCACCTCACCGCGGGCGAGAACGTCGGCCTCGGCTGGCTCCCCGACCTGGACGACCGCGCCGAGATCGAAGAGGCCGCCCGCCAGGGCGGGGCCGACGAGATCCTCGCCGACCTGCCCGACGGCCTCGACACCATGCTCGGTCGCTACTACGGCGGCTCCCAGCTCAGCGTCGGCCAGTGGCAGCGCGTCGCCATCAGCCGGGCCTTCATGCGTCATTGCGATCTGCTCATCCTCGACGAGCCGACCGCCGCCCTCGACGCCGAGTCGGAGGCGGCCCTGTTCGAGCGCTTCGTCTCCCTCAAGGAGGGGCGAACGGCGATCTTGATCACCCACCGGTTCAGCACCGTCCGATTCGCTGACCGCATCCTCGTCCTGGACGACGGCGCCCTCGTCGAGCAGGGCACCCACGCCGAGCTGATCGCGCTGGACGGCCTCTACGCACGCATGTTCAACACCCAGGCCGAGGGCTATCGACTCGGTGACGAGTAGCCCCGGTTGCGCGGCGGGTGGCCGGCGGACGAGTCGGGCAACCGGCGGTTGTCTGTCGCCGGTACGATCGACCTCGGCTACATTTGAGGCGATCGAATGGAGCGCTGAATGCTGAGGACCCTGCTGACCGCCTGCTGTCTCCTCGCGATCGCGGGCTGCGGCGACGTGACCATCGCCGAGCTCCCCGAGCGCGAGGGAGACGATCCCGGCGAGTGCACCGACGCCGCCGACAACGATGGCAACGGCCTGTTCGACTGCGACGATCCCGCCTGCTCGGGCGCACCGGAGTGCCAGCCCAACCAGATGCCGACCACGCCCGAGATCCGGATCGAGCCGGAGGAGCCGCGCACCGACGACGAGATCCGCTGCATCATCGAGGTCGGATCGTCCGACCCCGACGGCGACGAGATCGAATACCTCTGGTCCTGGACCGTCGACGAGGTCGACGCCGGCGTCAGCGGCTCCACCATCGACGCGGGCCAGACCGCCCGGGGCGAGACCTGGACCTGCACCCTCATCGCGATGGACACCTTCGGACACGAGACCCCGCCCGTGAGCGCCTCGACCAGCGTCGGCAACACCCCGCCGACCGCCCCCGGCGTGCAGATCACGCCCGAAGGCCCCCGCACCACCCAGGACATCTGGTGCTCGGTGGTAGAGGAGTCCTTCGACCTCGACGGCGACGACGTCTCCTACTCCTACGAGTGGTACCGAAACGGCACGTACTTCACGAGCCAGCAGAACATCCTGTGGCAGGAAACCTCCGCCAACGACGAGTGGTCCTGCATCGTGCGGCCCTCCGACGGCATCGACGAGGGTCCCGCGGGCGAGGACCTCGACGTCGTCGGCCGCGGCTCCCTGCCCATGGCGGCGACGGGCAAGGCCCACACCTGCCAGATCTACATCGACGGCGGCCTCGACTGCTGGGGCTCCAACTCCGAGGGTCAGCTCGACCCTCCGAGCGACAACTGGGTCGTGGTCGACGCGGCCCGCGACTTCACCTGCGGGATCAGCGCGCTGGACGCCAGCGCGTCGTGCTGGGGCGAGGACGAGAACGGCCAGCTGTCCGTCGACGGCGACAGCTTCTACGACCTCGCCGTCGGCGACACTCACGGCTGCACCGCCCTGTCCAGCGGCCAGCTCGACCACTGGGGCAGCGCGCTGACCTGGTCGGAGGTCCCGCCCAGCGGCGCCGAGTGGATCGAGGTCGGCGCCGGCACCGACTTCTGCTGCGGCGTGCGCACCAACAACCAGCTCAGCTGCTGGGGCCCCGGCACGCCCTCGGGCACGCCGTCCTCGGCCGAGCAGGTGACCGGCGGCGACGGCTTCGGCTGCGCCCTCAACGGCGGCTCCATCACCTGCTGGGGGAGCGACTCCCAGGGCCAGGTCTCCGACGCCCCCGGCGGCGCCAACTGGAGCTGGATCGACGCCGGTCGTCGACACGTCTGCGCGCTCGAGGCGGGCACCGGCTTCCTCACCTGCTGGGGCGAGAACTACGCCGGCCAGGCCGACCCCCCGGGCGGCCAGTTCCAGGTCGTCACCGCGGGCCGCTACCACAGCTGCGCGATGCGGGCGGACGGCGAGCCCGTCTGCTGGGGCTGCGAGGGCCAGGACGCCGGCCAGTGCGACGTGCCCTGATCGCCTGACTCATCGCGCCTTCCGGCGCAATCAGGACGCCTTCGTGGCGAGGTTCATCGCGAACCAGTGACCCTGCACCGCGTCGAACCGGTGGGACTCGAACGTGGCGAAGCCCGCCTCCCGCATCACCGGCAGCCAGCGGTCCCAGTCCCAGCAGTACGACTTGCGCAGCGTCGTCGACTCCGCACGGTCGGGGCGGCCCGGCTGCTTGATCGTGTAGCGGTGGTGCTCGGCGATGCAGTCGTCACCCTCCCGCTCGGCCACCACCCGCAGCTGCACGGTCCGCTCGCCGTCCTGAAGCGTCCAGGCCACCCGGTCGCGGTCCCTGTGCTCCCACTCCCAGGCCGCCTGGTTGAGTCCATCGTCCGGCTTCAGCGCGTCGGCGAAGAAGAACACGAGGGAGCCCCCGGGGCGCAGGCACCCGGCGAAGCCGCGCAGCACCGCGAGCATGGCGTCCCGGCCGCGGACCTGGTGGACCTCGTCGTTGAACACCAGGTCGTACGCGTCCGGCCGGAGCGCGCCGAGGTCCTCCCACCGGGCCTCGAACGTCTCGATGTCCGCCCCCTCGGCCTCGAACAGGGCGCGGGCCGCGGCGAGCACCCGGGGGTTGACGTCGCACCCGTCGACGTCGAACCCGAGCTCGTGCTGGATCAGCGTGTGGAACCCCATGCCGCAGCTCGCGTCCAGCAGCCGGGGCGGACGGCCGTCGCGATCCCGACCCGCCGGGAGCCCCCGCAGCGCTCGGGAGCTGTCCGCCTTCCAGCGGCGGAAGTCGATGGGATCGGAGCGACGGCGCAGGATCTCCCACCGCCAGAAGACGTCCCAGCCATCGTCGACCGCCGACATCGCGCCAGGGTACCGCCGCGTGCGGCGCCTCGCCGAGCCGTGCCGAACGATCTCGCCGGGTTCAAGCTGTTCGTGCCGCTGCACCACGGGGACGGCGAGCCCCGCCACTACCTGCGCCGCTACAGCCGCGACGGCGGCTCCAGCAAGGGGGAGTGGCTGACCGCTCCCACCGTCTACTGACTGTGCCGCCCAGGCTTTCTGACCACGCCTCCTCCGCCCCGCGGCCCGATCTCAGCGTCGCTCGTCGGTCACATGGACTCGACATGCTCCGCTCCTCGCTCCTTGACCTCGGACCGCGGGCCTGTCGGATCCGTGGTCACACAACCTGGGCGGCACAGTGACTCCGACCGGGTACCCTTCGTCCGTGACTGCGCCCCGCCTCGCGTTCGTGATCAGCGCGCCCCGCTCGGGCTCGACCCTGCTCGCGCGCATGCTCGGCGCCCACCCGGCCATCCACACCCGCTCCGAGCCCCACCTCCTGACGCCCCTGGCCCACCTCGGCTGGTACGACCGCGTCGACGAGGCGCCCTACGACGCGGTCCAGTCGGCCCAGGCGCTCGCCGGGGTGATCGACGCCCTGCCCGGCGGCGAAGCGGACTACGTCGAGGCGGTGCGCGCATTCGCCGACCGGATCTACGCCGGGCTGATGCACGGCCGGGACGAGGCCTTGTTCGTCGACAAGACCCCCGCCTACGCGCTCGTCCTGCCGTTCATCACCCGCGTCTTCCCGGACAGCCGGTACATCGTGTTGACCCGGCACCCGTGCGCCATCCACGTCAGCTACGCAGACTCCTTCTTCGAGGGCGACGACGACGCGGCCCTCGGCTTCAACCCGATCCTCGGACGCTACGTCCCGGCGATCGCGCGGTTCCTGCGGGAGCCGCCGCCCGGCGCCCTGCACGTCCGCTACGAGGACCTGGTCGCCGACCCCGACGCCGAGCTCCGCCGGATCTTCGAGCACCTGGACCTGCCCCATCACCCCGCCGCGGTCGAGTACGGCGCGAGCGATCAGCCGAAGGACGACGGCCTGGGGGACCCGGTCACGGTCGACCGGGAGCAGCGGCCGGTCACCTCCTCGGTGCACCGCTGGGCCGACGCCCTCGCCGCCGACCCCCGCCGCGAGGAGACGCTGCGGGCCGTCATCGCCGACCTCGACCCCCGCGACCTGCGCGCCTTGGGATACGCCCCCGACGGGCTGTGGGACCCGCTGGAGGCGGCCGACCCCGCCGCCGCGAGCCGCCGCCGCGCGGCCGGCAGCTTCGGCCTGCAGCGCCGTCTGCTTCACCTGCTGCGCCGGGACATCCAGGACCGCTGGCACGGGCGCCTGCTCCGGCGCGTCCGGGACGGCACGGACGTGCTGCTGCGCGGCGGCAAGCGAACGTTCCGAGACCCACCGGAGTAGCGAATGTCCTCCCTCGCCGACGCCATCGCCGGGTTCGACCCGGACCTGCCCATCGACGAGACCGGCTCCCCGCCCGCCGACTGGTACACCCGGGGCGACGTGCACGACCTCGAGCAGCGCGCCGTGTTCGCCCGGCGGTGGGTCTTCGCCTGCCGGACCGACGAGGTGGCCGAGCCCGGCCGCTGGGTCGCGGGCCGCTACGGCGCCCTCCCCTTCGTCGTCGTCCGCGGGGCCGACGGCGTGCTCCGCGCCTTCCACAACAGCTGCCGCCATCGGGGCAGCGAGGTCGTGGTCGGCGCCGGCTGCGGCGACCAGCTGGTCTGCCGCTACCACGGCTGGCGCTACCGGCTGGACGGCAGCGGCAAGGGGGCGCTGCCCCCCCTCGCGGTCGGGACCTGGGGCCCCCTGGTGCTCGTCAACGCCGATCCCGACGCGCGCCCCCTGGGCGAGCTGACGGCCGGGATGGACCGCTGGCTGGACGAGGCCGCCTGGGCCGACCTGCGCTGGGTCGCCCGCAAGCGCTACGAGGTCCGGTGCAACTGGAAGGCGTTCTGCGACAACTACCTGGACGGCGGCTACCACATCGCCCACGTGCACGAGACGCTGGACGCCCAGCTCGACATGTCCACCTACCGGACGGAGCTGGGGCCGACGTGGTCGGTGCAGACGTCCGCGCCGGGGAGCGGCGACGACGAGCGGGCGCGGGTCGACGTCGCCGCCCGCATGGGGCGGGGGGCGACCTACGCGTTCCTCTACCCGGCGCTGATGCTCAACCGCTACGGCCCGGTGCTCGACTCCAACATCGTCATCCCGCTCGCCCCCGATCGCTGCGAGGTGCTGTTCGACTTCTGGTTCGAGGCGTCCGTCGCCGACGACGAGGCGTTCGTCGCCCAGAGCCTGGAGCAGAGCCACGTCACCCAGCTGGAGGACATCGACATCAGCGAGTCGGTCCAGGTCGGCACCGCCTCGCCGGCCTTCGACTCCGGTCGCTACGCGCCGAAGTGGGAGCGCGCGATCCACCACTTCCACCAGCTGGTGGCCCGCGATCTTCGGGCACGGAAACCCTGAACGTCTGTATAGTTTTCGCGTGAGCCGCTGGCCGCGCATCGTGCTGCACGCCGACATGGACGCCTTCTACGCGGCGGTCGAACAGCTGGACGATCCCAAGCTGCGCGGCAAGCCGATCCTGGTCGGCCCCCGCTCGGGCCGAGGCGTCGTGCTCACGGCCAGCTACGAAGCCCGCCCGTTCGGGGTCGGCAGCGCCATGCCGATGGCCTGGGCCCGACGCCGCTGCCCCGAAGCGCTCATCGTGCCCCCCCGGTTCGAGCGGTACACCGAGCTGAGCAAGATCGTGATGGAGGTCTTCGAGGACTTCTCCCCCAACGTCGAGCCCTTGAGCCTGGACGAGGCCTTCCTGGAGATGACGGGGGCGGAGGGCATCTTCGGCACCCCGGGCGAGATGGGACGCAAGCTCAAGGCCGCGGTCTTCGAGGCGACGGGCGGGCTGACCGTGTCCGTCGGGATCAGCGGCACCAAGTACGTCGCCAAGGTGGCCTCGGACTACCGCAAACCGGACGGCCTCACCGTCGTGCGGCCCGAGCGAGCCCGCGAGTTCCTGGCCCCGCTGCCGGTCACCTGCCTGTGGGGGGTCGGGCCGAAGACGGGGGCGCGCCTGACCGACCTCGGCTTCGACCATATCCACCAGATCGCCGACGCGGAGCCCGAGCGACTCCAGCGGGTGCTCGGCCCCAACCTCGGCCCCCACCTGCAGCGGCTCGCGCGGGCCGAGGACCCTCGCCGGGTCCACCGGCGGCGGCGCGCGCGCTCGGTCGGCAGCGAGCGCACCCTGGCGGAGGACATCTCCGACCGCGGCGAGATCGAGGAGCACCTGCACCGCTCCGCCGAGGGGATCGCTCGGCGGCTCCGGCGCAAGGGCATGCTCGCCGGCGGAGTGCGGGTCAAGCTGAAGACCGCGTCCTTCCAGTCGATGTCGCGCCAGCGGCTGCTGGAGACGCCCACCGACGTGGGCAAGACCATGCTCGACGTCGGCATCGCGCTCCTGGACGAGTTCGAGTTCACCGAGCCGTTCCGCCTCGTCGGCATGGCCGCCTACGACCTGGTCCGCCCGGGCGACGCGGTGCAGCTGGACCTGTTCGGGGGGCCGATCAAGCGCCGGGCGATGGAGCAGGCGATGGACTCGATTCGCGACCGCTTCGGCAAGGACTCGGTCGTTCGCGCCGAGCGGCTCGGGCGGACGAACCGGTCGGGCGTCGACCTGGACTACCTGGACGACCGAGCCCGGGAGTAGACCGGGGACACAACCCCTGTCACGATCCCGCCGGTGCGGAGTCTCCTCCCGATCCTCGCCTTCGCGCTGCCCGCCGTCGTCGCGGTCGGCGCACGCACGGAGATGGCGCAGCGGGACCGGGCGCAGTTCGAACAGACGGCGCGCATCACCGCGAGCCAGGCGGCGCTCCGGCTCGACGACTACGTCGGCGCGCGCCTCCTCGCCGCGGACACGCTCCGCGAAGCCGTGCAGACCGAGCCCGCGCTGAACGAGCCGGCGTTCCGGGAGCGGGCCCTCCACATCCAGGACCGGTTCGGGGGCTTCCTCGCCCTCAACTGGATCGACCCCGACGGCGTGATCCGGTGGGTCGTGCCCGAAGCGCCCAACCGGGCCGCGCTCGGCCGCAGCGTGCTCGACCACCCGACGGCGGGCCCGTTCTTCGATCGATCGCGCGCCGGCGAGGACGTCGCCAGCCCGCCGTTGAACCTGTTCCAGGGCCTGGCCGGCTTCGCGACCTACCTGCCGATCGGCGACGGGCGCGGCACGATGAACGCCGTCTTCCACACGGATCGACTCGTCGAAGACTGCTTCGGCAGCGGACTCCTCGACGCCTGGGAGCTCTCCCTCGACGACGCGGGGGCGTCCGCCTACAGCACCGAGGGGTTCGCCGACGCGCCCCCTCACCTCGGCGCGGGCGCCACCCTGTCGGTCGTCGACCGGACCTGGAGCCTCACCGTGAGGCCGGGGCCTGCACTCTCAGCGGCCCAGGAGGCGCCGGCCCGCGACGCCGTGGTGGCGCTGTTCCTGCTCCTCGCGATCGGGCTGGGCATCTCGGTGCGGGCCACGCTGCTGCGCACCGAGCAGGCCACCGAGGCGGACCGCAAGAAGGCCGAAGCGGACCGCCAGAAGGAGGAGGCCGACCGCAAGAGCGGGCTGCTCGCCGAGGAGCTCGAGGAGGCCCGCCAGCTCGAGGCGATCGGGCGGCTCGCGGGCGGCGTCGCCCACGACTTCAACAACCTGCTGACCGCCATCGGAGGCAGCGCGAGCCTGCTGCTCGACGACGGCCCCCAGGACCCTGAGTCGCGGGAGCTCCTCAAGGACATCGTCGACGCGTCCCACCACGGGGCGGAGTTGACCTCGGGCCTGCTCGCGTTCGCGCGCCAGCAGGTGCTGCGGCCGCGATCGCTCGACACCGGCCTCGAGCTCCGCCGCGCCGAGGGGCTGCTCGCCCGGCTCATCCGGGCCGACATCGAGTGGTCCCACCGGATCGACGACGGCCTGTGGCCCATCGAGATGGACGCCGGCGAGCTCAACCGCGTCGTGGTCAACCTCGTCACCAACGGGGTCGACGCGATGCCGACCGGCGGCCGCCTGCGGCTGGACGCCGCCAACCTCCGGGTCGAACCGGGCGAGACGTCGGGCCCCGAAGAGGGCGAGTGGGTGCGGATCGAGGTCGCGGACACCGGCGAGGGCATGCCCGAGGAGGTGCAGGGGCGCATGTTCGAGCCGTTCTTCACCACCAAGGGGCTCGGCCGCGGCACCGGGCTCGGGCTGGCGTCGGTGTACGGGGCGGTGCGCGCGGTCGGCGGCCACGTCACGGTCGCGAGCGTCGTGGACGAAGGCACCCAGATCGCCCTCTGGCTGCCCCGGTCGGAGCTGCGACCGGAGCCGCCCCTCGAGCCGTCCGGGCCGGTCCGGGGCGTGGGCCAGAAGGTCCTCCTCGTCGAGGACCAGGAGGCGCTGCGTCGGGTCGCCGCCAAGATGCTGCAGCGCGCCGGCTACGAGGTGATCCAGGCGAGCGGCGCGTCGGAGGCGGAGGCGGTCGCCGAGGCGACCGAACACCTCGACGTGCTCGTCACGGACATGGTGATGCCCGGCGGCGGCGGCGACGAGCTCGCCCAGGCCCTCCTGGAGGCGAGGCCGACGCTCGCGGTCGTCTACACCTCCGGCTACACCAGCGACAACTTCGACGTGGGTCAGCTGCTCGGCCCCCACGCGACCTACCTGCCCAAGCCCTACAACCGGCGGGAGCTCGCGGCCGCGGTGGACGCGGTGCTGCGGGGTGACGCCGGCCCCGCCTGAGCGGGGCTCCCTCGCGGCGCGATCAGCGCTCCAGGCGGTCCAGGCTCGCCAGGCCGTCGATGGCGGAGAACCGTCCCCGCTCGTCCCGGGCCAGGCCGCTGAGCGCCGTCGCCGAGTCGTGGGTGTAGAAGAGCCGCCCTCCCCGCTCGAGCAGATCCCCCAGCAACGCCTGCTTCTCGTCGATCAGCAGCTCGGGGTACCGGTCGTAGCCCATGGTGATCGGCAGGTGCACCCAGGGGGTGCCGGGCACGAGGTCGCCGGCGAACAGGACCGGCCCGCCGGGCATGTCGATCTCCGTCAAGAGCAGGCCCGGCGTGTGGCCGGAGCTGCGGTGGAAGCGGTACCCCTCCCCCAGGGTCGCGCTGCGATCGCCGCCCACCACCTCCAACCGACCGCTCGCCTCCAGCAGGGCGTTGAGCGCCGGCACGAAGCTGGCGCGATCCCGAAAGTGCGGGCTGCAGGCCCGGTCCCACGCCTCGGCGCCGACCACGAAGGTCGCGTTGGGGAACAGGAGCCGCGGCTCCGCCCCCTCGGCCCAGGCCGCGAGCAGCCCGCCTGCGTGGTCGAAGTGCAGGTGACTGAGCACCACCACGTCGATGTCGCCGTCCCCCAGACCCCGGGCGGCGAGCTGAGCGAGCAGCACGTGCTCGTCCTCCACCACCCCGAAGCGGTCCTTGTACTTCGGCTCGAAGAACGCCCCGATCCCCGCCTCGAGGAGGATTCGGCGGTCGCCGTCCTCGACCAGGAGACACCGGCACGCCAGCGGGATCCGGTTGCGCTCGTCCGGCTGGATCCATCGGGACCAGAGCGCGCGGGGAGCGTTGCCGAACATCGCGCCTCCGTCGAGGCGCTGGGAGTTGCCGAGCAGGGAGGTGAGGCGACGCATGGCCGGCGATGGTAGCGCCAGACCGCGCAGCTCGATCAGAGTTACCCCCCATTCCGGGCTGTATCCGAGCGCGCCCCCCCGGTATTCTTGAGATATGCGCCCCTCCGTCTACCTCCTGATTGCGACCGCCATGATGGCCTCCTGCGCAGCGGAGGAACGCGTCTGCTACCTCGACAGCGACGGCGACGGCTACGGCCTGTTCGCGATCGTCGACGGCCGGTGCGGCGAGACCCCCGACGAAGTGGTGTACGGCGGGGACTGCGACGACCAGGACCCTCACACCCACCCCGGCGCGCCTTCGGACGCGCCCCCCCCCCCCCGCCACCCACCCAAACCCCCGCTAGCACCCCCCAC
>CAYQEG010000236.1:0-8120 GCA_964416435.1 uncultured Rickettsiales bacterium
TCGTCGTCGTCCGTGGCGTCGTCGTCGTCGCCGACCGCGTCGTCGTCGTCCACCACCACGACGTCATCGTCGTCGGGGTCCGGGCAGCCGGACAGGGGCAGCGCCAGGGCGAGGAGCAGGAGCAGCGAGCGGGGAAGGGACATGCCGGCCTCCGCCCCGATCCTACGCCGGTTCGGCGCCAGGTCGTGCTGCGAGGGGCGAGCCCGACCCGGGTCGGTGGGCGGCGCCCCCGACCCGGTCAGGCGGCTACTCGCCGCAGTCCATCGGCGCCAGGGGGGCGCAGACATCACCGGCCTGGCGAGGGCCGAGGGACTGCTGGGCGCAGGCGTTGGCGGCGCTCAGGTCGCCGGCGCCGACGCGGACCGTCACTTCGGTCCCCGCCGGGATGGTCAGCTCGAACTGGCTGTCCAACACCACCGTGGAGAAGACCGGGGCGGTCGGGAAGCGGCTGTCGAAGGCCTCGACGCGGAGCCCGTCACCGGGCAGGTCGCCGACCGTGATCTCGCCGGACACGCAGGCCGTCGCGGGCACCGCGATGAGGTCCATCACGTTGGGGCAGCCGCTGTCGCAGCTTCCGCCGAGGGCGGCGGCGGGGCGGACCCGGGCGGGCTGGTAGCCGGTCGGGTTGTCGATGGTGGGCAGGGCGTAGACGCTGGACGGCTGCCACTTCGGCACCTGCATGCAGAAGTCGCCACCGGAGTCGGTGCTGCCGGTGCCGCCGTGGGAGGTCGCGACGCCGACGCCGACGACGGGGGCGCCCAGGGAGTCGAGCACGGTGCCGCGCACGCAGGTCATGGCGCCGAGGTCGGCGGTGCCGAAGTCCATCGTGCCGCTCGCGGCGGGGGCCGGGACGGGGTCGCCGCGCCACAGGAAGGGCTCGCCCGCGACCTCGTAGTCGACCTCCATGAACAGGGGGCGGCCGTTGGGGCCGACCGGCGTGGAGACCTGGGGCGGCACGGTCGCCTGGAAGTCACCGTCCTGGTCGGTCTGCGTCCGGATCATGTACGTCTGGTCCTCGGAGATGAGGCGGACCTGGGCGTTGGGGACCGGCTCGCCCTGCTGGTCGGTCACCTTGCCGGTGGCCTGGCCGGCGACGTCCTGCTCCTGGCGGACCATCACAACGACCTGGTCGGGGTTGCACGTCGCCTGCTGCATCATCGGGACGAGGATCTCCTCGGTGGTCGTCTGCCGGACGGGCAGGCCGTCGGTGGGCTCGAACTCCCACACCTGCTCGCCGCCCTCGAGCTCGACGATCTGACCCTGGCCGTCTTCGACCCACTGGTCGGACTCTTCGTCGAAGTCCCAGAAGGGGACCTGGTCGCCGGGCTGCACGTTGGAGTTGTCGGGCACATCGACCTGGACGACGAAGCCGGGGCCGGCCTGGAGGGAGTCGCCCTCGTCCGAGGACATGCGCACCTGGAACATGCCGTAGGTGTAGAGGACCTGGTCATCGCCGAGCTGGTCGACGCCGGTGCCCTGGCCCGGGGACGCGAGGTACTCGCCACCCTCGTCCAGCGGCGTCGTGCGGTCCCAGACCGTGACTTCGAGGTTCACGTTGCCGTCGTACGCGTTGCCGTCGGCGTCCAGGATCGTGCCCGGCGGCACCTGGAACCAGTGCGTGTCGTCGACCTCGAACTCGGCGCCGTCGTCCGAGTCGAACTCCATGACGAGGTCGACCGGGGCGAGGGTCTGCACGAAGTAGTTGTGGCCGCCGTCGCGGTAGGTGTACGAGGCCCACGAGGTGGCGTACCCGGACTTCGCGAAGCCCATCACCACCAGCTCCTCGTCCTGCAGGTCGGGCAGCGCGAAGCGCCCCTGGCCGTCCGTCGTGGCGGTCAGCAGACCGTCGACGACCACCGCGACACCGTCGACGGCGAGGCCGAGCGGGTCCTGCACGACGCCGCGCAGCGCGTTCTCGGGCACGTCGAAGACGTCGTCTTCCTCTTCGTCGTCGATCACGTCGTCGACCTCGTCCGTCGTGTTGTCGTCACCCACGTCGTCCGTCTCGTCGTCCGAGCCGTTGTCGGGGTGGATCCAGCCGGGCGCGCCCGGATCGTCCGCGTCGGGCTCGCCGAACACGGCGCCGTAGCAGCCGGACAGCAACAGCGCGGCGCAGGCGACGGTGAGGGTTACGGGAGGGGGGAGCGTTCGCAGGAGGGTGGCCATGTCTGTCTCTTCTCTGTAGTTGCCGAGCATCGCCCGACGGTGAACTTCCCCGGCGGTCGGCCACCCGTGTCCCCTGCCGCTCTCGACAGGCCGTGGTCGCCCCGGTCCCGGCGCCGAGTGCTCCCGCACGGCGCAAAGTAATGTCAACACGATGTCAGGTATTTGTTAAGTGAGAGTTCTGGTCTTTCTCGGTACAACTCTCAACCACTTGATATCAGGGCGAATAATTGCTAATCGCCGTCATACTCGCCGCTGCGTTGCGCAACGATTTCATGACATGTCCTCAACAAGTTCGTCGCCGGCCCACAACTCCGAGGGTCAGGAGCGCGAGGATCAGCGAGCCCCCTCCGGGGCCGCCGGACGAACAGGAGCAGGCGTCGTCGGAACGATCGGGGGGCGCCTGCCCGGGCCCGGACAAGCCGATCCAGAGGGAGCCGCCGACCCAGGCGTCGTCGTTGCCGTCCCAGCCGTCCGGTCCCAGGTCGGAGACGACGAGAGCGACGGCGTCGCCGTGCTCCAGCCAGGTCAGGTGGGTGGCGTGGTCGGACTCGACCACCGCCTCGACGTCGGCGAGCGCCACGCCGGCGTCGATGAGCACGAACGCCTGGCCGAGCACGAGCACGTCGTCCAGCGGCTCGACCTCCGCGGGCAGGGAGTCGACGGTCGCCGCGAGGGTCGGCCGGACGTCAGCGCTCCAGCGGGCGCGGGCGATGGCGTCCATGGCATCGGCCAGGTCTCCGCCAGCCAGCTCGGTGACCGCGTCGACCACGTCCGGCTCGTCGTCCCACCCCTCCTGGGCGAGCGCGGCCCACAACGCCGGCCCGAACGAGCCGGCCCCGTCGCCGTACGCCTCGTCCAGGGCGAGCACCCACAGCGCGGCGCCGTACTCGTAGAAACCGTAGACGCCGTAGCTGTCGTCGAGGACGTAGCTGTCGCCCACGAGCACCGGCGCCCAGGGCACCGCCTGGAAGTCCGCGACGTCCGCGTCCCACAGCCCCTCGGGCCCCAGCGTCCACTCCTGGGCCGCGACCGCGGTCGCCTCCCAGACGGTCAGGGACTCCTCCGCCATGTCCGTCGCGTACTGCAGCACGTGGTTGAACTCGTGCACGACATAGGGAGCGAGCCACTCGTCCGGAACGTCCCGGTCGATGGCGACGTAGGCCGGCGCGCTCATCAGCCCGTCGCCGACCACGGCGTCGGTCTGGTCCGGCGCCCACGCCCACCCCTCCCAGGGGGCCAGCTCGGCGAGGTAGATGTCGAGCTCGGGGCCGTCGAACGCGTCGGGCAGCACCGGCGCCTCGAAGCCGAGCTCGTCGACCTGCACCTGCCACGCGAGCTCGGCCGCCGCGAGCGCGACGAGCGCCCGGTCCTCGTAGCCGTCGGCGGTCCAGTGCACCCGCAACGGGTAGGTGTCGGACACCACCGAGCCGACGCTGGCCGGCCGGTCCGCGTCGCCCCGCGGCCCCATCGCTCCGGGGGGCAGGCACAGGACCGTCGCCAGGAGCGCGAGCTTCACTCTTCGACGCGCTCCCGGGTCCAGCCGCCCTCGTAGTTCATCTCGCCGTAGCGGTCCCAGAACTGGAGGGTGAGCGTCTCGTCATCGATCTCGACCCACAGGAAGCCCTCGTCCTGGTCGTCGCCCCAGTGCACCGGCTGGTCGTTGCGGAAGTCCCGCAGCTTGGCGCCAGCGCCGGAGACGACCATTTCGGTGCCGGCGCAAGTCTGCTCGAGCCACTCGCGGTCGTGGTCGTGCCCGCACAGGTAGAGGTCGGCCTTGCCGCAGATGTGCTCGTCGAACAGCCCCTTGAGGGCGAAGCCCGACAGCGTGATCTCCTCGCCGAAGCCGTCGTACGCGCCGGCGTTCCCGTGCAGCCCGTTGGACAGGTACGGGTGGTGCCCGTAGACGATGCGCCAGCGGTCGTCGGGCACGAAGTCGGCGAACTGCGCCGCGAGCCACGGCTCCTGCGTCTCGTTGATGTGGGCCATCGTCGTCGGGAAGATCGTCGCGTTGGTGTCCAGCGCGAAGAGGTCGACGTTGCTGTGGCTGTGCTCGTAGAAGTTGTGCGGCATCTCCCACTTGTCGGACACGTCGCTGTACGCGATCTGGAAGTCCGCCTTCGCCGGGTCCGTCGCCAGGTTGCCGTAGTCGTGGTTGCCCAGGGCCGCGTAGAAGGTCAGGTCGAGGTCCGCGTACGGCAGCTCGAACTTGTCCTGCCATTGGACGTCGTCCAGGGCGGACACCCCCACGTCGTAGATGTTGTCGCCGAGCAGGAGCGCGAAGTCGCAGCCCTGGGCCGCGCAGACGTCGACCATCACGCTGGCCACCGCGTACTGAGCGTCGTTGCCCTCCCCGGTGTCGCCGAGCGCGACGAAGCGCACGGGCTCGTAGTCGATCGGGGGCGGCGAGCCGTCGGCCGGACAGCCGACCAGGGGCACCACGAGAGCGAGGATGAGGGGGCGCAGACGCATGGCTGCGCACCGTATCGCCCGAAACGCCGAGGACTTCAACGGGTGATCCGGATCCGGCACGGGGCGCACACGTCCTCGAAGAGCTCGACGGCGCCGTCGGGCCAGGTCACCTCGATGGACACCGCGTCGGCGGCGCCGACCCCGAAGTAGAGCTCCGGCTGACTCGCCGAGTAGGTGCCCGGGCCGCCGCCCGGCACGACCTGGACCCGTCCGTCGACCGCCACCCGGGCGCCCACCCCCCGCGTGTTCGGGGTCGTCGTGTCACGCAACGCCACGACGAGCCGGCGGGCGTCGGTGCACCGGCCCTTCAGCAGGTGGGGCGGCCCCTCCATGTTCCTCACGATGACGTCGGGGACCCCGTCACCGTCGAAGTCGGCGGCCGCCCCGCCCCGCGCGTCCAGCGTCGGCAGGTCCGACGGCAGGCCCCCCGCGTCGACGCGGAACAGCGGCGCCCCTCCCGACCCCTCGGTCCGGGAGTACAGCCGATCCGGCTGCTCGGGCTCGGGCGGCCCCGGGAGGCCGTCCCGCAGTCGACCGTAGGAGACGAACACGTCCCGGCCTCCGTCACCGTCGGGGTCGACCGGGAGCAGCGACCACGACACGTCCTGCGGGGCGTGGTCGGCCGGGTCGAGCCAGGTCGTCGTCACCTCCACGAAGTCGAACGAGCCGGCGCCGGCGAACACCCGCATGTCGTCGATGTCGCTCGTCCAGATGTCGAGCAGGCCATCGCCGTCGAGGTCCTCGACCCAGGCGCCCATCGGGTTGTCGAGCACGCCGAAGACCGCGCCGTGATCGATCCAGGCGTCGCCGTCCCGCTCCCAGAGCTCGGAGCCGGGGAGCAGGAAGCCGAAGTCGTTGAGGACCAGCAGGTCCGAGTCGCCGTCGCCATCGAAGTCGGCGAACACGCTGTGGTGGGTCAGCCCCGCCGCCTCGGTCGGTCCGCCGGACAGGGGCGCGAACGCGCCGTCGTCGTTGCGGAACAGCAGGTTGGCCCCACCGGAGACCTCCCCCTCCAGGTCGTCGTCGTCCGGGCCTCCCCGGTCCTCGTCGTCGTCGAAGTCCTGCATCACCTGCACGAACAGGTCGAGGTCGCCGTCGCCGTCGACGTCCCCCCACGCCGCGCCGCCCCCCCAGCGAGGGCCCATCGCCAGGCCGACGTCCGACGCCACGTCGACGAAGGACCGGTCGCCCCCGTTGCGGTACAGCCGCAGCGTGTCGGGCCCCAGGAGCATCACGTCGAGGTCGCCGTCCCCGTCGAAGTCGATGACGGAGACTCCCATCGCCTCGTCCTCGGGGTCGGGCGCGGGCAGCGGGTCGGCCGGCTCGAAGGTGCCGTCGCCCTGTCCCCAGTAGATGTACGCGCGCCCGAGCATGCGCTGGAACAGCAGCACGTCGACCGCGCCGTCGTCGTCCAGGTCCGCCGCGGCGACGCCCCCGACCTCCTCGAACTCGGGGATCTCGGAGACGAAGTCGACGCCCGAGGTCGCGACGACGTCGTCGAACCCCGGCGAGCCGGGGGATCCGCACGGCGGCAGCGGCTCGGTCGACGCGGTCGCCCCTGGCGGCTCGTCCGGACCGCACGACGCCAACAGGAGCAACAGAACCGGGAGACACAACCGCAACGCACCCAGCCTAGCCGGCAGCCACCCGAGCCACCCGGGTCTACAATGCCCGACGCATGCGCAGCCTCCGACCATCGCTCCTCGCCGGCGCCCTGCTCCTGTCCGCCTGCGGCGGCGGCGGCTCCGAGGACGTCGACCAGCTGCTGGAGCGCGCCGATCAGCTGCTGGGCGGCGACGCAGGACCCCACCTGCAGGAGGCCGCCACCCTCGCCCGCCGAGCGACCGAGCTCGAGCCGAACAACGCCGAGGCGTGGGTGCTCCTGGGCGACGCGCTCTACTACAGCGACCGCGACCTGGACCAGGGCTTCACGGAGGAGCGGGGCGGAGCCATCTCGTCCGCGAAGGAGGCGTGGCAGCGGGCGGTCCAGATCGAGCCCGACAACGCCGACGCGCTCCTCGGGCTGGCGATGATCGAGGGGACCGACGGGAGCCCGGACTCCCTGCGGGCGCGGATGGACTTGCTGAAGCGCGCGGTCGCGGGGGATCCGGCCCACGCCGAGGCCTGGACCCACCTCGGCATCGCCCACTTCGACCTGGGCGACTACGCCGCGGCCGAGCAGGCCCTCCTCAAGGGCATCGACCCGCCGGGCGCCGAGGAGCCGACGGAGGCCGACACCCTGGCCGAAGCCGAGCGCTACCTCGGCCGCATCTACACCGACCAGCGGCGGTTCGGCGACGCCGAGAGCCACCTGCAGGCGTCGATCGCGGCGCTCGAGGTGTTCCGCGCCGAGGAGCCGACGGACAACGGCTGCCCCTACCAGGCGCTGGGCCGCCTGTACGCGCAGATGGGCCGCCACGACGAGGTCTGGGACCTGTACGAGACGGCGGCCGAGATCGGCGGCGAGACGCCGGTGCACCTGTACCTCGCGGCCCTCAAGGCCTACGACCTGGGCGACCACGCTCGCTCCCAGGCCTACCTGTCGCGCGCCGAACGGCGACCCGAGCAGGACCACCCCGACGTGGCCGACCCCCGCGGCCGCTACAACACCCTCCGCGGCTACCACGCCCTCGCGGACCAGGACCTCGACGGCGCCGAGCGCCACTTCCGCGAGGCCGCGACGGCGGACCCCGACGGCGCCTCGGTCGGCCTCGGTCACCTCGCCATCGCGCGCCAGGACCACGCCGCCGCGGCCCGCCAGTTCGCCACCGTCGCCGGCTGGGACATGGAGCAGCGCAAGGTGGGCAAGGAGTCGACCCACCTCGACGTCGAGCGGTTCACCTTCAAGATGGCGTGCGTCGGCATGGGCTGGACGGACGCCAACCAGGGACGTCACGACCAGGCCCTGGGCTGGTTCGACCGGGTGCTGAAGGACCAGCCCGAGGACGTGCTCGCCCAGCTCGGGCGAGGCAACTCGCTGCTCGCGCTGGAGCGTCCGGAGGAGGCGATCGGCGCGTTCGACCGGGTGCTCGCGCTCCAGCCCGGCAACCGCTACGCCCGCTCGGGACGGGCCGCGGTGCTGGCCGCCCGGGGCGACCTGCAGGCCGCCGAGGCCGAGTACCTCGCCGCCATGGACGAGACCGCCGCGGGCGCGCAGTTCACCTGCCCCCACCGGGGGCTGGGGCTGCTGTACCTGCGGCAGGGACGCGTCGACGAGGCGAAGGACCAGCTGGAGCGCTCGGTCGAGCTCGATCCGCAGATCGGCTACCGCAAGTTCGTGATGCTCGCGAAGATCTACGTCACCGAGCAGCGCTGGGACGAGGCCGAGCGGCTGCTGGAGGCGGCATTGCGCAACCGCCCCGGCGGGGCGGAGGCGAAGCAGCTGCTGGAGGAGGTCCGACGGCGGGGGGGGGGGGGGGGGCCCCCCCCCCCCCCCCCGCGCGGGGGGGGGGGGGGGGGGGCCGGGGGGGGGGCGGGCCCCCGGC
>CAYQEG010000236.1:8130-12101 GCA_964416435.1 uncultured Rickettsiales bacterium
GGGTTGTTGGTGGGTTTTTTGGTCTCCCGCGGGGGGGGGGGGTTGGCGAAGCTGTTGTTGTTGGAGGCCGTCGGGGGGGGGGCGGGCTGACCCGGCCCGCCCGCGGCGTCAGTTGCTCTTGACCGGTCGGAACGGGTGCAGGAACGACGCGAGGGAACCGGGGTTCCGCGTCTGGATCCAGAGGCGGCCGGTGCCCGAGAAGTGGCAGACCAGGCCTTCACCCGAGAAGAACAGGCTCTTGAGCCCGCCCACCTTGCGGACGTCGAACGTCAGGGTGTCGTCGAACGCAACGATGTGGCTGGTGTCGACGATGTAGCTGCCGCTCACGTTCAGCGGGTGGATCGCCCCGTAGCTGCTCAGCCACAGGTCGCCGGCGCCGTGGCACTTGAGCATGATCAGCCCCTCGCCCCCGAAGAAGGACTTGGCCCCGCCCCACTTGGCGTCGACCTCGACCCCGGGCGCGTTGCACAGGTAGCTGCCGCTCTGGACGATGACCGTGTTGCCGGTCATCGGCACGTGCAGGATGTCGCCGGGCGCCGCCGGGGCGACGTCCAGGCGCTGGGCGTCCTTCTCGGCGGTGTAGGTGTTCATGAACACCGACTCCCCGCCCAGCGCGCGCTTCGCCGCGCCGAGCAGGCCACCCTTCATGTTGGTCTGCAGGTCGAGGTCGCCCGTCATGGACATCATCGCGCCCGCTTCGGTGATGATCTGCTCGCCCTTGTCGAGCCAGACGTGCAGGGAGGCGTAATCGGGCTTGTTGTGAATCTCGTGACGCATGCTTTCGTCCTCCCCGGCCTAGCGCGGCGGAAGCTTGGGACCGACCTCCTGGCCGAACCCACGCGGGTTGCGAGTCTGGATCCACAGCCGCCCCTGGCCGGTGAAGGTGCATACGAGCCCCTCGCCGCCGAAGATGAACTGCTTCCAACCGCCACCGAACTTGTTGACGGAGAAGGTGAGCGTGTCGTCGAAGGCCACGATGTGGCCGGTATCCACGATGAACTCGCCGCTGACCTGGACCTCCTTGATGCCGCCGAAGCTGTTGAAGATCAGCGGGCCGGTGCCCGTGGCCTTCAGCATGATGAGGCCTTCGCCGCCGAAGAAGGTCTTGGCGCCGCCCCACTTGCTGTCGATCTCGATCCCCGTGCCGGAGGCCAGGAACGCGGTCGACTGCAGGAACATCGTCCCCTGGTTCAACTCCTGGACCATGACGTCGCCCTGCATCGAGGGCGCGAGGGTCACCTGGCCGGGAGCGCCGGCGGCGGTGAACCGGTTCATGAAGAACGACTCACCCGCCATCATGCGCTTGAGGCCCTTCATCAGGCCCTTCAGCTTGCCGTCGCCCTTCTTGCCGGCGGAGGTCTCGATGGAAACGTGGCTGTCCATGCTCACCATGGCGCCGCCTTCAGCGACGACGGTCTCGTCGGCGTCGAGCTGGACGTCGGCCAGGGCGTAGGACGGTCGGTAGTGGACCTGGATCTGCATCTTCCGACCTCCTAGGGCAGCTGGGGCCTGATCCAACCGACCAGGGAGCCCAGGTTACGAGTCTGCAGCCAGAGCGTGCCCTTGCCTTCGAACTCGAGGACGAGCCCTTCACCGCTCAGCATCGTGGCCTTCCAGCCGCCCGCCTTGCGGATCGAGTACTCGAGGTCGCCTTCCCAGCCGACCAGGTGGCCGGTGTCGACGATGTAGGTGCCGTCGATCTCGACCTCTTCGATCGCGCCGTAGGAGTTGAACAGCATCTCGCCGTCGCCCTCGCCCTCCTCGGCCGAGCACTCCATGAAGAAAGCGCCCTCGCCGCCGAAGATCATGCGGAATCCGCCCCACACGAGGCTGATCGCGACGTTCGGAGTCGAAGCGAGGTAGGCGGTCGCCTGCAGGGTCACCGTGCGCCCCTGGGGCATCGGCACGTGCTGCACGTCGCCCACCATGCCGGGGGAGATCATCAGCTGCTGCCCGTCGGCCTCGGCCTCGTAGGTGTTCACGAACATCGTCTCGCCCGCCATGAACTTGCGAACGAGGCCGACGAACGCGGCGACGAGGAAGCCTACGCAGCCTCCCTCACCGGTGCCGTTGAAGCCTGTGTCTACTTCGAAGCCCTTCGTCATCGCCACCATCGCGCCCGACTCGGTGACGAACTCTTCGCCCTTGTCGAGGTGAACGACGGCCATGCCGTAGGACGGCTTGGACTCGACCGTGATCTGCATGAAGCCTCCTCCCAGAAAGGGAGGCGAAAGCCTCCCAGTCCAAGGGGATGGTGTCAATGTGGAGAGGGGTGATCCCCCGGCGACGCCTCTAAACGGCCCCTCATGATTATGAGGCCCCGGGAGCGGGGAGGATGGAGGGCCGAGGTCAAGGACCGAAGAGGGAGCGGGGCTTGCCCCCCGTGACCGATGAGGGACGCAGGAATCGGGTCTCCAGACCCGCGCGGAGGGCCTCAGTATTGTGAGGGGCCGTTTAGGGGCAGGACATCGTGATGATGTAGTCGCCGGAGTCGCCGAGGAAGCCGTCGACCACGATGAAGTACGTCTCGCCCGGGACCACGCCGGGGATGACCACCTGCTCATCGCCCGTCGTCGTCGAGTCGACCAGGCACTGGTCCGGGTCGCAGCTGCCGTCCGTGGCGGCCTCGAGCACGAACAGGTCGAGGTCGTCCGACGGGTCGTCGATGTCGAGGTCGACCGTGATGTCGCCCGCGACCGCCGGGTTGAAGATGTAGACGTACTCGGGGCCGCTCTCGGTGAACGACGCGCAGTTCCCGGAGGCGCTGTAGTCCTCCCACGTGTTGCTGCCGAAGTCGGTCGTCCAGTCGTCGCTGCTCGCGGAGCAGTTCAGGTTGTAGTTGTCCGCGCACTCGGGGCACGTGATGCTCAGGTCGAACGCGGAGCTGTTGCCGCTCCAGCCGTCGATCACCAGGTAGTAGGTGACGCCGCTCTCGAGCGCGATGAGGATGTCCTCCGCGCTGCTGCCACCGTTGCGGGACGAGTCCAGGCAGTTGTTGACGTCGCACGCGCCCGTATCGCCGTCGGCCTCGACCACGAACAGGTCGACGTCCGCGCTCAGCCCGTCCAGGTCGATCGTGTAGTCGCCCGTGACGTTGGGGGTGAAGGCGTAGAAGACCTCGGGGCCGGTGTTGTCGGCCGTCGTGCAGCCCGTCCACTCGTCGATGACGGAGTCGCCGGCCGAGTTGTCGCCGCTGATCGCGTTGAAGATGCAGTCGAGGCTGTCGACCGCGTCGTCCTCGTCGCCGCAGAGGTCGTCGGGGCAGGTCACCTCGATGGTGTAGTCGCTGACCGCGCCGTCGTAGCCATCGACCACGAAGTAGCCGACGTCACCGGCGCCGGCGGCGGTGATGGTGACCGACTCGTCCGCGGTCCCGGCGTTGTCGCTGTAGGCGACGCACTCCGCGGGGTCGCAGGTGTCGGCGTCGACCTCGTCCAGGACGAACAGGTCGAGGTCGGCGGTCAGTCCCGTCAGGGTGATGGTGTACTCGCCGGCCAGCGGCGCGGTGAACGTGTAGACGTACTCGGGGCCGCTCTCGTCGAGGCTGTTGTCGCAGCTGTACTCGTTGATCTGGTCGGTGCTGCCGAAGTCACCGTTGTTCCAGTCGTCCGAGCCGGAGTCGCAGGTCAGCGTCCACTCTTCCTCGCAGGCGGGGCAGTCGAGCTGGATGGTGTAGTCCGAGGTGGCGGCGTTGAAGCCGTCGACCACGAAGTAGTAGGTGGTGCCCTCGGTCACGGTGACCGTCACCGACTCGTCGGCGCTGCCGCCGGCGACGCTCGAGGTGACGCAGGTGTTCGGGTCGCAGCTGCCGGAGCCGTCGTCGTCGAGCACGAACAGGTCCAGGTCGGCGGTCAGGCCCGTCAGGCTGACGACGACGTCGCCGTCGAAGCCGGCGGTCAGCTCGTAGACGTACTCGGGGCCGTCCTCGTTGAGGCCGGAGTTGCAGGAGTAGGTGGTGACGTCGTCGGTGC
>CAYQEG010000237.1:0-12034 GCA_964416435.1 uncultured Rickettsiales bacterium
GTCGCGTCGTCGTCGTCCGTCGCGTCGTCGTCGTCCGTCGCGTCGTCGTCGTCACGGCCGCCGGGGGTCGGGCCGAGGGCGCCGTAGCAGCCGGAGCCGAGCGCGAGGAGCAGGATCAGGATCGCCTGGACGGCGAAGCGCAGCGATGAGCCCATCTGGACCTCCGAAGATGGCGCAGGGTAGCCGGAACCGGCCGAATTCAGGGACAACCTTCGTAGACACCGTCGGCGTCAGCGTCCCAGCTCGCGACGTCGTCGGCGCAGGAGCCGTCGAGCTCGTAGGCGGCGATGACGTCGTGGCAGGTCTGGGGCGCCAGGGTCAGCCCGGGCACGAACTCCGCGCTCCCGTCCTCGATCTCCAGGTCGAGGCAGAACTCGCCGGTCGCCTCGCCGCCGCACTCGGTGCAGCCGACGCCGAGCACCTCGAAGATGAAGTCACAGACGGCGCCCTCGTCGCCTTCGGGGTCGAGCATCGGGGCGAGCGGGCGGGTGTCGATCCGGCCGCTCAGCTCGATCCCCCGGAGGTCTTCCAGCGACGGGTGGAACGTGCCCCCCAGCTGGGCGTTCTGCAGGGGCACGGCGGCCCCGACCGCGCCGAGCAGCAGGTCCGCCGGGCCGACCGCGAAGATCGGATCCTGCCAATCGGCCGGCTCGTCGTCGTCGGTGCCGATGACCTGGTCGGGGCCGGCCGTCACGACCGTCGTCGGCTCGCAGGGATCCTGCGCAGTGCCGGGCGCCTCGGCCACCGACGCAACCACGAGGTGCATGACGCCGGGCGCCGGACCCTCGAAGGTGGACTCGTCGCTGACGCCGATCAGCATGCGCGACTCGGCCAGCATCACCTCGAACAGCACCCCCACGCCCTCGGGCTCCAGCCAGGTCGCCGTGCTCAGGTCGAAGGACCAGGTGAGGCCGGGCAGCACCGTCGGGTCGACGACCGACGCGCCGTGGGGGCTGGTCGAGAACGGCACCTCGATCCCCAGCCCGCCGGCCGGCTCGACCACGAACAGGTACTCGGTGGACGGCTCCAGGTCGTCCCACGGGTCGAAGACCCAGCGGCGACCGGCGGACTCCACCGCGGCCTCGCCCCCCAGGTCGCCGTCGCTCCCGCCGACCAGGAACATCAGCACGTCCCCGGGGGCCTGGTCGAACTCGACCCAGAGGTCCGATCGGTAGAAGAAGTCGTCCTGGTCCGGGGCGGGGTAGATGTCGACGATGACCGGGTCGGTGGGCTCGACGTCGTCGTCGTCGTCCTGGTCGTCGTCGTCGTCCGCCACGTCGTCGTCGTCCGTCGCGTCGTCGTCGTCCGTCGCGTCGTCGTCGTCCCCGGGCGGAGGCGGGTTGTCGGAGAGCCGGGGCTGGCAGCCGAGCGCGAGGAGCAGCGCCACCAGGGGGGCGGTTCGGGTGATGGTCACGGGCAGCCCTCGTAGACGCCGTCGCCGTCGGCGTCCCACATCGACACGGTACTCGAGCAGGCGCCCGACGCCTCGTAGGTCTCGATGACGTCGTGGCAGCTGCGCGGCACCAGCGTCAGGCCGGTGACCGCCTCGCCGGTGGCGTCCTGGGCCGCCATCGTCAAGCAGAAGGGGCCCGGCTGACCGCTCGGGCACTCGACGCACTCGACGCCGAGCGTCTCGAGGAGCAGCTGACAGAACGCCCCATCGTCTCCCTCCGGGTCGATCAGCGGCGACAGCGGACGAGTGTCCAGGAGCCCGGACAGCTCGACCCCCGCGAGGTCGCCGCCGTCCGCTCCCCAGGTCCCCGACAGTTCGGCCTCCATCAGCGGGCTGCCGCCGCCGATGAACCCCACGACGAAGTCGGCCGGGCCGAGCTCGAACGACGGGTTGGACCAGGTCGCCGGCGCGTCATCGGCGGTGCCGACGACCACGTCGGGGCCCGCCGTCGGGTAGGAGGTGGGGAAGCAGCTGTCCTGCGCGATGTCCCCCAGGTCCTCGCCCCCCGCGCCCGTCCTGATGTGCAGCAGGTCCTGCTCCGCCGCCGGCTCGAAGGTCGAGTCCTCCGTCGGCGACAGCAGCACGAACGTGCCCTCCGCCTGGGACGCGATGATCGAGCCGACGCCCGGCGGCTCGGTCCACGTCGCCCCCGCGATGTCGATGGCGAACGTCTGCCCGATCAATGTGTTGGGGTCGGCGATGGGCTCACCGTGGGAGCTCGTGCTGAACGGCACCTCCAGGGACTCGGCGCCGGCCGGGTTGATGACGAAGATGTACTCGGTCAGGGGCTCCAGGTCGTCCCAGGGATCGAGCACCCACAGGCGCCCCCCGTCGAGGTCCTCGACGTCGCCTCCGGCGTCCCCCTCGGGCCCACCCACCAGGTACATGTCGACGTCGTAGACCGGCCCGCTGAACTCCACCCACAGGTTGGACTGGAAGAAGAAGCTCGCGTCCCCCGGCTCGGGGTGCACCGCGATGATCACCGGCTCGGTGGGGTCGATGTCGTCGTCGTCCGTCGAGTCGTCGTCGTCCGTCGCGTCGTCGTCGTCGGTGCTGTCGTCGTCGTCGGTCGCGTCGTCATCATCGGTCGCGTCGTCGTCGTCCGGCGGGTTGTTGATCTGCGGCTCGCAGGCGAGCAGCAGGGACAGCGGAGCGATGAGCAGCAGCAGACGAATCGAGACCATGGGGCACCCCTGTTCGGCGCCATCGTACTGCGAAGACCGGGCCGGCCCGAACGGGGCCCGAGATGCCCGACTCCCCGCCGTGCAGTAGGCTTCGCCCGTGAGCAGCAAGCCGCCGCCCGAAGAGGACATCAACTACGTCCTCGAGATGTGGAAGCACCCCGGCAACCTGTGGGGGTTGTGCGGAGCGCTGATCGGCGGCTCGGTGGCGGCCATCGCCACGGGGATCGCCCCGGCTCTCCTCATCCCCGTCGTCGCCCAGGCCGGACTCAACGGGATCATGTCGCTGTTCCTGCCCGAGTCGCCGGTGTTCCGGGAGGCGATCGACCGCAAGAAGCGCAAGGAGCGCCGGGAGATCGCCCGCACGCACCTCATCGCCGAGGTCGACAAGCGGACCGGCGACGGACGCGGCCAGGCGGCCCGCAACTGGGAGACCTACCACCGCATGGTGGAGCAGCTGGTCTCGCTGCAGAAGACCGCGAAGCACACCGGCACCGACCTGTCGCTGTGGGACGTCGAGCGGCTGGACGACACCACGGTCAACTACCTGCGGCTGTGGCTCGCCCGGCTGACGATCACCGAGCGGCAGGCGGCGACCGACGTGCGCCGGATCAAGTCCCGCGCCCGCGACCTCTCCCAGCGTCTGCGGGGCGATGACCTGCAGCCCATCGACCGCAACCGCCTGCAGCGCGCGCTCGCCGACCTGGAGAAGGTGCTCGAGCGACGGGAGAGCTTCGACGTGCAGGACTCCGCGATGGCCGCCCAGATGCTCGCCATCGCCGACGGCTTCAGCGAGGTCTACCACCGCATCATGGCCAACCCGCAGGGGGACGAGGTCGGCACGTTCCTGAACGACGCCATCGCCCGGATGGACGTCGGCGAGGAGCTGGACTTCGCCGCCGACCTGGAGCTGGAGGCGGCCATCGGCGCCTCGTCCGCGGCCCGCTCGGCGGCCGACGAGCTCCTGGACGAGGCGATGCGCGAGGCGGACACGTCGGACGGCGCGGCGAAGCAGCGACGCAAGCAGAGGAGCTGAGGATGGAGATCACGGTCAGCGACCTGAGGGGGGCGTACGACTTCAGCGCGAGCCACGCGCTGGTGCGTCGCGCCATCGAGGACAGCCTCGCCGATGGTCCCGCCCTCCTGCGATTCATCGGCCGCTACATCAGCTGGAACGGGTGGTTCGGCGGGGGCGTCTCGGAGCTCGCCGCCAAGATCGCTCGCGGCCGCGACCTCTTCGTCGACCCGCAGGAGCCCATCGCCGCCTGCGCCGACCGCAGCAACCACGTCGGCAGCTACATCTTCGACGCCGCCCGCGACGAGTTCGACGACTCTGCGACGCCCTACCGGGACACCCACCGCACGCTCGCCCAGGCGACGATCCGCGGCGTCGCCGAGTACTACGGCCTGGTCGAGCGGGCCGACGAGCTGCTCGCGGAGCCGGCCTGGCTGACCGCCCTCAACCGCCGCGTCGGCGAAGGCTACGGGCTGGGCACACCGGACACGCCCGAGGCGGTCTTCGGGGCGATGGGCTACCACATGGGCAGCGAGATCCTCGCCGACGAGGAGTTCACGATCCTCGACAAGACGCTGCGCGAGCGGAAGCCGAAGCTGGTCGACCACCTGCTCCAGCACCGTGTTCGCGTCGCCGACGCCGAGCACGCGGCGTACTACTGGATCGGCATCCACTCCGGCCTGGGCGGCGGGGTCGAGATGGAGCACTTCGAGTGGGCCCTCGGAGGCGTGCGCGAAGGACTCCGGTTCGTCGAGGCGGACCGGCGGGCGGCCCTTCGCGAGGCGGCGATGGCCGGGTTCCGCGCGTTCGCGGCGGACCACACGGAGTTCTTCGAGAAGGTCAGCGGCTGACAGTGAGGACGAGGGGATCGCTCGGCGCGATCAGGCGGCGTTGCGCTTGCTCCGACGGAGCCAGCGGACCGCGTCGCGCATGCCGTCGTCCCGGACCATGTTGAGCGCCCGGCGCAGCGAGACCGTCTTGCGTCGGCGCTGCCCGCGCTCGGGCCACCGGTTGGCCAGGGCCTGCACCCTCATCGGGTAGAGCCGGAGGCGGCGGCGTTGGCCGCTCGGCGTCCGGCGGGTCACCTCCACCCAGGAGGACTTGTCGAGGCAGCCGATGATGCCGCCCTCCTCCCAGGCCTCCAGGATCGCGATCTCCCGGGAGGTCTTGCCGGGCTCGGGGTGACCCTTGGGGAGGATCCAGTCGCCGCGGCGGCGCGAAGTCACGAGGACGACGCGGACCTTGCCGCGTTCGACGACGTACGGGAGCACTCCAATCTCATCCGGTCGAGGCATGCAAACCTCCGTCTATCTGATTGTATCCCACATGCAACTGTGTGGTCGCAAGGAATACCTACTCACCCATCGGACACTTCGCGCATCGGTTTACTCGGCCCGTGGCGTTTGAACGACCCACACCCCTCCGGCGTTGGTTCCCCCGACCGGGTTGATGGGAGCCCCGACGACGACCTCGTCGCAGCCGTCCCCGTCCAGATCGGCGGCGGTGACCGAGGTGCCCGCCTCCTCGCTGCTCGAGCCGTACAGGTGCAGCCCGCTGAGCCCCAGGTCGTTCCAGGCCACGAGCGGCCCGTAGGCGACGAAGAGGGCGCCCCCGCGCGGCCCCGAGACCTGCTCGTCGGGGGCGCCGAGGGCGGCGTCGTCGACGCCATCACAGTCCAGGTCGAACCCCGCCGCGACCGCCGCCCCGGCTCGGGTGCTGATGCTCTCCTGGGGCGGCCCCACGACGACCGCGCCCTCCTCCCAGGGGTCGACGTCCCCCTCCAGGGCCGGGGGCAGCAGGAAGCCGCCGCCCTGCAGGCCGAAGTCCTGCAGGCCGGGCGCCCCGACGAACAGCCGGCCGGCCGGTCCGGCCGCCAGGGCCCCTCCGAGCTCCTCGTGGATCTCGGCGCCGCAGCAGCCACCGGACAGCGTCGCCCGGGCGTCCTGCGCCAGCGCGACGTCGCCGCGGGCGGATCCGGACGCGACGTAGACGCGGGCCGTCGCCTCGGGGTTGATCCAGATCGCGCCGTAGTAGTCGGGCGCGCCGATGGCGACGTCCCCGGCGCCGTCCCCGTCCCCGTCGGGCAGCCCCGCGACCGCCCGACCGGCCCGCTCCCACAGCTCCTCGCCGTCGAACCGGGCGAGGGAGGAGGTCGTCAGGTCGACCTCCCCGAGCGTCGCCCCCGACGCCAGGTAGGCGGCGCCGGGGCCGTCGAACAGCATGTGCGCCTGGACGTGCTCGTGGAACGCCCGGTAGCTGCCCACGCCCGGAGCGCCGATCAGCAGGTCCGGCACGCCGTCGTCGTCCACGTCGGGCACGCTCGCGACGGACCAACCGGCCGCCTCGGCGGGTCCCCCGGTCCACGTCGCGACGGTCGCGTCCGACAGCTCACGCCCGCTCGCCCAGGGGCCGCTGAGCACGTAGACCCGACCCTGGGCGAGCCCCGTCGACGTGTCGCCCTGTTGGTCGTCCACCTCGCCCGCGCCGGCCGCGCCGACGAGGACCTCGGGCAGGCCGTCCCCGTCCAGGTCCCCGACCCCCGACAGGGCCGCGCCGAGCCGCGCCCCGGCGGGCGCCCCCGACACCCGACCGCCGAGCACGAAGCCCCCCGCTCCGCCCCGCAGGAGCAGCACCGCGCCCGCGTCGTCGTCGGTCCCGGGGGCGCCGACGAGCACGTCGTCCAGCCCGTCTCCGTCGACGTCGCCGACCGCCGCGAGGGCCACGCCGGCCCGGGCCTGGGCGACGGCGCCGGGCACCAGGGTCGCGACGGTGCTGAACGGGTGGGTCCCCTCGAGCCGCGCGTACCCCGAGGGGGCCGACGAGTCGTCGTCGTCCGCCGAGCCACCACAGCCCGACAGCGCGATCAGGGACGCGGCGAACGTGGCGAGGAGGCGCATCTCCCCCATGATGCCGCACCTGGGACCGTCGGGCCCCGGGCAACCGTCACGTGACGTCGTGACCGACGAGCCGGAGCTGGCCGGGACGCGGGACGAACGGCTGCACGGCGCTCGCGGGCGCCTCGGCCAGGCCGTCGCGCCACGCCCGGTTGGCCTCGGCGTGGCGCATCCAGACGGCGATGTCGTCGCCCAGGTCGCCGCACAGGGCGGGATCGTCGGCCAGGTGCTCCCGCCAGATGTCCAGCCGCGTCGCCGACACCAGCGCCGGGTCGGTCACCGCGATGTTGATCTCGCCCTCGTACTCGAAGCCGCGGTCGTTGATGTTGCAGCTGCCGACCGTGAGGAAGAGGTCGTCGACGATCATCAGCTTGGCGTGGTTGTCGACCTCCTGGTCGACCAGCTCGCCCCGCTCGTCGGGCCGGGCCACGAGCAGCGTGTACAGCTCCCAGCCGGGGCGACGTCGCGCGATCCGCTCGTACGCTTCGCGGCTCCAGCCCCCCGCCAACCAGTCGTTCGCCTGGGACTCGAGGGTCACCACGATGACCGTCAGCTCGGGCCAGGTCCGCACCGCGTCCGCGATCGCGTCGCTGACGTGGGTCGACCGGAAGTACTGGTCCTCGATGTAGATCAGCCGCCGGGCCGCTCGCAGCGCACGCAGGTGCACGTCGAGGATCCCGCGCTCCGGCGGATCCCCCGGCATGGTGCGGATGACCTGGCACGGCACCCCGCCGGGGCGGGCGTCGGGCACGTCGGGCCAGGGCACCGCGCTGGCGTGCTCCGACCACTTCGCCTCCTGCGCGATGAGCCGGTTCCAGCGCTGACCGAAGTTGGCCTGCAGGTCGGCGACGGCGGGCCCTCGAACCCGGGCGACGAAGTCGTGGCGGGGCGGGTGGTCGGCGCGGGCGCGGCGGCCATCGACCCGCTCGCGCCAGGAGCGGGGCCGCTCGAAGCGGCAGCGTCGGGCGTCGAACACGTCGTGGGCGCGCCGATCCCAGTCGTTCTGCTTGAGGTTCATGCCACCGCAGAAGCCGACCTCACCATCGACGATGACCGTCTTCTGGTGCTGACTGCCGATCTGGAAGTTGAACAGCGCGCCGAGCACCGGGTCGTCACCCGCGCCGAGCACCGCCACGAGCGTCGGGTTGCCCTCCTCCATCACCTCGAACCGGTCGTCCGGCGTGCGGCCGGCCCGCCGCGCCTCGTAGGGCAGCCGGATCAGCGGGGCGTCCCAGGGCAGCAGGCGCACCGTCGCGCCGGCCGCCGCGCGCTCCTCGAGCAGGCGCTGCACCGTGAACGGGGCTCGATCGTCGGGGTCGGCGAGCGGATCGGGCCGCTCGAGCTCGGCGTCGGGCTCGTAGATCCAGGTCGTGATGTGCACCGACCGCTGCGCGCCCCGGATCGCCTCGGCCACCGCCCCCCACCCGGCGTGGCCGTCGACCAGCAGGTCGACCTCGCAGCCCAGGCGCGGCGGGGTCCCCACCGGGGTGAACCAGAGGTAGTCGATCGTCGCGTCGATGACGAAGTCGAGGTCGTCCTCACCCTCCCGAACGTCGACGATGCGGCCGACCTCCTCGGCCGGCGACTGCAGGTGGCGCAGCTCCGCGCCGCCGGCGGTCGGCACGCTGAACAGCGTCGCCCGCAGCGTGCGGTGGTCGAACCCGTGGGGTCGGCCGAATCGCCAGATGCGCAGCTGGTAGTCCCCCGGTCGGGGCAGCGTCAGCTCGTAGCCGCGCTCGGTGCGGCTCGCCCGGTGCTCGGTCCCCCCGTAGTAGATGTGGACGTCGGCGCCGTCGATCGGGTCACCGTGGGGCGTGCGGGGCTGGATCGCGATGCGGAGGGGGCGGACGACGGTCATCCGGCGGAGGATAGCGTCGGTGGAACCTCTTTCCGTCCCTGGCACTCCGGACACCAGTAGATGAGCCGGGCGAGGCCCCCGATGCGGGCGACCTGCACGACCGCGCCACAACGGCGGCACGGCCGGCGCGCCCGGTCGTAGACCCACAGCCCGGCCCCCGGCGTCTTGTCGCGGGCGTGGCGGAGGAACTTGCGAGCGGTGATCCGCCTGCCGGTCTGGAGGTTGACCCGGAGCAGCCGGTGGGCGTCGCGGTACATCGCCAGCACGACGTCGTCGGGGACCGCTTCGCTGGGGGACCACGGGTCGACCCCGTGCAGGAAGAGCAGCTCGGACTTGTAGACGTTGCCGATGCCGGCGGCGACGCGCTGGTCGAGCAGCAGGTCGGCGACCTCCCGGCTGACCTGGTCGGGCAGGCGGGCCCGACGGAGGACCTCGTCGAAGTCGACCTCGTCGAGGCACAGGTCCGGGCCGATGACGCCGAGCACCGGGTGCCGCGCCAGCTCGTCCATCCGCACCACCTCGGCGTGACGGGGGTCGAAGCAGACGACGACGCGGCCGTCGATCTCCAGCACGACCCCGGCCTTGCTCTCCGGCTCCCACCATCGCTCGTCCGGTGCGTAGGCGTGCCACGCCCCGGTCATGCCCAGGTGGGTCCGGAGCGCCACCTCCCCCGTCCGGATCATCAGGTGCTTGCCGATGGCGAACACCTCGTCGACCGGCCGCCCGAGCAGCAGGTCGGCGCCCGGTCCGTCGCGGAGGTGCACACTGTTGAGCGTCGCCCCGGTCAGCCACGGCCGCATCGAGGCGGCCAGCTTGTGGATGGTGTCGCCCTCGGGCACGGGCGGATTGTCCTACAGCGGGTTGCGCAGCAGGTAGGCCACCCCGCCGTCGGGGGCGTAGTCGTCGACCAGCCGCGCGCTGATCACGAGGTCGATCATCCCGTCGCCGTCCACGTCCCCGCGCCCCGAGACGTACTCGGCGGACTGGTCGTTGGAGGTCTCCCCCAGGAAGGCGTAGTCGGCCGTCTCGACGGCGATGACCGACGGGTAGACGAGCGACCCACCGAGGAACAGCCAGGCCGCGCCGGCGCCCGGCGCGCCCGTGTCGTCGCCGTAGACGCCGATGAGGATGTCGTCGAGGCCGTCGTCGTCCAGGTCGCCGACCCCGGCGCTGTTGCGGCAGGGGGCGTCGCCGGCGTCGCAGGTGAACGCGACGTCCGCGTCGCCGGTACCGAACCCGGTCCCGGCCGCCAGCGTCGACCCCAGGAACAGCAGCGTGCCGCCCTGGTTCTCGAGGTCGGTGCCGATCAGGAGGTCGCCCAGCCCGTCGCCGTCCACGTCGCCCGCCTGGGCGACCCACTCGCCCATCCGGGTGTTGTACGACGTGCCGGTGACCCACCGGTCGGCGTTGTCGGACTCCAACGCCCCGCCGGCCACGACCGACGACCCGAAGTAGATGTCCACGCGGCCCTGGTAGTCGGTCGACGTGGGCGACTGGTTGGTGTTGCCGCAGACCACCTCGTCCTTGCCGTCCCCGTCGATGTCCCCCAGGAAGTCGACGTTGCGGTAGTCGCCGGTCGTCTGCGGGTAGTTGTACGACGGCTCGAACGTCGCGAGCCCGTTGGCGAGGTCGAACGTCGCCAGGGACGTCGCCGCCACCTGCGCGCCCGTCACGAGGTGCACGTCACCGCCGTTGGCCCCCATCAGGAGGTCGCCGAGGCCGTCGCCATCCACGTCGCCGGGGCCGCCGAGCCACGTGCCGAGGCGGTAGCCGCTGGTCGGGCCGATGAACGTGAGGTCGGCGTCGTCCTGGGTCAACGAGCCGCCCGCGGCCAGCGTCGAGCCGAGGAACAGCGAGACGCGCCCGTTCTCCCCGGCGCTGTAGGGGTGGTTGCTCGCTGCGATCAGCACGTCGTCGCAGCCGTCGCCGTCCACGTCACCGACCGGGCTGAGCACGCCCAGGAAGTCCCGGTGCACGAGCCCCTCGATCGTCGTCCAGCCGTCCGCCGTGATGTCGAGCTCGTCGCCCGCCTCCAGGTCGATCCCGCGGAACAGGGCGACCCGGCCGAGCCAGTCGATCGTCGGGCCGTCCCAGTACTGCGACGCCACCAGCACGTCGTCGTAACCGTCGCAGTCGACGTCGCCGGCGATGATGACGCGGCCGGCGTAGTCCGTCTCGTTGGGGCTGTAGAAGGTCGCGAACGAGCCGGTCAGCCCGGTGGGGTCGTTGCCGTCGCAGTCGTCGTCCTGACCGTCGCCGGGGTCCTCCCACTGGCCCGGGAAGCGGGCCGGGTCGGCGTCGTCGCAGTCGCCGGCGCACGAGCTCCAGAGGTCCCCGTCGACATCCTCGGGCGTCAAGCCGCTGTCGTCGTCGTCGCAGTCCCCCTCGCAGCCCATCCAGCCGTCACCGTCGCCGTCCTCCTCCTCGGGATCGTCGACGCAGTCGGTGTCGACCCCGTCGCACGCCTCCGGGGCGTTCGGGTAGCGGGTGTCGTCCGCGTCGTCGCAGTCACCGGTGCAGACGGAGTAGCCGTCGAGGTCGCCGTCTCCCCCGGTGATCAGCGGGTCGCTGTCGTCACAGTCCCAGGCGATGGAGCTGGTGTCGGCGTTGCCGGGGCTGCCGTCCCCGTCCAGGTCGACCCCGTCGGTGCCGTCGCAGTTCGCGTCGACGCCGTCGCCCCAGTTGTCCAGCGCGCCGGGGAAGACCTGGGCGTTGGCCTCGTTGCAGTCGCCGGTGCAGGGGCTGAACAGGTCGCCGTCCTCGTCCAGCCCCCAGACGCTGTCGTCGCTGTCGTCGCAGTCCTCGCAGGGGGCGTAGCCGTCGCCGTCACCGTCGATCTCGTCGGGGCCGAGGTTGCCGTCGCAGTCGCTGTCGGCGCTGTCGCAGATCTCCGGCGCGCCGGGGTACGCCGTCGCGACCGTGTCGTCGCAGTCCCCCTCGCAGCCCATGAAGCCATCGGAGTCGCTGTCGAACTCGTCCGTCGGCAGGCTGCCGGTGCAGGCGTCGTCGACGCCGTTGCAGTACTCGGGGGCGCCCGGGTAGACGCTGATCGCAGAGTCGTCGCAGTCACCCGCGCACGGGGCGATGCCGTCGCCGTCCCCGTCCAGCTCGTTGGGGTCGATCGAGCCGACGCAGTCGTCGTTGACGCCGTTGCAGATCTCGGGCGCGCCCGGGTACGCGTCCGGCTCGTCGTCGTCGCAGTCCCCGTCGCAGATCATGTAGCCGTCGCCGTCGCCGTCGACCTCGTCGGGGTCGAGGACGCAGTCGCTGTCGATCCCGTCGCACGCCTCCGGGGCGAGCGGGTGGGTCGTGCCGTTGGTGTCGTCGCAGTCGCCCAGGCAGGGGGAGTAGCCGTCGCCGTCCAGGTCGGCGGGGTACAGGTCCGCCACCAGGTCGTTGCAGTCGCCGTCGCAGGGGGCGTAGCCGTCGCCGTCCTCGTCCGCCTCGTCGTCGGGGATCACGCCGTTGCAGTCGTTGTCGGCGCCGTCGCAGACCTCGTCGCCGCCGGGCACCTGGGTGGCGTCGTCGTCGTCGCAGTCCCCGTCGCAGGAGCTGACGCCGTCGAAGTCGTGGTCGCTGCCGTCGACCTCCGGATCGGCGTCGTCGCAGTCGCCCTCGCAGGTGCCGTCGCCC
>CAYQEG010000238.1:0-11889 GCA_964416435.1 uncultured Rickettsiales bacterium
GCCCGTCGCTGTCGTCCACGTCCAGGAAGTCCGGGATGCCGTCGCCGTCCGCGTCGCCGTCGCCCTCGACCTCGTCGGGGATGCCGTCGCCGTCGCTGTCCAGGTCGAGGTAGTCGGGGATGCCGTCACCGTCGCTGTCGACGTCACCCTCGACCTCGTCGGGGATGCCGTCGCCGTCGCTGTCCTCGTCCAGGTAGTTGGGGATCCCGTCGCCGTCGTCGTCGTAGGCGCCTTCGTCATCGTCGGGGATGCCGTCGCCGTCGCTGTCCTCGTCGTTGCCGAGATCGATCCCGCTGTTGTCGTCGGCGTTCCAGCCTTCCCAGCAGCCCGAGAGCACCAGGAGGCCGGCGCTCAGCAGCAGCATGAGGAAGCGAGAGGAGGTGATGGCGGTCCGCATCGGAGGGCTCCCGGTTCTATGGAGCACACGCTTCTCCGCGCGCGCGTACTCCGGGATCCGGATCATGTCGGGCCGAGGCCCGCTTGTCAACGAATTGTCAAGGTAGTGTCGCGAAAGTTTCAAAACGCAATAGGCACAGGCAGTTCGAAACCGGTACGCCACATCGACCCGGCTGGATCATGCCTATCTGAGGTTGCAGCGTCACGGGCAGTTTGGGGGTGCGGTAGCGTCACGCCGTCGTGAGGAGGTGGATCGCAGTCCTGGTCGTCGTGCTCGGCGTCGCCCCGGCCCCGGTGGGGGCGGACCAGGGGCTGTCGGAGCGGCTCGCGACGGCGGACCGACAGGTCGAGCTCGCCCCGGACGACGTGGACGCCCGCCTTCGTCGGGCGGAGCTGAGGAGCGCCTCCGGGCGGCCGGTCGAGGCGCTCGCCGACCTCGCCGAGGCCGAGCGGCTGGCCCCGAGGGACCCTCGCACCTTCCTGCTGCGGGCCGACGTACACGAGCAGCTGGGCTCCCTCGACCTCGCCGAGGCGGACCTGGACCGACACCTCGACCTGGCCGGCCCCTCGGCCCGGGGACACGAAGCGCGCGGGCGGCTCCGCGAGCTCCGCGGGGACCTCCCGGGGGCCCGCGCCGACTACGAGGCGGCCCTCCTGCAGGTCGCCACCCCGGAGCTGGTGCTCGCCCGCGGTCGGGTGGCGGAGGCGATGGGCGACTTCGCCGACGCGGCCGCGGTGTACGGCGCCGGCGCCGAGCGGCTGGGCGGCGCCGTGGCGCTCCGGCTGGCCCGGGTCCGCGCCGAGCGCGCCCGGGGGCGGCCGGACCTCGCCCTGGAGGAGGTCGACCGGCTGCTCGCGGCGTCGGCCGAGCACCCCGACTGGATGGAGCTGCGGGCCGAGGTGCTCGACGAGCTGGGCCGCCCGGCCGAGGCCCGGACCTGGCGCGAGCGCACGCTCGCGCGGCTGGACGCACTGCTGCAGGCCCGGGCGACCCCGATGAGACGAGAGGCGCGCGAGCGGGTGGCTCGCGCGCTGGAGGTGTCGAAGTGATCCGCACGACCCGACTGCTCTGCGCCGTCGCCCTGGCGACGATGGTGGCGACCCCGGCCGGCGCCGCGACCCTGGAGCGACACCCCTACCTGCAGCGCACCACCACCACCGAGACGACGATCGCGTGGACCACGTGGCTGCCGTCGACCGGCGAGGTGCACTGGGGGGAGGCGCCCGACGCGCTGGTGAACGTCACCCCGAGCGACGCCGGGGCGGCCAACAGCCACCAGGTCCAGATCACCGGGCTGAGCCCCGACACGACCTATTGGTACGAGGTCCACGGGGACGGCTCGCCCCTCGCCGGCGGCGACGACGAGCACTTCTTCCGCACCAACCCGGCGACGGGGACGCGGGGCAAGTTCCGCGTCTGGGTGGTCGGCGACTCGGGCACCGGCGGGCTCGCCCAGGCCGCGGTGCGGGACGCGATGCTCGGCTACGTCGGGGCGGCGCCGCCGGACCTGTACCTGCACGTCGGAGACATGGCCTACGGCGACGGCGAGTACTTCGAGTTCTCGTGGAACTTCTACGCGATGTACGCCGACATCCTGCGCAACACCACGGTGTGGCCCGCGATGGGCAACCACGAAGGGCACAGCAGCGACAGCGACACCCAGACCGGGCCCTACTACGAGGGGTACGTGCTGCCGACGGCGGGGGAGGCCGGCGGCGTGGCGTCGGGGACCGAGGCCTACTACTCGTTCGACTACGCCAACGTGCACTTCATCGTCCTCGACTCCCACGACTCCCCCCGGGAGCCAGGCGGGGCGATGCTCACCTGGCTGGAGGCGGACCTCGCCGCGACCGCCCAGGAGTGGGTGGTCGCCTACTGGCACCACCCGCCGTACACCAAGGGCAGCCACGACAGCGACGTCGAGGGGCAGCTCATCGACATGCGGGAGAACGCGCTGCCGATCCTCGAGGCCGGCGGCGTCGACCTGGTGCTGACCGGGCACTCGCACATCTACGAACGCAGCTTCCTGCTCCACGGCGCCTACGACACGCCCACCACCGACGCCGGCGTCATCGACTTCGGCGACGGCCGACCGACCGGCGACGGCCCCTACGCCAAGGACGGGGCCAACCCCGGCGAGGGCACGATCCACATCGTCGCGGGGCATGGCGGCACCGGCGTCGACGGCGACGGCGACCACCCCGTGATGGCCTACGCCGAGGTCGAGAACGGGTCGGTGATCCTCGACTTCCACCAGAACCGGCTGGCGATCACCAACGTGCGCTACGACGGCCTCGTCACCGACGAGGCGGCCCTCGTGAAGGGGGACGGCCTGCTCGTGGTCGCGCCCGACGGCGGCGAGACCCTGCCGGCGGGGTCGACCACCGGGATCACCTGGTCGACGGTCGGCGACGTGCCCACCGTCGACGTCCAGTGGTCCTGCGACGGGGGCGAGAACTGGTGGATGCTCGCCGAGGGGCTGGCCAACGCCGGGTCGTGGGACTGGACCGTGCCGGCGGTCGACACCTCCGATGCGCTCGTCCGCGTCACCTCCGCCGACGGGGCGCTGTCCGACGAGAGCGACGTGCCGTTCGAGGTCGCCCAGGAGGGCACCATCACCGCCGTGCCCTGGGGCTCGACCTGGGCGTACGACGACACCGGCGTCGACAACGGCTACGACTGGCTCGACCTGGCCTACGACGACAGCGCCTGGGCGGCCGGCCCGGCGCAGCTGGGCTACGGCGAGACCGACCAGGCGACGACGCTGTTCGACGCCGAGCCGAACTTCCCGAGCGCCTACTTCCGCCAGGTCTTCACGGTCGACCCGTCGGTCACCGGGGCGACGCTGACCGCGCTGTACGACGACGGGATCGCCGTCTGGCTCAACGGGAACCTGGTGATGAGCCGGGACATGCTCTGGGGCACGGACTACGACGCCTGGGCCAGCGGCGGCAACGACGACAACCAGCTCGCGTTCGAGTGGCTCGCCCTGGGCGCCTTCGTCCCGGGCGACAACATCCTGTCCGTCATGGTCAAGCAGCGGGACGACGACAGCGGGGACCTGAGCTTCGACCTGCAGCTCCAGGTCGACGTCATCGGCGACGCCCTGGGGCCCTGCGAGCTGCCGCCGGAGGGGGACGACGACGACTCGGCCGGCGATGACGACGACTCGGCCGACGATGACGACTCCGCGGACGACGACGACGACGCGACCGACGACGACGACGCGACCGACGACGACGACGCGGCCGACGACGACGACGCGGTCGACGACGACGACGCGGCCGACGACGACGACGCGGTCGACGACGACGACAGCGGCCCGGCGGGGGACGACGGCTGCGACTGCGGGGGCGGCGGAGCGTCCGCCGCGCTGCTCCTGCTCGCTATTCCAGGATCAGCTCGGCGGAGACGCCGACGGCGTCGCCCAGCTCGGCGTGGTTGCAGCGCTCCTTGAGCGCCGCGGCCTGGACCGCCATGCCCAGGCCCTCCAGCGACAGCCCCACGGGGGCGAGCGTCTTGACCGTCCAGGCGTCGCCGGCGCGCGACAGCTCGACCTTCGCCTGGTGGTCGGTGGTGTTGCCGGCGATGGTGATCTGCAGCTTGGCGGCGGCCTGGGTGCTGCCACCGTCCTCCAGCGTCGTCGCTTCGGGGGCCAGGCTGACGATGGTGACGTCGGCCGTCGCTCCGACCACGTCGCCGATGATGCCGAACATCGCCTCGCGCAGGCTCTGGTCCCGGGCCGCTTCGCCGGTGTTGACCGAGCCCAGCTGGACCGTCAGCTCGCCGGTGGTCTTGGACAGATCGGCCGTGTCCAGCATCACCGTGCCGGTGACCTCTCCGAACTTGCCGGGGACCTCGACGCCGCCGTTCTTGGTCGACAGGAACGACAGCGCGGCGCCGGATCGCACGGACAGGCCCGCGGCCGGCTCGGGCGTCGGCTCGGGGGTCGCCTCGGGCGTCGGGGCGGGTGTCGGCTCGGCGTCTTCCCCGCCCGAACAGGCGACGAGCAGAGCGAACAGGCTGACCAGGAGCAGGCGACTGACGGGCATGAGTTTCCTCCGAGCGGCGGATGGTAGCGAAGGAATCACCCCGGTGCGGCGTCGGAGATGAAGGAGGACTACGCTGTGCCGATGCGGACGCTGTTGTTGATCTTGCTGTTGCTGCTGACGTCGTCCTCCGCCCGGGCCGCCTGCGACGGCGACGGCGCCCCGCTGCCGCCGATGTACGAAGCGCTGGTCGAGGCCGAGCGCCTCGTCGACGCGGGGAGCTGGGCCGCCGCGCTCGAGCGCCTCGCCGGGGCGGCCAACGTGCCGGCGGGACCGGCCGCCCGGCGGCGGGACCTGCTGACCGGCCGGGCGCGGCTGGAGTCCGGCGACCTCACGGGGGGCCGCACCGCCCTGCTCGCGGCGATCGGCGGGCGGGCCGGCGAGGCCGGCTACCGGCCGTCTCCGTGTGACGCCGACCCCGGCGAGGTGCGCTGGTGGCTCGCCCAGGGGGCGGTCGCCCGGGGGGACGAGGGGGCCGCGGCGACGACCTGGGAGAAGATCTGGACCGACAACCCCGCGTCGCCGAGGGCGGCCGACGCGAAGGCGGCGCTGGCCGGGCTCGGCCAGGCCCTGCCCGACGCGAGCGACGAGCGCGGGCGGGACCGGATCCGGCGACGGGCCAGCACGCTGGCGGGGCTGCAGCAGCACCGCGACGCGCTCGCGCTGTACGACCTGCTCCCCGACGACGGCTCCGACGGCCACCGCCGCGCCCTGGCGCGGGCGAGCTTCAAGGCCCGCAAGTACGAGCGATCGATCGAGCTGTACCAGGGGCTGACCGACAAGGAGCCGGGCGACCTGTTCGAGCTGGCCCTCGCCACCTCGCGCCTGGGTGACTACGCCAACGCCGCGCTGATCTACGGCGAGCTGGTCGAGCTCCACCCGTCGGACGCGATGGCCGACAAGGCGTCCTTCAAGCTCGGCTACCTGGCCTGGGACGGGGGCGACCTCGCGGCCGCCGTCGACCGCTTCACCGAGCACCGCGAGCGCTACCCGCGCAGCCGGCAGAAGGACGAGGCGCTGTGGTTCAGCGGCTGGGCCCTGATGCGGCTGGGGCGGCTGGACGAGGCGCTCGCGGCGATGGAGGAGCTGGCCGGGCAGAAGTCCTCCCTCGCCGCCGGGGGGGCCTACTGGGCGGCCCGCATCCAGGGCCGGATGGGCCACCCCGACTCGGAGGCGGAAGGCCTGGAGGTCGTGCTCCGGGAGCACGCCGACACCGTCTACGCGTGGTGGGCGGCCCGCCTCGAGGGGCGCACGTGGGCGGCGCCCGACGCGGTCGCCCCCCCCGATCCGGCGGACCTGCAGGAGCTGCTCCTGGCCGGCCAGGCGGCGATGCTCGGGCGGGCGATGCTGCTCGCCGAGGCCGGCCTGCACGACTGGGCGACCGCGGAGCTGGCGCCGCTGACCGGGGCCGTCAAGGGCGACCGGGAGCGGGCGCTGGCGCTCGCCCAGGCGCTCGCCGACGCCGGGGCGTGGCCGGCCTCCCGACGGCTCGCCCAGCCGTGGTGCAAGCACGCGTCGGAGCGCAAGGACCTGGTCGCGCTGCGCCTCTGCTGGCCCCGTCCCGACGGGGACGCGGTGCAGCGGGCGGCGGCCGACGCGGGCCTCCCCCCGCTCCTGCCGTTCGCGATCATGCGGGCCGAGAGCGGGTTCAACCCCGAGATCGTCTCCCCCGCGGGCGCTCGGGGGCTGATGCAGCTCATGCCGGACCTGGGGGTGGCGCTGTACGGCCAGCTCCACCCCGGCGAGACGCTCGACCCGGACGCGCTGTTCGACCCCGCCATCAACACCGAGCTCGGCGTGGCGGAGCTGGGGGGCCTGCGGCGGAGCCTCGCGACGACGGGGGTCGACCCGGTGCTGCCGCTGGTGATCGCCGGCTACAACGGCGGCGAGGGGGCGGTCCGGCGGTGGCTGGTCGACGAGCCGTCGCCGCTGGACGTCGACCGCTGGGCCGAGGAGATCAGCTACGGAGAGACGCGTCGCTATGTCCGGCGGGTGCTCGGCACCCTGCAGGTCTACCGCTACGTCTATGGCGATCCGTAGCCTCGCCGCGGCCGTCGCGCTGCTGCTCGCGAGCCCCGCGGCGGCGGGCCCGGTGCGCACCGACGATGTCGACGTGCAGAGCTACCGGGTCCGGATGGAGCTGGACGTCGAGGCGGGTCGCTACCAGGCCACCATGCAGCTCGCCCTGGAGCGGGACGCCTCCTCCGCCAGCCTCGAGCTGGACGCGGCGGAGCTGGAGGTCTCCTCCGTCTCGGTCGGCGACACGGTCCTGAGCTTCGAGCAGGGCGACCGGCGGCTGCGGGTCGACCTGCCGCCCTCCCTGGCGACCCAGGTCCGGCTCGAGCTGACGATCGCCTGGTCGGGCGGGCTGTCCCGGGGGCTGAAGGGGGGCGAGGGCGCGCTCTGGACCCGGTTCCACACCGCGTCCTGGATGCCCTGTCGAGAGCGCGTCGCCGACGTCGCCACGTTCGAGGTCGAGCTGGTGACGGACCCGGGGGCGGTGACCGCGGCGCCGGGCACGCCCTCCCCTCCGGTCCCCACCCCCGATGGCCGCGCGGCGCACCGCTGGACCCTGGACCGGCCGACCCCGGCCTACCTGCTCGGCTTCGCGGCGGGCCGGTTCACCGAGGAGGTGCTGGCCGACGGACCGCCGACGATGCGCCTGCTGACCGCGCCGGGGGTCGAGCAGTGCGACGCCCGCGGGTTCGCGACGACGGAGCCGGCGCTGCGGTACCTCGAGCGGCTGACGGGCCTGCCGTACGACCAGCCCCAGTACACGCAGGTCCTGGTCCCCGGCCGGGCGGCCCAGGAGCTCAGCGGCATGGCGGTGATCGGCGACCGGGTGTGCGCCATCGCGCTGACCCGGGAGCAGGACGCCTGGTTCGTCATCCACGAGCTCGCCCACCAGTGGTTCGGCGGGCGCACGACGATCGCCGACTGGGCGCACAACTGGCTCAACGAGGGCGTCGCGACCTTCCTGACCGGGGCGTTCGGGGAGGCGCACTGGGGCCGCGCCGAGTACGACGTCGAGCTGGACCGGGCGAAGGCCCGGGTCGCCCGCGAGCGGGAGCGCGGCGAGGACCGCGCCCTGGTGGTCACCGACTGGGACGATCCCGGGGAGACCGGCGGCACGATCACCTACTCCAAGGGGGCGCTGGTCCTCGGGGTGCTGCGGGCGGACCTCGGGGACGAGGCGTTCTTCGGGGGGCTCCGCCGCTTCGCGGCCATCGACGGGGCGCGGCCGGTGACGACGAGCGACCTGCGGGGCGCCTTCGAGGCGGCGTCGGGCCGCGAGCTGGGCGGCTTCTTCGACCGCTGGGTGTTCGACGGTTCGGCGGACATCACGGCGATGTGGCCGCCCGCGGAGTGAGGACCATCAGGGCGGCGACCAGTCCCTCAGGGCCTCGCTCGTCGCCTGGTAGCCGGCCGCGACCAGCCGGTCCATGGCGGAGAACTCGAGGTGGCCGACGTCGCCGCACTCGGTGTGGACCACGAGGTCGGCCATCGGCTCGAACACGACGGAGCTTCGACGGCCGCTGACCATGGTGGCGCCGACGAGGATGTCGACGATGGACGGGATCTCGGGGCTGCCGTCCCCCCCGACGAGCCGGGCCTTGAGGGCAGACCACTTCGACGGCACGCGGTCGACGTCCTCCTGGATCGACGGCCCGCGCTCCGTCGCCACGCTGACCCCGATGACGGGGCCGACGCCCAGGTCGCGCATGACGTCGATCGGCAGGTTGTTGAGCACCGAGCCGTCGACGTACAGCTCCCCATCCTCGACGAGCGGCGGGGCCAGCCCGGGCACCGAGAGGCTCGCCCGGACCCAGCGCCACAGGAGCCCCTCGCGGTGGACCGCGAGCTCGCCCCGGGACAGGTTGGTCGAGACGCAGAAGAAGGGCAGAGCGAGGTCTTCGATCCGGGCGTTGCCGAACAGCTCGCGCAGCGCGGCGCGCCAGCGGCGCCCCCGGATGAGCGAGATCACCGGGACGGAGAAGTCGAGCAGGCTCCCCTGCTCGACGAGCAGGCGGCGGGCCTCCGACTCGATGGTGTCGTCGTCCATGCCCATCGCCAGCTGCCCGGCGAAGATCGCGCCGCCGCTGACCCCCCCGATCCGGTCGATGACGAGGCCGGCCTCGCGGATGGCCCGGATGGCGCCGACGTGGGCCAACGTGCGGGCCCCGCCGCCGGAGAGGACCAGCCCGACGCCCCGGCCGGCGAGGATCCGGGCGAAGCGATCGAGGGAGCTGGCGTCGTCGAGATCGACGTGGTGGTGGCCCTTGAGCGCGGAGCGGCCCCGCAGCCAGGGGGCGGCGCAGCGGTCGCAGCGGTCCTTGCGCAGCAGCACGAGCTCGCGGTCGGCCGCCTGGCCGGTGGCGAGGCGGTGGGCGAGGTACTCGTCGGTGGGTCCGGGGGCGGGGTCGCTGCCTGCCTCGGCGACCAGGACCACCCGGTCGGCCTGTCGGATGCAGCGGCGGGACCAGCTCGTCAGGGTGCTGTCGGCCTCGTAGACGACGAACCGGTGGCTCGCCTCGCGCTTGTGCAGCCAGCTGGTGACCTTGCCCTCACCGTCACCGAAGGAGGTCTGGGCCAGCCCGTCGCCGAGCGCCGCGTCGACGGTGGCGGCGTCCAGGTGGGTCACGGTGCCGAGCGGCTCGAGCGCGGCGACGAGGGCCCGGGCGAGGCGTGGGGTCGGGGCGGAGGCGTGGAGCGGGATCAGCGCGACCGTGTTGATCGCGGCTCGGCCCGGCATCTCGCCCCCGGTGGGGCTCAGGCGGGAGATCAGGGTGCGGGCCACGTGGAGCATCGCGCGCGGGTGCTGGGCGATAATCCGGTCGACGCCTTCCCGGGGGAGCTCCAGCAGCTCGCTGTCCCGGAGCGCGCGGACGGTGGCCGAGTGGGGCGAGCCGAGCATGAGGGCCCGCTCTCCGCACACCTCGCCGGCGGCGACCTCCCCGACGATCTGCTTCCCGCCGTCGACCCGGCGACGGAACACCTGCAGCCGCCCGTGGAGCAGGAGGTAGAGCCGATCGGCGGGGTCTCCCTCGCTGAACAGGACGTGGCCGCCGGGGAGCAGCACGCGGGTGGACTCCGCGCGGAAGCGCTCGCGCACCTCCTCGTCGTCGCCGAACAGTTCGACGAGACCGGGCTGGGCGACCTGCGAGCCGGGGACCGGACCGGTGACGGGGCGGACCAGCTGGGTGGACTTGAGGCTCATCGCCGCCGGGATCATAGCGGCGGAGTATCGGCCCGCGGGATCGGCCGCTATGGTTCCCGGTTCCGACGGAGCGACCCCGATGCCTCGAGCCGCCTACGTGACCGCCACCGGTCGGTATCACCCGACCCGGGTGGTGCCCAACTCCTATTTCTGCGGTGAGCTGGGGCTCGACACGAGCGCCGAGTGGATCCGTACGCGCACCGGGGTCGAGACCCGCCACTACGTCGGCGAGGGCGAGACGTCCGGGACGATGGGCATCGAGGCGGCGAAGCAGTGCCTCGAGAAGGCCGGCCTGGAGGCGACGGACCTGGACGGGATCATCGTCGCGTCGGTGACTCCGGATCTGATCTTCCCGTCGACCGCCTGCCGGGTGCAGGCCGGGCTGGGCGCCGACCGCGCCTGGGGCTGGGACAGCGCGGCCGCGTGCAGCGGCTACGTGTTCGCCCTGGGGCAGGCCAAGGCGATGGTGAGCTCGGGCATGGCCAACCGCGTCATGGTGGTCGGCACGGAGACGATGACGGCGCTGCTCGACTTCGAGGACCGCACCACCTGCGTGCTGTTCGGAGACGGCGCCGGCGCGACGCTGGTCGAATCGAGCGAGGAGCCGCGGGGCGGCCGGGTCGTCGACGTGATCATGAAGATCGACGGCAACGGCGAAAAGCACCTGATGCAGCCGGCCGGCGGTTCGGCGATGCCGCCGACCCACGACACGGTGGAGCAGCGGCTGCACTACGTGAAGCAGGAGGGCCGCACGGTCTTCAAGCACGCGGTGACACGCATCACGGAGGTGGTCGAAGAGGTGATGCACCGCAACGGCTGCACGCCGGCGGACATCGCGCTGTTCGTCCCCCACCAGGCGAACATCCGCATCGTGCACGCCTGCGGCAAGCGCATCGGCATCCCCGAGGACAAGCTGATGGTGACGATCGACCGCTGGGCCAACACCACGGCGGCGACGATCCCGACGAGCCTCGACCTCGCCATCGAGGAGGGGCGCGTCAAGCCGGGCGACAAGGTGGTGATGGCGACGTTCGGCGCCGGGTTCACCTGGGGCGCGGCGATGCTCCAGTACTGAGCGTCGCTCCGGGGGCGGGCGGGCTGATCAGCCGCTCGCAACATGGGTGATGGCGGCCGCGCCGGGGTTGTAGTTCTTGGCGAGCGCGATGCAGTAGATGATGCGGTCGAAGTCGATGTAGCCGGCGGCGAACTTGTCCTTCGTCGACTGGTAGACCTTCATGCCCGGCTGCGAGTGGTTGGCGTGCCAGAAGCACTGGGACGCCTCGTCCCAGAAGCCGTAGTCGAAGTTGATGTAGCTCGACCGGATGTCGTTGCCGTCCTCGTCCTGCTTCATCCTCGACTGGGCGCGGTACTCGTAGCCGCTCATGTCGACTTCGCCGGTCTCCGGGTCGGGCAGGAATGCGTCCTCGTCGGGGTCGAAGCGGTCGTCGTAGTCGGCCGACTGGTTGGACCAGAAGAGCTTGGCGAACAGGACGTAGCGCTCCTTGCTGAACATGCCGCCGATCAGCGGCAGGTTCGACCACCAGTCCAGGACCTTGTTCTTCTCGTTCATCGCCTGCTGGGCCTGGTCGAAGTTCGCCCAGGTCCCCTCGGCGGCGTCCAGGGGGTTGCCGCCGCCGGACAGGTTCATCGCGGTGATGCCGATGCAGCCGCGGTTGAGGGTCTTCTGCTCCTCGGGGCTGACGTTGCGACCCTGCTCGGCCTCCCACATCTCGACGTACTGCTCGACGGAGAAGCGTCGCTGGTCGCCGCTGTCGCCGTGGGCCGGGGCGGGCTCACCGTCGGCCTGGGGGCCGTTGAGGGGGGAGCCGAGGAACTGGACCGCCCGAGACGACGCGGCGGCGCCGACGTCCGACTCGTGCAACTGCAGGACGGGGGAGCCCTTCATCTGCAGGGAGTGGGCGGCCGCTCCCGAGGCGAAGCCGCCGTCGGCGGCCACCGACGCGCCCTCGGAGAAGGACATGCCGGCAGCGGGGTGTTGAGCCGCCGCGGCGCCGGTCGGCGTCGCGCTCGACGCGCGCTCGGGCGACGCCTGCACCTGTCGGGTCTTGGACATGGGACTCCCGGGCCTCGGTTCATGAGGCAAGGACCCACTATCCCTGGAGGCGGGGGCGCCGGCAAGCAGAGGCTCGCGCCCCGGGGCATGGGGGCCCGGACTGACTGTGCCGCCCAGGCTTTCTGACCACGCCTCCTCCGTCCCGCGGCCC
>CAYQEG010000239.1:0-11884 GCA_964416435.1 uncultured Rickettsiales bacterium
TCGTCCGTGTCGTCGCAGTCCGTCGTGTCCGGGTCGCCGTCGTTGTCGTCGTCCGGGTCGGTGCAGTCGGGGTCGAGGTCGCCGTCGTTGTCGTCGAACTCGTCCACCAGCGAGCCGTCGCAGTCGCTGTCGATCGTGTCGCACAGCTCGGTCGCGCCGGTGAAGATCGTGTCGTCGAAGGGCGCGCAGTCGCTGGTGTCGGGGTCCCCGTCGTTGTCGTCGTCGGGGTCGACGCAGTCGACGGTGCCGTCGCCGTCGGCGTCGACGTCGAGGTCGGAGTTGGCGGCGCCGGGGGTGCCCAGGTCGCCGTCCCCGAAGGCGGCGTCCGAGACGCACCAGTTGCCGCCGTCGTCGTTGCTCGTGGTGTCCTCGAGCCCGGGGGCGAGCGCCATGCTCGCGCCGAGGGGGTCGGGCCAGACCGGACCGCCGTCCCACTCGATCCGGTCGATCTCGACCTGGGCGGGCAGAGGCGACAGCACGACGATCTCGTCGTCGGCGTTGGCGAGCGCATAGGTCGGCCACGCGAAGTCCACCGCCACGCCGCCGTTGGTCGTGTTGTCGCCGTTGGTGCCGATGACGACGCGTCCATCCGGCGGCACCACGAGCGACGCGTCGATGGTGAACGTGTTGGTGCCGTTGTCCTCGAAGGTCCAGCTCTGCAGGTCGATCGAGAACGCAGAGGTGTTCAGCAGCTCGAACCACTCGCCGGCGCCGTCGGTCACGGCGTCCGGGTTCTGGAGCACCTCGGTGACGATGATCGTGCCGACCGGCGGCGGGTCGGTGCAGTCCGGGACGCCGTTGCCGTCGTAGTCGGCGAACTCGTCGACCACCGAGCCGTCGCAGTCCGAGTCGACGGCGTCGCAGGCCTCGGGCGCGCCGTTGAAGATGGTGTCGTCGGCGTCGTCGCAGTCGGTCGAGTCGGGGTCGCCGTCGTCGTCGGCGTCCGGCTCCTCGCCGGTGACGCTCATGACGAGGTGGATCGTCGTGAAGCCGATGTCGGCCAGTGCCGTCGGCTCGGCGATCGAGCAGTCCGCGGAGTGCAGGTAGGTGGGGGCGGTCTCCCCGGCCGTGTTCGAGCCGGGCACCAGGTTGACGTTGGTTCCGGGCACGAACACCTCGACCGCCAGCAGCGTGCCGGACGGGACCAGCACCGCGGGATCGAAGGCGACGCCCAGGAGCGCCTCGGACTGGTCGGGCACCGCGACCGTCTCGGTACCGAGCAGCACCATGTTGGCGAGCAGCAGGTCCGCCGCCGCGTGGTACAGGTTGATCGTCACCTCGCCGGGGCCGCTGACCGCCTGCTGGATGCCGACCTCCACGTCCGTCACCTCCCAGTCCGTCGTGATGCTGTGGTCCGCGCTCAGGTCGAAGAACCGCCAGTACGAGTTGTCCGCGCCGTTGGGGTAGTTGCACATCACCGTCTGCGGCTCCGGCAGCACGGTGGCGGCGTCGGTGCTCTGGGTGATCGTCTGGGCGGAGGCCGGCGCGGCGGCGGCGAACGCCAGGAGCACGCCGAGCGTGGCGGAGCGGATCGTTTCGAAACTCATGGAGGCCCTCCCGAGGCGGGGCAGCATACCCGCGAGTGCATGGTTTGACCCGGGTGGGGTGCCCCCCTATCCTCCGCGGGCTTGGGAGGGCGCCTTTGACCACCTGGACCGACTGGCCGGCGCGACGACAGCCGCGACGCGCCGCGTTCGCCGCTCTGATCATCGCCGTCGGCACCGGCGCGGTGGCAGCGCTGGATCCGTGGCTGGGGTTCGTCGGGGCGCTGCTCCTCCTGACCGCGACCGCGGAGGTCCTGCTGCCGACCCGGTTCGAAGTCGACGACTCCGGGGTCGAGGCCGCCAACGCGTTCCGCCGTGCGCGCCGCACTTGGGACCGGTTCGGCTCCTGGCACGCGACCGCCGAAGGCTTCCAGCTGGTCGGCGCGAGCCACCGCCCGTTCCTGCGTCGCCGGGCGTCGGTCGAGCTTCGCTGTCCGGGGCGCACCGACGAGATCGAGGTGCTGCTCGAGCAGCACCTTGGTGAGTCGCGCGCGTGAGCGCCGCGTCCTACAGCGTCGAGGGACTCCACGTGAGTCCGGAGCAGGTGGCCGCGGTCGACAAGATCGGGCGCTTCGTCGTGCGGTTCGGGCTGACCGTGCCCGCCATCCTGGCGCTCGAGAGCGTGCGCCCCCTGTCCTTCGTCGGGAGCCAGTTCATGCACCTGCTGTCGCCGTCCATCGGCGCCTTCCTGACCGTGCCCGAATGGGACTCTCTGGCCCACCTGCTCGAAGACCGGCGCGGTCTCGAGTACGTCCTCCGTCGCATCGAGGAGCTCGACCGTGAGCGGTAGCCCCGACAACAACTACGGCGTCGACAAGAGCAAGCTCCGCTCGGTGCTCGCCACCGACTGCGGATCCACCACCACCAAAGCGGTGCTCTTCGAGCTGACCGACGACGGCTGGCGGCAGACCTACCGCGGCGAAGCGCCCACGACGGTGGAGGCCCCGTTCGAGGACGTCACCCGGGGGGTGCTCAACGCGGCGATGGAGATCGAGGAGCTGTCCGGCCGCACGCTCGTCGAAGGCGACGGCATCAAGACGCCGGACGACGGGAGCGGCCACGGGGTCGACATCTACATCTCCACCAGCTCCGCCGGCGGCGGCCTGCAGCTGGTGGTCGGCGGGGTCGTCCGGTCGATGACGGCCGAATCGGCGATGCGGGCGGCGCTCGGCGCCGGCGCCATCGTCATGGACACCTTCGCGACGAACGATGTGCGCAAGCCCCACGAGCAGATCGAGCGGATCCGTCAGCTGCGGCCCGACATGATCCTGCTCGCCGGCGGCATCGACGGCGGCACCGTCAAGCACGTCGTCGCCCTGGCCGAGATGATCGCGGCGGCCCGGCCGCGGACCCGGCTGGGCGGCGGCTTCAACCTGCCGATCATCTACGGCGGCAACAAGTTCGTCTGGCCCCGCATCGAGGAGCTGCTCAACGACCTGTCGGACCTGTCCGTCGTCGACAACGTCCGGCCGATCATGGAGACCGAGAACCTCGGCCCCGCGCGCGACAAGATCCACGACCTGTTCATGGAGCACGTGATGGCCCAGGCGCCGGGCTACGACAAGCTCATGGGCTGGGCCGATGTGCCGATCATGCCGACGCCCGCGGCGGTCGGGATGATCATCCAGACGATCGCGAAGCAGCGCAGCATCAACGTCGTCGGCGTCGACATCGGCGGCGCCACGACCGACGTCTTCAGCGTCTTCGACGGCACCTTCAACCGGACGGTGTCGGCCAACCTCGGCATGTCCTACTCGATCAGCAACGTGCTGGCCGAGGCCGGGCTCGACGCGATCCTCCGCTGGGTGCCGATCCCGATCGACAGCAAGGAGCTGCGCAACCGGATCGGCAACAAGATGATCCGGCCGACGACCATCCCCGAGTCGCTCGCCGAGCTGAAGATCGAGCAGGCCATCGCCCGGGAGGCGCTCCGCCTGGCGTTCATCCAGCACAAGGAGTTCGCGGTCGAGCTCCGCGGCGTCCAGCAGGAACGCACCATCGCCGACGCGTTCCGACAGTCGGGCTCCGGCGCGACGCTCGTCAAGATGATGAAGCTCGACCTCATCGTCGGCAGCGGCGGGGTCCTGTCCCACGCGCCGCGCCGGGTGCAGTCGATGCGGATGATGATCGACAGCTTCGAGCCCGAGGGCGTCACCCAGATCGCGGTCGACTCGATCTTCATGACGCCGCACCTCGGCGTCTTCAGCTCGGTCCACGAGGAGGCCGCCACGGTCGTCTTCGAGAAGGACTGCCTCATCTACCTGGGCACCTGCATCGCCCCGGCCGGACAGCTCAAGCCGAAGAAGCCGGTGATGCGGGTCGAGATGCAGCTCCCCGGCGGCGGCTCGATGAACGAGGAGCTCGAGGCGGGCGAGATTCGGCGCATCGAGGCGACCCACGACGACGAGCTGACGGCCACGTTCACCCCGCTGCAGAAGCAGCTCGACCTGGGCGCCGGCCCCGGCAAGCCGGTCAGCAAGACGGTGCGCGGCGGCGTCGCCGGCATCGTCATCGACACGCGCGGTCGGCCCATCCAGGTGCCGATGGACGACACCCGCGTACCCACCCTGAAGCGATGGGTCGACGCGATGGGTGAGTACCCCGACGCCGGCACCAGCCACCGGCTCGAGAACTGGTCGGCCGAAGACGTCGGCTCCGGCGTGGGAGGGAAGGCCTGATGGGCGCGATCTTCACCCCCGGCCTGACGGTCTCCGAGCGGCACATCGTGCTGAAGGACCGCCGCCTGCCCCTGGAGGGCGAGGTGACGGTCCAGGTCGGCGACATCGTCAAGGCCGACGACATCGTCGCCAAGACGGAGCTGCCCGGGAAGGTCTTCCCGGTCAACGTCGCCAACCAGCTCGGCATCGACCCGGGCCGGCTCAACGGCTACATGCGCAAGGCGGTCGGCGACAGCGTCGACGCGGACGAGATCGTCGCGGCGACCCCCGGCTTCCTGGGCCTCTTCAAGAGCGAGTCGGTGGCGCCGGTGCACGGCACGATCGAGTCGATCTCGACGGTCACCGGCATGGTCATCTACCAGGCCGACCCCATCCCGGTGGAGATCGACGCCTACATCGACGGCCGCGTCGTGGAGGTGATCGAGGGCGAAGGCTGCGTCGTGCAGGCGCAGGCGACGTTCGCCCAGGGCATCTTCGGCCTCGGCGGCGAGGTGAAGGGCGAGCTCGTCACCCTGGGCGGCGGCGCCCACGAGGTGCTCGACCCGGAGCACCTGATGCCCGAGCACGCCGGCAAGATCGTCGTCGGCGGCGCCTACATCACCCTCGAGGGGCTCAAGAAGGCGGTCGGCTTCGGCGTCACCGGCATCGTCGTCGGCGGCTTCGACTACGACGACATCAAGGAGCTGCTCGGCTACGAGGTCGGCGTCGCGATCACCGGGGGTGAAGACCTCGGCCTGACGCTGATCGTCACCGAGGGCTTCGGCCACATCGAGATGGCCCCCGCGACGTACGCGCTGCTCAAGGCGAAGCAGGGCTGCCGGGCGTCGATCAACGGCGCCACCCAGATCCGCGCCGGCGTCATCCGCCCCGAGGTGGTGGTGACGCTGGACGAGGACGTGCCGACCGAGAAGTTCATCTACCCCGAGCCCAAGGGGATCGCCCCCGGCGACACCGTGCGGGGCATCCGCGCTCCCTGGTTCGGCCGCATCGGCGAGGTCTCCGGCCTGCCGGTCGACCTGACCGTCATGGAGTCCGAGACGAAGGTCCGCGTCCTCGAGGTCGCCTTCGACGACGGTACGAAGGCCATCCTCCCCCGCGCCAACGTGGAGTCGATCGACCGATGAGAAGACTCCTCCTGCTCACCTTGCTGCTCGCGCTGCTGCCGGCGTCGGCCCTCGCCGCCCCGGGCGCGCCGATCGACGTCGTCGTCGAGGCGCCGAAGCACAACTCCGGCCTCAACCTGGTGGTCACCTGGGAGGCGGCCCCCGGCGAGAAGGCCCACACCTTCGCCGTCTCCCGCGCCGCGAGCGCGGACGGTCCCTGGGAGCTCCGCGCCGACGGGATCACCGCCGACGTCCGGGACTACTCGGACAAGCTGACCGACGACCCGCTGAACAAGGGCGTCGGCGACGTCTACTGGTACCGCGTGCACGCCGGCGCCGAGGGGCTGGGCGCCGCGGCCGCCGAGAACAGCGACACCAACGAAGAGCGCGCCGCCTGGATCCTGGCCCACACCGTCGCGTCGGCCGCGGTCTCGGGTGTCCCGAAGGGGGTCTGGTTCAACACCAGCGGCGGCTTCATCCTGATGCTGCTCATCGTGCTGGTGGTCGGCTTCCTGATCTTCTGGTTCACCGCCCAGGCGCGGTCCGGCAAGGAGATCTACATCCGGCGGATCCCCGGCATCGACGCCATCGAAGAGGGCATCGGTCGCGCCACGGAGATGGGCAAGCCGGTCCTGTACGTGCCCGGCATCGACGAGCTGCAGGACATCCAGACGATCGCGTCGATGCTCATCCTGGGCGAGGTCAGCCGCAAGGTGGCCGAGTACCAGAGCGACATCATCGTCACCTGCTGCATCCCCATCGTGCGCGAGGTCGCCGACGAGGTGGTCAAGGCGGGCTACTACCAGGCGGGCTACCCCGACGCCTACCGGACGACCAACACGCGGTTCATCAGCGCCGAGCAGTTCGCCTTCTGCGCCGGCACCAACGGCATCATCCTGCGGGAGAAGCCGGCGACGAACATCTACCTGGGCCGCTTCTTCGCGGAGTCGCTGATCCTCGCGGAGACGGGCTTCGTCAACAAGTCGATCCAGATCGCAGGCACGGCGGAGGCGACGCAGCTCCCCTTCTTCATCGCCGCGTGCGACTACACCCTCATCGGCGAGGAGCTGTTCGCAGTGTCCGCCTACCTCAGCGGGGATCCCCGGCTGGTCAGCTCGCTCAAGGCGAGCGACTGGGTCAAGGTCTTCTGCGTCGCCTGCATCCTGGTCGGCACCATCGTGTCGTCCCTGGGCAGCGGCCTCTTCGTTGAACTCTTCACGGCGACGGGGCACTAGGCGATGCGCACGACAATCCCGTTGGTGATCACGTTCGTGGTCGGCCTGATCATGCTGGGGGAGGCCTTCATCCCCCACTGGGCCTACCGCGTCGTCACCGAGAACTTCTTCGAGTGGGGCCTCATCCTGGCCGCCGCCGCGTTCACCCTCGGCCTGATCAACCTCATCCAGGTCAACCTCCCCAAGGTGCTCGCCCGCGAGCCCGACTGGGGATACAAGGCGCTGATGCTGGCGGCCCTGGTCGTGACCCTGTGGGTCGGCTTCGCCGGTGGCCCGGAGCGGCTCAAGGGCGCGACCGCCTACAAGTGGGTGTTCGACTTCGTCTTCGTTCCGCTGAACGCCACGATGTTCGCGCTGCTCGCCTTCTACATCGCGTCGGCGGCGTTCCGGGCGTTCCGGGCGCGCAACATCGAGGCGACGGTGCTGCTCACCGCCGCCATCGTCGTGATGATCGGCCGCGTGCCGATGGGCGAGGCGCTGAGCGAGCGCCTCCCCACCATCGTCAACTGGCTGATGGAGGTCCCCAACACCGCGGCGCGGCGGGCGATCTTCATCGGCGCGGCCCTCGGCGCGGTGGCGACGGGGCTGCGGATCATCCTCGGCATCGAGCGCAGCCACCTGGGAGGTGACTAGCCATGCTCGCGACGATGTTCACGCGACTGGTGCAGTTCCAGCACATGGATCGCCGCTGGATCTTCCTCGGGATGGCGATCGCCATCTTCATCCCGATGATCTTCCCCATTCACAACGACCTGGTCGTCGACCGCCCCGTCCAGGACGCGTTCGACGCGGTCGAAGAGCTGCCGGCGGGTTCGACCGTCTACATCTCGGCCGACTTCGACCCGGGCAGCCGGCCCGAGCTCGAGCCGTACTACCGGGCCGTCCTGCACCAGCTGTTCCGCAAGGACATCAAGATCGTGTCCGGCACGCTGTGGGCCTCGGCTCCGCCGCTGGTGTTCCCGATCATGGAGGAGATCGCGGCGCTGTACGACAAGGAGTACGGCACCGACTACTGCTTCCTCGGGTTCAAGGACGGCAAGGAGCTCGCCATCAAGTCGATCGGCGAGAACATCCCCAAGACGTTCCCGTCGGACTACGCGGGCACGCCGATCGACAAGCTGCCGGTGACCCGCGGCTTCAAGCAGGCCAAGGACTTCCCGCTGATCATCATGGTCAGCGCCGGGTTCCCGGGCATCAAGGAGTACGTCCTGCAGATCCAGGGGCAGTACGACCTCAAGATGGTCGGCGCCACGACGGCCGTCAGCGGCCCCGACTACATCCCCTACTACAAGGCCCACCAGCTCGCCGGCCTCGCCGCCGGCATGCCGGGGTCCGGCCAGTACGAGACGCTGGTCTTCCAGCGGGGCGACCAGAGCAGGACGAAGCACCCCGAGCGCTACCTCGGCATCGAGGGGGTCAACGTCCTCAACCTGGGCCACGCGTTCATCGTGCTGCTCATCATCCTGGGCAACGTCGCCTTCTTCATCACCAAGCCGCGGGAGGTCGAGTAGATGCCTGACTTCACCTCGGTGGACGTGCTCGGCGCCTGGCTGAGCATCTTCCTGACGCTCTGCATCCTGTCGTTCCTGTACGACGACAACCCGATCTACAAGATCGCCGAGCACCTCTTCCTGGGCGTCTCGATCGGCTACGCGGTCGTCGAGGCCTACTTCGGCGTCTTCAAGCCGAACCTCATCGACAAGCTCTTCGGCGTGCCGCCGGAGCTGGCCGAGGGGCAGACGCCCTGGAGTTGGGGGCGCGTGCTCCCGGGCGGGGACCCGCTGATCACCGGCGAGTGGACGTGGGAGCGGCCGTTCCTGGTCATCCCGCTGGTCTTCGCCGTCCTGCTGTTCATGAAGTTCCACCGCAAGTACGGGTGGTTGGCCCGGATCCCGGTCGCGTTCATCGTCGCCGCCTACGCCGGCGTCAAGCTGACCGGCGAGCTGCGGGCCCACCTGATGACGTCGGTGCGCGAGTCGATGCCCGACTTCCGCCGGCTGTGGGCCGAGAACCTGGAAGTCGGCAAGGAGACGGTCCTGAGGGTCTGGTCGAAGACCGGGGGCGCCGACGGCGAAGGCGGCTGGATCCAGGAAGCGGTGGCCGGCACCTGCGAGGACGGCGGCACCTGGTACCAGGGCATCTGGTGCTGGAGCAACGACGGCGCCGGGGTGTTCAGCGGGATCGTGCTCGTGCTCGGGCTGACCGCCTGCCTGATGCACTTCTACTTCTCGGCGCCCCAGAACCGGGCGCTCCGCAACGTCAGCCGCTTCGGCATCCTCGTCCTGATGCTCTCCTTCGGCGCGTCGTTCGGCTACACGGTCATGGGCCGCATCAGCCTCGCCATCGGGCGCGCGCAGGAGATGCTCGGGCTGGACAAGCCGGCCGAGGTCGTCGCGCAGCGGAACCCGCAGCTGGCGACCATCGTCTGCCTGGTGATCGTCATCGCGTTCCTCGTCGTGTGGCGCCGCTCGGGCGGCGGCACGCCTCCCGATGACATGGGAACGCCTCCCGATGCGCCCCCCGCGGGCCCGGCCGGTGAGGGAACTCCGGACGGAGCCGCGGCCTGATCGACCCGGCCCGGGTACTCTCCTCGGAGTGAAGCGCACCGCCCCCGTCCTGCGGCTCGCCACCGCGCTCGCGTTCGTCGCGGGCTGCGCCGTGGACCACCCGCCGGCCCCGAGCGACCCGGTCCCGACCGCGCTCGGCCCCCGCCTCCAGGACCCCCAGCACGTCGCGCCCTCGCCCGAACCGGGCCTGGGCTCCCTGGCGCCCGTCACGCCCGCCAACCCCGACGTGGAGTCGGAGCCGGACCTGCCCACCAGCCCGCTGCCGGCGCCGGAGAACGCCTGCCCCGAGGGCGAGCCGCCCGACGGCTGGTTCGCGGACGTCAGCAGCTGCGCCGGCATGCAGCACCCCCACGTCGTGGCGTGGGAGGAGTGGTGGGCGAGCGGGCAGGCGTGGGCCGACGTCGACGGGGACGGCCGGCTCGACCTCGTGCTGACCAGCCACGACGGGCAGAACGGCCTCTACCTCCAGCAGCCCGACGGGCGGCTGGAGAATGACCGGCACGCCGGGGTCGGCGGCATCGCGGCGGGCGGCGCGACGTTCGTCGACGCGGACGGCGACGGCGACCCGGACCTGTTCCTCAACGCCTGGGGGCCCGACCAGCTGCTCTGGAACGACCACGGCGACTTCTCTCCCGCCGAGGACGGACCGGACGCCGACGGCCTGGGCATGAGCTCGGCGTGGGCGGACCTGGACGGGGACGGCCACCTCGAGGTCTACACCGCCAACTACTTCTGCCCCGTCTGCAGCTGGCTGCCCGACGACCTGGTCTCCCTGTCGGGGGACCGCTTCCACGACGCGTCGGCCGACGGGTGGGCTGACCGGACCGACCTGCTCGGGCCCGAGCTGCTCACCGGCGCGGCGTTCCAGGCGAGCTTCGCGGACTTCGACGACGACGGAGACCTGGACCTGTACGTCGCCAACGACAAGGGCTCGCCCGAGCCGCTCGGCGAGGGCCAGCCGATGAACCGCAACGTGCTCTTCCGCAACGACGGACCGGGCTGCGGCGGCACCTGCTTCGAGGAGGTCGGGATCGAGACCGGCGCCGACCTGCGGGTCAACGGCATGTGCGTCGCCGTCGGTGACTACGACAACGACCTCGATCTCGACATCGCCGTCACGGACTCCAACCAGCTGTACCTGCTGCAGAACCTGGGCGGGGGGCAGTTCGTCGACGCGTCGGTGGCGGCGGGGATCGCCGACGACCCCCTGGACGACTGGGGCTGCGTCTTCTTCGACTACGACAACGACGGCTGGCTCGACCTGTTCGCCGCCGGCGGCTTCGCGTACGACGACCGCCTGCTCCACAACCAGGGCGACGGCACGTTCGCGGACGCCTCGGTCGGCTCCGGGCTCGTCGCCCCCGGCCACAGCCTCGGCGCCGCGGCGGCCGACTACGACCGCGACGGGCTCGTCGACCTGGTGCTCGCGCGGCGGGACGAGGGGTACGAGCTGATGCGCAACCTCGGGGCGACGGGGAGCTGGCTCGGCCTCCGGCTCGTCGGCAGCGGCGTCGGAGGCACCGACGCGGTCGGCGCCCGGGTCTACGTCGAGGACAGCTCGGGCCGGGTGCAGATGCGGGAGGTCAAGATCGGCTCCTCGCTGGGCGCCGGCAACGACCTCGGCCTGCACTTCGGCCTGGGTGAGGCCGACGTCACGTCGGTCACGGTGGTCTGGCCCGACGGGCTGACGCAGACCGTGGCCGCGCCCCAGAACGCCTGGTCGGTGGCGATCCGGTCTCCATGACCCCCTGAGCCCACCCTGGGGGGTTTCCCCAGATTGCCCTCGCGTGTGCGCGTCGTTCTTGGGGCGCCCCAGCGGCCTGGCGTAACTTCAAGGGGTATTTGAGGGGATCTGCATGCGTGTTCGACTCGTCGTTCTGATGCTCGCCATGACCATTCCGGGCGCCGCCCTGGCGTCCACCCCGGCGGCTTGCCCGATGGTGTTGGACTTCGACACCGACGCCAACGGGAACGCCATCGCGGCTGGCCAGGACCTCTGGCTGGCGTACGCCGGCTGGGGCGTCGACATCACAGTCTGGAACGCCATCGACATGTCCTCGGTGGGCATGGCCATCGCGTTCGACTCGTCCAACCCGACCGGCGGCGACCCCGACCTCGGCACCCCCAACGTCGTCTTCGGCGGCCCGGGCGTGGGTGTCGGCGGGGAAGGCGCTCCCGGCGCGAACGACGCGGCCCTCGGCAACCTCCTCATCTCGGCCGAGAACTTCGTCGACGCCAACGGCGACGGCCTCATCGACGTGCCCGACGACGACGCCAACGGCGCCTGGATCGAGTTCACGTTCGACCAGCCGTCCTGCGTGTTCGGCGTGCAGCTGGTCGACATCGAGGGCCACGAGGGGCCCAGCGACATCCTCCACTACGGCATCGCCGGTGACGTCATCACCCACGTGCAGGCGCTCGGCCTCGGCGACAACTCCGTCCAGTCGATCCAGTACGAGGTGTGCGGCGTCAGCTGGATGATGGTCGACATCTACGGCAGCGGCGCGATCAACGACCTCAGCGTCTGCGTCGGCGGCGAGCCGGAGATCTGCGACGGCCTCGACAACGACGGCGACGGCCAGATCGACGAGGACTTCGACGGCGACGGTGACGGCTTCGCCTGCGGCGCCGACTGCGACGACAACGATCCGACGGTCTACCCCGGCGCCCCGGAGGTCTGCGACGGCGTCGACCAGGACTGCGACGGCCAGATCGACGAGGACTTCGACCTCGACGGCGACGGCGTCGCCACCTGCT
>CAYQEG010000240.1:0-11861 GCA_964416435.1 uncultured Rickettsiales bacterium
ATCGGTCGGATTTACAGAGGGGACTCGATTGCCAAAACCCCATTTAGGGTTTTGCCCCCCCCCCCCGGGGGGGGGCGCCCCCCCCGGCCGGGCCGGCCCCAGCGGAGCCGGCCCCCCCGGAGCCTGCGGCCTCGGCGACCCCCGCGCCCGCGCCCGCGAAGGACGAGTCGTGAGCGACGTCCCCGACTCCCCGGCCGAGGCGGAGACGCCCGACGTGACCTCCGAGGGAACCGACACGTCGGCGTCCGCGACCGACGCCGAGCTGCCCGTACCCGCCGCCGACGCCGAGCTGCCGGCGACCGCTCCCGACCCCGACGCCGAGCCCGAGGAGGGCAAGGACGACGAGGTCGAGGAGTACCGGATGACCCTCCTCGAGCACCTGATCGAGCTGCGCTCGCGCATGATCAAGTCGGGGATCGGGCTGATCGCGGCGCTGTGCATCGCGCTGCCGTTCGGCGGTCGGCTGTTCGACTTCCTGATCGCGCCGGCGCAGGACAACCTGCACGGCGGCGAGTTCATCGCCAAGAAGCTGTACGAGGCGTTCATGACCGACCTGAAGGTCGGCTTCTTCGGCGCCCTGATCATCGCGATGCCGATCATCGCGTACCAGGTGTGGGGTTTCGTCGCGCCGGGGCTGTACAAGAAGGAGCGGCGGCTGATCATCCCGTTCGTCGTGCTCGCGACGCTGCTGTTCCTGGTCGGGATGTCGCTCTGCTACTACGGCATCCTCCCGTACGCGATCGACTTCTTCACGTCCTACAACGAAAAGCGCGGCTTCAGCTCGCTGCTGACCGTGTCGGACTACCTCGCCTTCATCATGCGGTTCCTGATCGCCTTCGGGGTCGTCTTCCAGACGCCGTTGGTGATCTTCTTCCTGGCCCGCGTCGGCCTGGTGACGGCGCAGGGACTCGGCAAGTTCCGGCGCTACGCGATCGTCATCGGCTTCGCCCTCGCCGCGGTCATCACCCCGCCCGATCCTGGCTCGCAGCTGGCCGTCGCGCTGCCGTTCATCGTCCTGTACGAGGTCGGCATCCTGACCGCCCGCATCTGGGGCAAGCCGCGCCCCGGCGAGCTGGAGCCGACGCCCGACGACATCTGATCGGCTCGCCCCGTCGGGGGGTCGGGATCAGCCGCCGCGCACGGCGACCGCGACCGCGTCGTCGATCGCCGTCTGGCTGAAGCCCCGCAACACCTGGCCGTTGATGACGATGACCGGGACCCCGCCCCGCGGCCCGGCGTACCGCCGGAACTCCGCCCCGGCGCCCGGGTCCTTCTCCACGTCCTTCTCGACGTAGTCCCACCCGCGGTCCGCGAAGTAGCGGCGCGCCTTGTTGCAGTAGCCGCACCACGTGGTGCTGTAGAGCGTGATGTCGAGCTGCTCCCGCTGGGCCGCGGTGAGCTCGCCCAGCGCGCCGGCGGCGCGGGCCCGCGGCGGGGGGGCGGGGGGGGAGGGGCCGCCCGCGCGGGCCGGGCGGGGTGCCTCGGCGCCGCGCAGCCGGCTCGGCAGGTGGTCGACCTGGGGGTGGGAGTCGGTGAGGGCGATCCGTCGGCCGTCGGAGATGCGCTGGGTGAGCGAGTCGGCGCGGCCCCGGTCGGGGGAGGAGCGGGACACCCGGCGCAGCTCCCGAAGCACGGAGACGTAGCTGGGGTGGCTGTAGTCGATCTCCGGGTTCCGGCGCAGCAGCTCGCGCTCGATGGCGAGGGCGCGATCGTAGTGATCTCCGCGGCGCTCGCTCGCGCAGCCCGGCAGCGTCAAGGGCATCAACAGGGCCGCGGCGAGCAGCCAGAGGAGGGGTCGGCGCATTCGATCGTCCCAGGCGATCCCCGGCGGGTCGCGAGGCGTTACCATAGTCGCCCTCCACCACTCTCGCGCGGCCTTCGGGACGTCGAACACCGTGCACATCCAGGGACGGACAGCAGCGCCATGATCGAGTTCTTCGGAGAGGTCGACCTCACCCCCGACGCCGCCGCCTACATCGCCCAGGGGCTGCGGGCCCTCGCGGACTGCGACGGGCTGCACACCAACGAGCTGGCCCTCGTCGAGGAGTTCGAGCGCGGCGTCGGCATCTCGCCGACGGACGCGGCCGACTTCTCCAGCGCCGGCGGGGGGCCGCTGAGCGGCGCCGGCCAGAAGGAGCTGTTCCTGTCCTCGCTGCAGCTGCTCGCCCTGGCCGACGGCCGCATCTCCGCCCGGGAGGCGGAGTGGATCGACGGCGTCAGCGCGGACCTCGGGATCGCCGACGGCCGCAAGGACGAGCTCGCGGTGCAGGCCAAGAAGTACCTGCTGGGCAGCCTCGCCGGGGTGGAGGCGTTCAAGGCGCAGGCCGTCGAGGTGGGTCGCTCCCTCGGCCTGAGCGACGCCGACATCGCCGACGTGCTCGGCGACTGATTATCAGCTTCAGGGACGTCGAGCGCCCGGTCCCGTGCGCGGGCCCGGGGCGGTCGCCCCCGGCTGGGAGCTGCGCAGGTCCTGCCAGCAGGTCGCCCGGTCCCGACCCCGCTCCTTGCTCGCGTACAGCGCCTGGTCGGCGCGATCGATCAGCTCCTGCTGGTTCGCCGCGTCGTCGGCGAAGCAGGCGATCCCGATGCTCACCGAGCAGCGGAAGCTGACGGGGCGGTTGCCCTCGCTGAACACGAAGACCTCGCGCTTGAACGCCTCGCGGATCCGCTCCGCGACGACGCGCGCCCCCTCCGCCTCCGTGTCCTCCAGCACCAGCACGAACTCCTCGCCGCCGTAGCGGGCCGCCAGGTCGGTGCCTTCGCGTCCGAACTCCGCGAGGAGTCGGGCGAGGCGCTTGATCACCTCGTCGCCCATCGGGTGGCCGTAGGTGTCGTTGACGGACTTGAACTTGTCGATGTCGAGGAGCAGCAGGCTGGTCTTGAGCCGGGTCCGCTGGGACGCGGCGAGCTTGCCCGCGAGCACCTCCTGGAAGCGGCGGTGGTTCGGCAGACCGGTCATGGAGTCGGTGACGCCGCGGGTCTCGTGCTCGGCGAAGAGCCGTCCGTTGCTGATCGCGGCGCCGACCTGGTGCAGCAGCACCTGCAGCCGCTCGGCGTCCTCTCGCTCGAAGTCCGCGCCCGCCCGCCGCCCCGTGACCAGCGCGCCGAGCGGCGGGTGGTCCCCTCCGCCGGGCGCCACGATCGGCAACACGAGCAGGGACTGCAGGTCGCTCGTCGGCCCGTGGGCGCTGCCGAAGAGCACCGGGGCGCGATCCGAGGTCAGCACGTCGGTCCGCTCGATGGCGGTCCGGTGCCGCACCGCGTGGGCGAGCAGGCCCTCGCTCGGCGTCACGAAGAAGGGGGCCTCCGGCGGCGCAGGGTCGAACCCCATCGCCCCCACCACCCGCATCCGCTCCCCCGCCTCGTCGCACAGAGCCAACGCGCAGGCGTCCATCGGCACGAACTCGCCGGCGCTGCGCACCACCGCATCGGTGATGGCGTCGATGCGCACGTGGCGGGAGACCTCGCGGCAGGCTTCGTAGAAGGCGTCCTTCTCGCGCATGCCGCCCCGCACCGCGGTCAGGTCGACCGCGCGAGCGATCAGCCGGGCCACGAAGTCGGCGATGGAGCCGGCAACCCGACGCGCTCGGTCGTCCAGCGTCTGGTCGTCGCAGGCGTCGAGCACGACCACCCCGAACGGTCGCTCCGCGTCGACCAGCGGGATCGCGAGCACCGCGACGACGTCGTTGGCCTCGATGCGGTGGGCGAGGCGGGGGTCCCGGTCGTGCACCTCCTTGAGGCAGACCGGCGTGCCCGCCTTGAACGCGGCGCCGAAGATGCCCTCCCGGCAGTCGACGTTGGGGACCAGGTCCCCGGTCTCGCCGGCCGCCGCGACCGTCATCAGCTCGCCGGTGCGCTCGTCGCCGGGGCGGTACACCGACACCGTGGTGGCGCCGGTGGCGGCGACCAGCACCGCACAGGCCCGCTCCATGTCCTCCTGGAGCTCCCGAGCGATGGCCCGGAGGTCCCGGTCGAGCTCCTGCGCGCTGTAGCTGCTGCCCCTCAGGTGGGGGAGCGCCTCGCCGGTCTCGTGGCGCAGCCCGCCGGCCTCGTCCTCCAGCGCTCGCAGCTGCCCGCGGGTGCGGTCGTGGGCGCGGCGTTCGGCCAGCAGGGCGTTGCCCGGCACGATGGCGCAGAGGAGCAGCCCCACGGTGAAGCCGGCCTGGAGCACCCACGGAGACGCCGTGGCGACCCCCAGCCAGCCCGGGATGAGGACCGCGGCGGCGGCGAGCACGGCCCACGGCAGGGCGCGCTTGTGGCCCGCGACGAGGCTCCCGCCCCCGATGACGAGGAACGTCGCCGGGGTCACCACGCCGGACAGCCCGCCGGTGGCCTGGATGCCGACCGCCGACAGGGCGACCAGGGCGGGCAGCCAGAGCGGCGCGCGGGTGCCGCGGCGGGCGGCGAGGGAGGGCCGCGCCAGGCTCCGCCCCCCCACCACCGCCGGCACGACGGCCAGGGCGAGGGCCCGGAAGGGGTGCAGCGGAGCGCGGTCCGCGTCCGCGAAGCCCATCGCGACGCCGGCGAGGACCAGGAGCAGCAGGATGATCTCGACCGCGTCGGCCGACGGTTCGCGGTGGGTGCGGGGGATCCGTCCGTGGGGTGCGGGTCGGGTCACTCTTCTCCCTCGGTCGGCAGGTTGCCGGGCTCGATGTGGCGGTCCTGGAGGAAGGCGAAGTCCGCGGTGCGGTCACCGGGGAAGAGGTAGAGGATCTCGCCCGCCTTCACGTAGCCGAGCTCCTGTCGGATCCAGCGCTCCTGCACCCGCGAGTCGTCCCGCATGCGCTCGATCTCGCTCCGGAGGTGGGCGACGGTCGCCTGGCGCTCCTCGATCCGGGCTTCGCGGGTCGTCACTTCGGCGAGCAGCGTGCGGTTGGCGAGGATGCCGCGGTCCCCGAAACACGCCCACGCAGCGCCGCCCGCGAGGACGGCGAAGAGGATCAGCGGTACCGCCGAGCGAAGCGTTGAAGAGGGAGCCACTCCAGAGATTCCCGTCCTTCCCATCAGTGTACGGGTCGGCGATCTCCGGCTCAAGGTAAGACGCGCCGATATTGGCGCGATTCTGGTAACGCGCGATCGCGCGGCGGATCGATCGCCCTACTCGGCGCTCTCGGTGGCCAGGCTGAAGTGGGTCAGTCCGAGGTCGTGGGCGACGCTCAGAACGTCGACCAGACGCTGTACATCGACGCCGGCGTCGCCTCGTACGACGACGTTCGTGCTCGGCGCGTCTCGCGCGATCTGGCGCAGCCGGGCGCTCAGCTGTTCGATGGTCACCCCCTCGCCGTCGACGTACACCTTTCCGTCCGCGGTCAGCGAGATCGAGACGTCCTCCCCCTCGGGGATGACCTCGGCGCTGCTGCTGGTGGGCAGGTCGAGCTCCAGGGCGGAGGGCTCGTTGACGAACGTCGTGCTGACCATGAAGAAGATCAGCAGCAGGAACACGACGTCGATCAGCGGGGTGAGCTCCAGGATGAGCGGCCGCCGCTTGCGCTGGGGGGTGAAGTCCACGACCGGCCCCTAGGAGACCGCCCGGGGCGCCGTCGGCACCGCTTCGGCGTCCGGCTCCGGCCCGTCACCGGTGTGGGCGACGAGGTCGAGCAGGTCGAGCGCCTCCTCCTCCATCGCGAGCACCAGGTGGTCGACCCGGGCCATCACCGTGCTGTGGCCGACGCGGACGGGGATGGCGACGAGCAGGCCGGCCATCGTCGTGTACAGCGCGGTGCCGATGCCGCCCGCGAGTGCGGCGGCGTCGCCGACGCCGTGGGCCTCGATGGCCTGGAACACGTCGATCATGCCCCACACGGTGCCCAGCAACCCGAGCAGGGGAGCGACCACCGCGACCGTCTCGAGCACCACCAGGCCGCGCTGGAGGGCCATGCCCTCGTGGCGTCCGACCTCCAGCAGGAACTCCTTCACCACGTCCCGTGGCTTGCCGCGGTGGCGCAGCCCGGACATGAAGATCCGGGCGAGGGGCGAGTCGTCCAGCTTGCACAGCGTGATCGCTTCGGCGATCTCGTCCCGCAGAACGAGGTCGCGGACCTGGATGACGAGCCGGCGGGGCACGACGGCGGTGCGGCGCGTCTCCACGAGACGCAGCACGAACACCATCAGCGCGAGCACCGACGCCAGGCCGATCACGACGATGATCGGGCCGCCGCCGCTCCAGAAGTCTTCTTTGTCGAGGAGTTCGAGCATGAGGGGGGAACCTAGGCCTCAGCCGTCCGCGCCGCAATCGAGGCCGACGCGAACGCCCGCCCAGGCGAGGTCCAGGGGCTCGAGCCAGACGTCCCGCTCGCCGAAGTCCAGCGTGACCTCGTCGCCCGCTTCGACCCGGATGGGGTCGATGCACAACACCACGTCGGGGCTCGGCTGGCCGGCGCAGACCAGCCCCGCCGAGTCGAACTGCAGCGTCATGCTGCCGATGTCTCCCTCGGCTCGGAGCACCAGCTCCGCGCCGCCCCAGAACTCCTGGGGGGGCTGCTCGCCGCCCCCCGGGCTGGTCGCGTACAGGGTCCGCTGGTCGTCGATCGTGCTGAGGGTCGGGGGCGTCAACGACTCGAGGCCGTCGGTGCAGGTGGCGACCACCTCCTCCAGGTCCTCCTGGTCATCGACGCAGCCGGGATCCCGCGCGCACGCGAGGTCGGCGCAGTCGGTCCGGCCGTCGCCGTCGTCGTCGGCGAGGTTGAAGCACAGCTCGCCCGGGTCGGCGCAGCGCATCGACACGGTGCCCGCGGCGTTCCCGCCCTCCGGCTGGATCAGCTCCAGCACGAGCTCGTCGCCCTCGTTCACCGTCGCCGGCATCACCCGCCGATCCCGCGCCGGGTCCCACACCTCGAGCACGCGCCGAAGCTGCGACCCCGACTGGATCGCCAGCCGGGCGCCGTCGAACTCGTTGTCGAAGTCGGTCAGGAGCTCGACGCCCACGCCCCGGGCCGCCTCCACCGCCAGACCGGAGCCAGCGGGGTAGCCGTCGACGATCTCGTCGTCCCCGCACTCCAGGAGCGCGTCGCGGTTCGGGTCCGGCGGCTCGGGCTCCGGCGTACGCCAGAACTCGCAGCCGAGGAGCGGGAGAACGAACAGGATCGAGGCGATTGCGGGGCGCATGCGGCCTCCGATGATAGCGTCTGGGGATGCTGCGCAGTCGATGGTCACTCGTGGGGGTCGTCCTGCTCTGCGCCGCGACGTTGCTGCTGCCCGGCTGCGCCTACATAGCCCGCCAGGCGTCCGGTCAGTTCCAGCTCATTGCAGGGCGGATGCCGATCGAGCGGGCACTCGACGAGGTGGACTTCACCGATCGCGAGCGCGAGATGCTCCTGTGGGTGCCGCGCATCAAGGAGTACGGCGAAGCCGAGCTCGGCCTGCTGCCGACGAAGAACTACACGACCATCAACCCCGACTTCGACGACGTCGTCTGGAACGTCAGCGCCGCCGCCCCCGACGCGTTCACCAGCCACGTCTACCGCTACCCCGTCGTCGGCGAGCTGCCCTACATCGGCTTCTTCGACAAGGACGACGCGCGCGCGGAGGCGGCCCGCCTGCGGGAGCTGGGATGGGTCACCTGGATCCGCTCGGCCGGCGCGTACTCGACCCTCGGCTGGTTCCGCGACCCGCTGTGGCGCTCGATGCTGAGGTGGGACGAGGAGCGGATGAGCAACACCGTGCTCCACGAGCTGGCCCACGCGACGCTGTGGCTCAAGGGGCAGGGCCGCTTCAACGAGAGCTGGGCCAGCTTCGTGGGCGACGAGGCGTCCGAGCGCTTCCTGCGGTCGATCGCGGACGAGCACCCGGAGATCTGGCAGAAGTACGTCGACCGGGAGCATGACTCCGACCTCTACCGCCAGTTCATGCACGGGATGGTGCAGCGGCTGGACGGGCTGTATCGCTCGGGCCTGCCTCGCGAGGAGATTGTGGGACGGATGGAGGCCGTGATCGCCGATTCCCGGGCCGACTACGCCACGATCGCCTTCCGCATCGAGGGGTACCGACACGCCCTGGACGAGGGCCGCACCCTGAACACCGCCCGCCTCAAGCAGTTCCGCGTCTACAACACCGGCATGGACGACTTCGACGAGGCGCTGGTCCGCTTCGAAGGCGACCTGGCGGCGTTCGTGACCGCCTGCCGCGAGGAGCTGCCGAAGCAGCGTCGCCGGCGGGGCCGGGCGTTCGATCCCTACGAAGCGCTGCGCCAGCTCGAGCCTTAGCGGACACCCGGGTCCCAAGTTGGCCCGGTACTTGCTTAGAAACCGGCCGAACCGCAACTGCAGGAGCAGCATGGCCGGCAAGCTTCGTACCGCTCAGAACGCCCGAGTCCTCGACAGCTATCTCAAGGACATGGGAGCGCACGACCTGATGACCCGCGAGGAGGAGTACGAGACGGCTCGGCTCTGCATGGAGGGAAACCCCCACGAGATGGAGGTCGCCCGCGCCAAGATGATCCGCTGCAACCTGCGCCTCGTCGTCAGCATCGCGAAGCAGTACAGCTACCGCGGCGTGCCGATGTCCGACCTCATCCAGGAAGGCAACATCGGCCTGATGCGGGCGGTCGAGAAGTTCGAGTACCACCGTGGCTTCAAGTTCAGCACGTACGCCTCGTGGTGGATCCGCCAGGCCGTCGTGCGGCACATCGAGAGCACCTGCCGGACCATCCGGGTCCCCATCTACAAGCTCGAGGTCATCAACCGCCTCAACGCCTGCAAGCGTGAGCTCGCGAAGAAGCACTCGCGCGACGCCACTCGCACCGAGCTGGCCGAAGCGATGGAGATGAGCATCGACGACATCGACGATCTCATCCGCATGAACCGGGAGCCCGTCTCCCTGGACAAGCCCGTCGGGGAGGACGGGGACGCAACCCTCAGTGACTTCATCGGCGATGAGGAGGCCGACGAGCCTGGTTCCGACCTGTTGGAGGAATCGATGCGAAAGCGAGTGACACGAGCCCTGGCCACCCTCGACCCGCGCGAGGAGAAGGTCCTCCGTCTGCGCTTCGGCCTGGACGACTACGAGACCCGCTCCCTCGAGCAGATCGGCCGCGAGTTCGGCCTCACCCGCGAGCGCATCCGCCAGATCGAGATCCGGGCGCTGGGCAAGCTGCGCCACGCCAAGCGGCGGCACTACCTCGAGGACTTCCGACGCGCCGTCTGATCGGCCCGATCGGGCCTCCGTCGCGTGGAGCACGATACTTCGTGCATGGCAATATGAAAAAAGTACAGGGTTGAGGGGTCGAATCGACCCTCAACCGCCGTGTTCGACCGCCACCTGGTACTGGGTCGTGGTCTCCGTGCAGACCGACGCGTCGTAGCGGGTCACCGTCAGGGTGATCGTCGCGCGGAAGGTGCAAGCGTCGCCGTCGACGTCGTCGGTCACCGAGCAGCTCAGCGTGTCGCCGGGGGCGAAGGCGTCCGGCCCGCAGTCCATCGACATCGCGCAGTCCCCTTCGCTCGCGGTGTCGTCCGCCTCGACCGACCAGACCGCGTCGAACGTGTCCGCGGAGACGCCGTCGACCCGGGTCGTGTCGAACAGCAGCAGGTCCACCGCGACATCCCCGTTGGCCAGGGGGCCGGCCTCCGCCCGCCCGTCGCGGGTCTCGTGCAGCGGGGTGACGGCGGCGCAGACCGGCGCCTGCACGACGTCGCAGCCGGTGGTGGCGACCGCGGCGAGCGCCAGCCCGAAGGCGGCAGCCCGCATCAGGAGACGGCCTCGAACTGCACGCTCAGCCCCATGCCGCCGCTGACGCAGAGCGTCGCGAGGCCGCGGTGGGCGCCGTGGCGCTGCATCGCGTGGAGCAGCGTGACGGCGATGCGGCAGCCGGTCGCCCCGATCGGGTGCCCCAGCGCGATCGAGCCGCCGTGCACGTTCAAGCGGTCGTGATCGAGACCGAGGTCCCGATCGCACGCGAGCGCCTGGACGGCGAACGCCTCGTTCAACTCGACGAGGTCGTAGTCGCCGATGCTCAGCCCCGTCTTCGCCATCAGCTTGCGGGTGGCCGGTACGGGCCCGATGCCCATCACCTTCGGGTCGACGCCGGCGACCGCCCAGTCGACGACCGTGGCGATCGGGTGGAGCCCGTAGCGCTCCACCGCGGCGGCCGAAGCGACGACCGCGGCCGCCGCGCCGTCGGTGACGCCGGAGCTGTTGCCGGCGTGCACCGTGCCGTCCTTCTTGAAGACCGCCCGGAGCTTCTTCATCTTCTCGGCCGTGCTGTCGGGCCGCATGTGCTCGTCGCGGTCGACGATCGTCGGTCCCTTGCGCCCCGGCACTTCGATCGGCACGAGCTCGCCGGCGAAGGCGTTGGCCTCCCACGCCTGCGCGGCCTTGCGCTGGGACGCCTCGGCGAACAGGTCTTGCTCGTCCCGCCCGATGTCGTACTGCTCGGCCAGCGTCTCGGCGGTGGCGCCCATCAGCTGCTCGGCGAGCGGGCAGTAGAAGCCGTCGCGGTACATGCCGTCGACCAGCTGGGCGTTGCCCATCCGGTAGCCCCAGCGGGCGCGCGGGAGCATGTACGGCGTGTTGGACATCGACTCCACGCCGCCGACGAGGAGGACCTCGCCCTCGCCCAGCTTGATGGTGCGGGCCGCCTGCACGATCGCGAACAGCGACGAAGCGCACGCCTTGTTGAGCGTGTAGGCGGGGGACGTCTCGGGCACGCCGGCCCGGATGCCGACCTGCCGGGCGGTGTTGGGGCCGCCACCGGCCTGGCGGCCGTGGCCCCAGATGACCTCGTCGACCTGGTCGGGGGAGACCCCCGCCCGCTCCATCGCGGCCCTCGCGACCGGGATCGACAGGTCCGCGGGCATCAACGAGGAGAGGCCTCCGCCGAACTTGCCGATGGGGGAGCGGCTGGGGCCGCAGATGTAGATGGGGGCGTCAGACATCGGGGTGCTCCGGTGGGACGCGGAGGGCGCGTCTCCTAAAGGGAGGCGAAGGGTACGTCGGACTGCTGACCGCTCGCCATGTCCTTCACCCTTACGAGGCCTTGTTCCCACTCGTGGGGGGCGATCAACACGAGGCGCTCGGCCCCGCGGGCGTCGGCGTGGCCGAACGCCCACTTCGTCTTCTTCTTCTCGAGCACCAGGTCGACGCTCCGGCCCGACGCCCGCAGCGCCGCGGCGACCTGCTGGGCCGGCCCCCGCAGGTCCTCGGAGAACGCGAACACCACGTCGTCGCAGCTGGACTTCAGCTCCGGGAGGAGCCCCTTGTCCTTGAGCAGCTCGACGATGACGACGTCCCCGAAGCCGAAGCCGCAGGCCGGCACGTCCTTGCCGCCGAAGGTGCTCAGAAGCCGGTCGTAGCGGCCGCCGCCGCAGATCGCGCGCAGCGTCGCGCCTCGGTCGAACGCCTCGAACACCGCGCCGGTGTAGTAGGCGAGGCCTCGAACGACCGACGCGTCGAGCTGCAGCCAGTCGGCGAAGCCGTAGGTCTCCGCCAGCTCGAAGATCGAGCGCAGCTCCGCCACCGCCTCGTGCTCGGCCCCCAGCGCGGCGGTCAGGGCGTCGAGGTCGCGAATCGACAGGGTGTCGAGGATCGTGTCGACGAGCGAGCCCTGCAGCCCGAGCTCCGCGAGGTCCTTCTCGATCGCCTCCCGGGGCAGCTTCTCGAGCTTGTCGACGAGCACGCAGACCGGCGCGAACTGGGCCTCGGTGACGCCGAGCCCGAACAGCACGCCCTGCAGCACCTTGCGGCTGGAGACCTTGATGCCGACGTCGGACGAGGTGAGCCCCAGCCGCTTCAGGAAGGTGACGATGGCCGCCAGCAGCTCCACCTCGGCGGTGACGCCGGCGACGCCGAAGACGTCCATGTTCCACTGGTAGTGCTCGCGCTTGCGGCCCCGGGTCATGCGCTCGTAGCGCCAGCACTGGGGGATG
>CAYQEG010000241.1:0-11840 GCA_964416435.1 uncultured Rickettsiales bacterium
GCACAGGTTTGATCACACAGCGGATCGGGTGTCAATACTAATCAAGCAGTACTAGACGGCCCCTCACAATACTGAGGCCCTCCGCGCGGGTCTGGGACCCGATCTCTGCGTCCCTCATCGGTCACGGGGGGCAAGCCCCGCTCCCTCTTCGGTCCTTGACCTCGGCCCTCCAGGCCTCCCCGCTCCTGGGGCCTCATAATCATGAGGGTCCGTTTAGGAGCCCGGCCGCACCAGGACCGTCTGCAGCGTCTTGAGCAAAATCAGCAGGTACAACGCCGGGTTCATCTCCTGGATCGCGTACAGCTCGAACTCGAGCTTGGTCGCCGCGTCCTCGTCGCTCGCCCCGTAGCGGAACGAAACCTGCGCCCAACCCGTCACCCCCGGCTTGACCGCGTGGCGCAGCGCGTAGAAGGGGATCCGCTCCTCCAGCTGGCGGACGAAGACCTCACGCTCGGGGCGCGGCCCGACGAACGCCATGTCGCCCCTCAGCACGTTCCACAGCTGCGGGATCTCGTCGAGCCTCGACCGCCGCAGGAAGCGGCCGACGGGGGTGACGCGGGGATCGCCCGATCCCTGGGACCAGACCGGACCCGACTTGGCCTCGGCGTCGCTGCCCATGGTGCGGAGCTTGAGGATGGTGAACGGCACGTCGTTCAGTCCAATGCGCTCCTGGGCGTACAGCACCGGCCCCGGTGACGTCAGCTTGATCGCGATCGCCGAGCACAGCATCGCCGGCGCCGTGACGAGGAGCCCGAAGCAGGCCAGGGCGACGTCGATCACGCGGGTCAACCCGGCGACAATCCGGCCGCGGTACGTGAACCCCGGGCCGAAGATCAACCAGGTGTCATTCAAATGGGAGATGGGCACCCGGCCGGTGAGCTTCTTGTACAGCGTCGGCATGTCGACGATCTGGACGCCGCTCGCCTTTGCCATGAGCAGCGGCTCTGTCAGGTGGCGCGGCAGATCGTGGCCGACCGCGACGATGATGAGGTTGACCCGACGATCGGCGAGCACCTCCTCGAGGGCGCCGAAGTCTCCGACCACCGAGGACTCCTCCCCGACGGCCTCGGCGTCGTCGTCCAAGAAGCCGACGAGGTCGTAGCGTACGCTCGCGTCGCGGTGGGCAGCCACCTGCTGTGCGATGTCCTGCCCCGCGGTCCCGGCGCCAACGATGAGGGTTCGATAGCGAGCCACCTTGGGGGGGCGAAGCCACGCGACCCCCCAGCGCCAGGTGATCATCAGCAGAACGAACCAGCCGAAGCTCAGGAGGGCGATGCCGCGACCACGGTCGAACTCCCACGGCGTGAAGTAGTACATCGCCGCCTGCAGCAGCAGCGCCGCGCCAATGGCGACGACCAGCCGGACCTGCTGCACCGGCTGCCGGTAGTCGTTGGCCGGGTTGTAGGCGTCGGTGATGTAGAGCATCACCAGGTTCGCCAGCACGAAGAGCAACGACGCGCCGGTGGTGACGTCCAGGATCTCCAGCAGGCCGACATCGATGCCCGAGCGGACCAGCCGGAGGGCGTGCCCGAGGTACACCGCGGCCAGCGCCAGCGCGGCGTCGCCGACCAGGTAGAAGACCTGGCGTCGGTGGAACGGGATGCCGAGGATGGTCAACGCGGTCGCTCCTGGAGAGAACCAACTCTCATGACGGCGACGGACACTAGCAATGTTCGGACGGAGGTCAACACGTGTGGGCATGGGCTCCATGCCGACGCAAGCTAGGGCCTCCCGTCGACGTCCGGCAAACCTCTTGGGGTCTGCGCCGGCGGCCCTCATTGAGTTGCCGCTCGGAGCCAACGGTACTATATCGCTCCCTGCGTGACGTCGGCTGGGCCGCTGCGCGTTCGAGGAGACACCCCGTGAAGATTCTGCTGATGGTCGCGCCAGAAGAGAACTACATGGTGGCCAGCGTGCACAAGTCGCTGGATCACAAGCGGGAGCACCGCCCGCTGCTCGGCATCTTGTCCGTCGCCACGTTCGCCCAGAAGCACTGCCCCTGGATCGAGGTGAAGTTCGTCGACTGCCGCGCCCTGGAGCTCGACTTCGACCAGATGGAGGCCGAGGTCCAGGCCTTCGGGCCCGACGTCGTCGGCCTGACCGCGCTGACGTTCAACTACTACGACACCCTGCTGGCCGCCCGCCGCGTCAAGAAGCTCGACCCCGACTGCAAGGTCGTGCTCGGCGGATGGCACGTCACCCTCTACCCGACCGAGACGCTCGCCCAGGACTCGATCGACTACGTCGTCAAGGGCGAGGGCGAGCGCACGTTCGCCGAGCTGCTGACGGCGCTGAAGGACGGCACGGACCTGGCCAACATCCAGGGTCTGGGCCACAAGGTGGACGGCGAGATCGTCCTCAACGGGGACCGCCCGGTCGAGACGGAGCTGGACGACATCCCGTTCCCCGACTTCGGCCTGACCGACATCTCGCTGTACTCGCACATCCTCGGCAACTACGACATCACGCTGCCGATGGAGTCCTCCCGCGGTTGCCCGTACGCGTGCAACTTCTGCGACATCCGGCGCACCCGGTTCCGGTACCGCACACCGAAGCTGATCGTCGACCACATGGAGGAGTGGGCGAACAAGGGCATCAAGTCCTTCTTCTTCGTCGACGACAACGTGACGGTCAACAAGAAGCGCGCGGTCGAGCTCTTCCGCCACATGGTCGACCGGGACCTGGACGTCGAGTTCAAGATCAGCGCCCGCGTCGACGGCTTGAGCGACGAGGTGATCGAGTGGGGCAAGCGCGCCGGCGTCTCCCGCGTCTCCCTCGGCATCGAGTCCAGCAACCAGAAGTACCTGGACTACATGCAGAAGGAGGTCACCACGGATCAGATCGTGGACACGATCGCCCGCGCCCGCGCCGCGGACCTCCCCCTGTTCGCGTTCATGATGCTCGGCCTGCCCGGCCAGACCCGGGACGAGATGCTGGCCGAGGCCGAGTTCCTCAAGCGGAACAAGGTCGAGTACGCCAACTTCTCGATCATGACGATGTACCCGAAGACGGAGCTGTACCGGGTCGCCCGGGAGAACGGCGACCTGACGGACGACCGTGACCCGTGGCCCCGCTTCGCCGCCGAGCCCGGTCGCAACGTGCAGGCGCCGTACGCCAACACGCTGTACACGCCCGAGCAGCTCAAGAAGATCCAGATGGACGTGACGCGGCGCTTCTACTTCTCGCCGCGCAACCTGTACCGCCGCGTCCGCGAAGTCCGCTCCTGGAGCGGCTTCAAGCGCCGCACCAAGATGGCGATGCGCTTCATGGGGCTCGAGGAGATCCGCCTCAGCTGAGGCGGCCGCGCTCCGCGACCTCGACCAGCGTCTGCTCCATCCGCCCCAGGAGCCCCTCCTGGGTGAAGCGCTCCTCGAACAGGGCGCGGCCCTTGCGGCCCATCGCCTGGCGCTCCTCCGGGCTCATCGCCCGCAGCTTCAGCACCGCCTCCGCCAGCGCCGCCGCGTCCTCGGGGGGACACGTCACCCCGACGCCGGTGGCGTCCACCAGGTCCGTGCCGTCGCCCTTGACGGCCATCACGATCGGCCTGGCGCAGGCCAGGTAGGCCTGCGTCTTGCCCGGGATGGTGATCGAGAAGAGGTCCCGGTCGCGCAGGTGCACGAGCAGCGCGTCGGCGTGAGCGAACAGGCGCGGCATCAGGTCCTTGGGGTGCCGCCCCAGGAACCGCACGTTGTCCAGCCCCTCGGCCTCCGCCTGCGCGCGCAGGTCGTCGTAGCAGGCGCCGTCGCCGACGAGCACGAACTGCACGTCGTCGTTCCCCTGCCCCTGGAGCAGCGCCGCCGCGTCCAGGACCGTCTCCAGCCCCTGGGCGAAGCCCATGTTGCCGGCGAACATGACGTTGAACCGGCCGCCCAGCCCGAACCGCTCGGCCAGCTCGGGCTCCGGGTCCACCGGCCGGAAGAGCTCTGCGTCACACCAGTTCTCGATGATCCGCATCCGCCCCGACGGCACCCCCCGCTGCTCCAGGCGGCCCTGGAAGCCGGGGTTCCACAAGGTCAGGAAGTCGGCCTGGCGGAACATGCCGTCGCTGACCTTGCCCAGCAGGTCGACCATCGGCCCCTGGGGCACCATCCCCGACTCGAACAGCGCCTCGGGCCACAGGTCCGGGATGTCGAGCACCACCGGCGCGCCGAGCAGCTGCCGGAACCACATCGCGGGGACCCCGACGAGCGCCGTGTAGCCCCAGATGACGTCCGCCTTGCGCAGCATCCAGGTCCCCAGGCCGACGAGCGACGCGTTGAAGCTCAGGTAGTTGGTCGACCGCTTGACCACGGAGCTGCTGTGGTCCGGGAACAGCGGCAGACGCACGACGTCGACCCCACGGATCGTCTCCCGCTGCCGCCACCGCATCGTGTAGCCGTCGTAGACCTTGCCGGTGCCCAGGTGGGGGAAGCCCGTGAGCACCCGCACCTCGTGACCGCGGGCGACCAGCGCCTCGGCGAGCGGGGCGACCCGGCCTTCGGGCTCGGGGGCGTACCAGGGGGAGACGAGCAGCACCCTCACGGCGACTCTCCTACCGGCGCGACTCGCGCTGCCAGCGCTCCTCGGCCCGGTCCGGGAGACGGTAGCCGAGCACGATCCGGGTGACCGTGTCCGCGACGTTGTCGGCCAGGTACTCCGCCGGCGGCGTCCAGGTGCCCCGCCGCGAGGTGACCAGGGAGGTCAGGGACACGATCTGGTCGGGGTCGGCGCCGGACAGCATGTTGCTGCCGCAGTCGACCGTCTCGGGGCGCTCGGTGACGTCCCGGATGGTGACGTTGGGCACGCCGAAGATGCACGCCTCCTCCTGCACCGTGCCGCTGTCGGACAGCACGCAGAAGGCCTCGCGCTCCAGGTGCACGAAGTCGAAGAAGCCGAACGGCGGCAGGAAGCGCAGCCCCGCCCGCTCCACGTCGACGCCGAACGCCTCGACCTTGTTGCGGGTGCGGGGGTGGAACGAGCAGATGACCGGGTAGCCGTACTCGGCGTGCAGGCGGGCCAGGCCATCGACCAGGCCGCGCAGGCGGGGCTCGATGTCGACGTTCTCGGCGCGGTGCATCGTCACGAGGAAGAACCTGCCGGGCTGCAGGCCGAGGTCCGCGAGGATGGCGCTGTCGTCGATCCGATCGGAGTAGCGGTCGATGACCTCCTTGATCGGGTTGCCGGTGACGTGGATGTCCTGGCCCCGGAAGCCCTCGCGCAGCAGGTTCTCCCGGCTGCGCTCGGTGTACGGCATGAGCACCGTCGAGCAGTTGTCGATGACCCGCCGGTTCACCTCTTCGGGGACGCGGTCGTCGAAGCAGCGGTTGCCCGCCTCCATGTGGTGCACCGGGATCCCGAGCCGGCGCGCGACGATGGCGGCCATGCCGGAGTTGGTGTCCCCCAGGATGAGCAGCCGGTCCGGGCGGTGCTTCAGCAGGAGCTCCTCGCTCTTCTCCAGGATCTGACCGATCTGGCCTCCGAAGCTGCCCGCTCGCACGCCCATGTGCTCGTCCGGCGGACGCACCTCGAGGTCCTCGAAGAAGATGCGGCTGAGCCGATCGTCGTAGTTCTGACCGGTGTGCACCAGCACGTGGTCGGCGTGCTCGTCGAGCAGCCGGATCACGTTGCACAGCCGGATGATCTCCGGCCGCGTCCCGAGGACCGTTAGGACCTTCACCGGAGCAGCTCGCCCTCGTCGTCGCCCTGCTGCTCGAGGAGCAGGCGTCGGGCGCGGAGCAGCTCGATCGTCTCGGCCAGGTCCATCACGCAGTCACCGGAGCTGAACTCGGCCGACAGCGCGCCCTCCTCGGGCGGCACCCCGACCTCGGGGAGCATCGGCCGCACGGCGTACCAGTCGCCGCGCTCCACGGAGCGGTGGGACTCCTCGTCCGAGATCAGGATCTCGTGGACCTTCTCGCCGGGGCGGATGCCGGAGACGACGATGTCGATGTCGCGGTCGCCGATGAGCGCCTTCGCCACGTTGACGATGCTCGCCGACTTGGCCCGCGGCACCCAGGTCTCGCCGGGCGTGCCGCCCGCCACCGCCGCGTGCACCGTGTTGACGGCGTCGTCGAGGCTGAGCAGGAACCGGGTCATGTCGGTCGTCGTCAGGGTGACGGGGCCGCCCGACCGGATCTGCTCGTGGAACAGCGGGATGACCGAGCCGCGCGACGCGAGCACGTTGCCGTAGCGGGTGACGACGAAGCGGGTGTCCGGGCAGCGCATGTTGGCCTGCACGAAGATCCGCTCCTGGATCGCCTTGCACATACCCATCACGTTGACCGGCTTGCAGGCCTTGTCCGTGGAGACGCCGACGACGGTCTCGATGGGCAGCCGGTGCAGCTGGATGGCGCGCACGATGTTCTCGGCGCCCTCGACGTTGGTGCGCACCGCCTCGTGGGGGTAGTACTCGCAGGTCGGGACCTGCTTCATCGCGGCGGCGTTGACCACGATGTCGGCGTCCCGCAGGGCGCCGCTGATCAGCTCGAAGTCGCGCACGTCGCCGATGCGGAACTGCACCTTGCGCATGAAGTTGCCGTAGATCACCTCGTCCGTCGCCGCGACGCGGTTGGCGTACTCGACGCGCATGAAGTGCTGCTTCGCCTCGTCGCGCGAGAAGATGATGATCTTCTCGGGGTGGCCCATCTCGCCGCTGAGCAGGCGACGGAGCATCACCTTGCCGAGCGAGCCGGTGCCGCCGGTGATCAGGATTCTCTTTCCTTCGAAGACGGGCTCGAACATCGTCATCTCCAATCGGCGTAGGGGGTCGGGTCGGCCACCAGGCCGCCGATCAGCTCAGGCCACTGGGGCACCTCGATGCCGGTCGCTTCGAGGAAGCGGCTGCCATCGAGGCTGCGGTCGATCGCGAAGGCGTCGTCCGGGACGATGTCGATGTCCCGGCCGTAGGCCTCCGCGAGCATGCGCAGCAGGTCGTACTTGTTGAGGGGCTCCGCCGCGAGCTGGTACATGCCCGACAGCGTGGGGTGCTCGTCGATGAGGTGGCCCACCAGCCACGCCATCCAGGTCGTCGGCACGCCGGACCAGATCGCCTTCGTGAACCCCCGGATGGGGCCCTGGCCCTGGGCCAGGAACCACTCCAGCAGCGACGCGAAGTGGCTCAGCTCGCGGCCGATGATCGAGCTGCGGATGGTCAACGCGTTGTCCGTGGCGACCTCACCCAGGTGCTTGCTGCGGCCGTACAGGTCGGTCGCGTCGCTCGGATCGTCTTCGGTGTAGCCACCCCGGTCGCCGCGGAACACGCAGTCGGTGCTGAAGTGGATCAGCCGACCGCCCCACCCGTCCAGCTGCTCGGCGAGCAGGTGGGGGAGCAGCGAGTTGATCGTGATGCTCGGGATGGCCGCCTTGGCGTCGCCTCGCTGCTTGATGATGCCGACGCAGTTGACGACGTGGTCCGGCCGAAGCTCGTCCAGGAGCGCGCGCACCGCCGGCAGGTCGAGGCAGTCGACCTCGTCGATGGTGCGGGCGGGGTCGTACAGGGTGGTCCGGGCCAGGGGAGAGGCGGCGGCGGGGCCGCGCACCGTGCAGAGGACCTCGTCGTCCCGCGGGGACAGCGTCTGGAACACCTTGTGCCCCAGCATCCCGGCGCCGCCGAGGACGAGGATCCTCACGTCAGGCGGCCTCTCCGTCGACCTCGCTGCGGGCGAACTCGAAGTACTCGGCGAGGCCCTCGTCCAGGCCGACCTTCGGGTCGAAGCCGAACGCGTCCCGGGCGGCGCTGATGTCGGCCAGGCTGTGCAGCACGTCGCCGGGGCGCGGCGGGCCGTAGGTGACGACCGGGTCCAGGCCCGAGGCGACCTTCAGCTTGCTGACCAGGTCGTTGATGCTGATGTGCGAGGCGCTGCCCAGGTTGAAGGCGCCGCTGAGGCCGACCGTCATCGCCGAGCGGTAGTTGGCCTCCACCACGTCGTGCACGTTGACGAAGTCCCGGGTCTGCTCGCCGTCGCCGAAGATGGTGATCGGCTGACCGCGCAGCATCTGGAACGCGAAGATCGAGATGACGTTGCCGTACGCGTCGAACCGCTGGTTGGGGCCGTACACGTTGAAGTAGCGCAGGCAGACGCAGTTGAGGTCGTACAGCTTGCTCCACGCCAGGCAGAGCTTCTCCTTGGCCAGCTTGGTGGCGCCGTACGGGGAGTCGGGCTCGACCTGGTGGTCTTCGAGGATGGGGAGCGTCTTGAGCTCGCCGTAGATGCCCGCGGAGGAGGAGGCGACGACCTTGCGCACGCCCGCCTGGCGGGCCGCCTCGAGCACCTGCACGGTGCCGACGACGTTGATCTCCGCGTCATCCACCGGGTAGTCGATCGACCGCTTGTTGCCCACGGAGGCGGCCAGGTGGAACACCACCTCGGCGCCCTTGACCGCCTTCGCCACGGCGTCGGGGTCGCGGATGTCGCCCTCGATGAACTCCACCTCGGGGAACGGGTCGAGGTTCACCTTGAAGCCGCTCAGGAGGTTGTCGAGCACCGTGACGCGGTGCCCGTCTTCGAGCAGACGTCGGACGATGTTGGATCCGATGAAGCCGGCGCCGCCGGTGACGAGAGCTTTCATGAACTACCCGGGGGGTTGGAGGGGACGGATTCAGACCACATCGACCGGGGGGTGTCAAGCTGGCCGACCCCTGGGAAGCTGGGGCCTGTCCGCCGATTCGGCCACAGTTTTACGGCGCTCGGCGAGGGTCCGCGGCCGTCGGCTCGATCCGGACTCCCGACCGCACCTGCGCGCCCGCGTCGATCCGCAGCTCGAGCCGGTCGCCGGGCAGCTCCCGGCCCACGCGCGGGAACCAGGTCTGGGCCACCCGCCGCTCGGTCCCGCCCCACGTCTCGATGGACGCGCGCGGCGCCCCTTCGGTCCACGGGAGGTGCAGCCGACCCACCAGCTCCTGGCCGGGCCGGCTCCTCCTCAGGTCGTCCTCGACGCGCAGCCCGCCGTCCTCGCCCAGCTCCAAACGACGCCGGTGCCGCAGCCCCACGTCGCGCCCCCAGTCGAAGCTCGCTACGGCGCTGCAGCTCTCGTCACCGTCGACGACGTCGAGCAGCTCGGCGCTCCCCCGCCAGCCGGCGCGGAACCCGCCCCACAGCTCGGCCTGCTCCGCGCCCTCCACCTGCACGGTGGAGTGGAAGGCGGTCCCCCGGGACTCCAGGCGGTCGCGGCCCTCGCCGTAGCAGGGGGTGCCCCGGTTGCCGACGAGGCGGTCGACCCCGTGGCTCATCTCGAAGGAGAGCAGATCGCAATGCCCGTGGGCCGGCTGTCGCGGGGCCCCGAACGGACCGCAGTCGAAGACGACCCGGGAGCCGCCGCGACGCAGCGCGACGAACCCCTCGTCGGGGAAGGAGCGGGCCCCCTCCCACGCGGTCGGCCGATGGCCCGCGGCCGCGCTCAGCGCTTCCCGGGGAAGCCCCACGTCGACCTGGGAGTCGTTGAACAGCGGGACGTGCCCGTCGCCGTGCTCCACCGCTTCGGCGAAGTCGAGCCCCCGCCGCGCCGCCTCCAGCAGCGCCGGCTCGCTCCCCTCCCCCAGCGCCGCGCACAGCTCCAGCAGGTCGCGCACGCACAGCAGGTGGTAGCTCGGCGACCGCTCGACGTGGCCGCCGCCCGCGAGGAACTGCCGGCCCACCTGGTCGCGCAGCCAGCGAAGCGCGCGAGCGGCGGCCGCGGCCCGCCCCCACACCGAGAGCCCGAGCGACAGCGCCACCAGCTCGCGGAGCAGGTGGTTGGCCCCCAAGTGCCACTCCAGCCGCGCCAGGAGGAGCGCGGTGGCGGCCCGGGTGTGACGCCCGAGCAACTCGTCCAGGGCCGGGTCGACGTCGCCGCGGGCGTGCAGCAACGCCCAGACCCTCAGCAGGTTCAGGAGGCGGCTGGCGGTCGGGTAGGCCTCCCACGCGACCCCTCGGCCGGGCCGGCAGGCGCTCCAGTGATCGGCCAGGGCGTCGGTCAGCCAGCGGCTCCACGCCTCACCCCCCTCGTGGGCCACTCCGGCCGCGGGCACGTCGAGGTAGTGGAGGTGGTAGCGCCACAGCCGCGAGCGGTCGGCGGGGCTCCAGTCCCGCGGCCGCTCGTGCTCCTGTCCGAGCAGGCGCAGCGAGCCGCGCATCGGGTCGCCGTGTCGGTCCGGTCGCCACCGGGGAGACAAGCCGACCGCTCCGGCGGCCGCACCCCAGCGTGCGAGCAGCCCGCGGTCGGGGCGCCAGCGGGAGACCGCGGCGCCGACGATGGGCCGCACGTCGGGACCGACCCGCAGGGACACGCCCACCGCGCGGTCCACCAGCCAGCCCGACAGCTGGGCCGGGCTGTATTGCAGGAGACCGCGGGCGACCGTCCCGGCCGGGTTGCTGTCGAGCACAGGCACGGCAGCGGAAGATAGGCGTCGCCCCGAGGCCCGTCCAGGCTCGTCGAGGTGGACGCTGCCGGAGCGCTGCCCTAGATTCCCGGGGCTTTGACTGACCGCATCTCCGCCCCTCTCCGGATCGCCTTCGTCGCAGGGGCGCGCCCCAACTTCCCGAAGATCGCTCCGATCCTCGCCGCGCTGCAGGGCTACGCGGACGTCACCCCGGTGCTCGTGCACACCGGACAGCACTACGACCCCGAACTGTCGGGGATGTTCTTCGAGGACCTCGGCATCGCCGCCCCCGACTGGATGCTCGGGGTGGGCAGCGGCTCGCACGCCGAGCAGACCGCCCGGGTGATGGTGGCGTTCGAGCAGCGCTGCCTGGACGACCCGCCCGACGCCATCGTCGTGGTGGGCGACGTCAACTCGACCGTCGCGTGCGCGCTCGTGGGCACCAAGCTGCACATCCCGGTCGCCCACGTCGAGGCCGGGCTCCGCTCGGGCGACCGCTCGATGCCCGAGGAGATCAACCGCCTGGTCGTCGACTCGATCAGCGACCTGCTCTACACGCATTGCCAGGAGGCGGACGACAACCTCGCTCGCGAGGGCGTCGACCCGGCGCGCGTGCTGATGGCCGGCAACGTGATGATCGACTCGCTCCTCAAGGTGCGCGCCCGCGCCGAGCGGCCGGACCTCGACCCGGTGCTCATCCAGCCCGGCGGCTTCGGGCTCGTCACGCTGCACCGACCCTTCCTCGTCGACCACCGCGGGCGCCTCGAGGCGATGCTGGGCGCCCTGCGCGACATCTCCCAGAGGCGGCCGCTGCTGTACCCGGTGCATCCCCGGACGCTCGCGCGCATGCGCTCGTTCGGCCTCATCCCGGCCGAGGCGGAGACGCCGCTGACCCTGCCGGGCAGCCGGCTGACGCTCTGCGCGCCGCTGCGCTACCTGCAGTTCCTCTGGCTGATGGACAACGCCCGGCTCGTGATCACCGACTCCGGTGGCATCCAGGAAGAGACGACGGTGCTGGGCGTGCCGTGCCTGACGGTCCGCGACAACACCGAGCGGGCGGTGACCATCGCCGAGGGCACCAACCGACTCGTCGGCACCTCCCCCGACGCGGTGCGCGTCGCCGCCAAGGAGGCGCTCGGCCGGCCCATGCCCGACCACGGCCGCGTCCCCCCCGGCTGGGACGGCGAGGCCGGCGTTCGCATCGCCGAGCACCTCGTGAGCTGGCTGCGGGCGAAGAAGAAAGCGCCCGCCGGCTGATGCCGACAGGCGCTCCCAAGGGAATGGTCGGAGCGAGAGGATTTGAACCTCGTCCGCAGGGTCGAGGCCCCAAGGCCTCGACACAGGACGACCGCGCCCGCCGATGTCACCCCGAAGAGAAGGACCCCGCCCCTACCAGCTCCCCTGAAACGAACAACGCCGCGGCTGTCATCCAGCCGCGGCGTCATCGAATGGTCGGAGCGAGAGGATTTGAACCTCCGACCCCCTGCTCCCGAAGCAGGTGCGC
>CAYQEG010000242.1:0-11750 GCA_964416435.1 uncultured Rickettsiales bacterium
GGGGATGCCGTCGCCGTCCAGGTCGCCGTCGCCGTCGAGGGTGTCGGTGCTGTTGAGGCCGTCGCTGTCGAGGTCGAGGAAGTTGGGCACGCCGTCGCCGTCGGGGTCGGACGCCCCCTCTTCGTCGTCGGTGAAGCCGTCGCCGTCGCTGTCGTCGTCCAGGAAGATGGGCACGCCGTCGCCGTCGGGGTCGCCGTCGCCCTCGACGTCGTCCGGCATGCCGTCGCCGTCGCTGTCGTCGTCGAGGCTGTTGGGGATGCCGTCGCCGTCGGCGTCGCCGGACCCCTCGGTGGCGTCGGAGATGCCGTCGCCGTCGTCGTCGGTGTCGCCGGCGTCGCACAGACCGTCGCCGTCGGTGTCGAGGCCGTCGTTGCCCGGGGCGAAGCTGCTCGCTACGCCGCAGTCGTCGCAGGTGTCGGCGTCGGTGTCGGCGCAGACGGCGGGGTTGCTGTCGTCGCTGTCGATGCCGGGGGTGCTGCAGCCGGTGCCGGGGCCGATGCCCAGGCCGACGCCGTCGCCGTCGGAGTCCACGCAGGGATCGGTGTCGTCGCAGAAGGCGTCGCCGTCCGCGTCGCCGAGGGTGCAGCCGTCGAGCAGGTCACAGATGCCGTCGCCGTCGGTGTCCGGCGGGAGGCTGCCGGCGTCGAGCGGGTCGGAGCCACAGTCGACCTCCTCGTCGTCGTCCATGCCGTCGCCGTCGTCGTCCGGGTCGCCGGCGTCGCACAGGCCGTCGGAGTCGGTGTCGAGGCCGTCGTTGGCGGGGTCCCAGTCGGTCAGGGCGCAGTCGTCGCAGCCGTCCGCGTCGGTGTCGACGCAGGCGTTGGCGTTGCTGTCGTCGCTGTCGTCCTCGGGGGTGTCGCAGCCGACCGTGGAGCCCGCGCTGCTGTCGCCGACGCCGTCGCCGTCCGCGTCGGCGCAGCTGTCGAGGGAGTCGCACACGCAGTCGCCGTCCGCGTCCGGCGGGGTCGAGGCGAAGACCAGCTGCAGGCTGCCGCACGCCTGCTCGTCGGTGTCGGGGTAGCAGTCGTTGTCGTCGTCCGGGTCGCCGATGTCGCACAGCGCGTCGCCGTCGGTGTCCTGGCCGTCCGTCGTGTTGTCGAAGGAGCCGAACCCGCAGTCTTCGCAGCCGTCGGGCTCGCTGTCCCCACACACGAAGTTGTCGAAGTCGTTGGTGTCGACCAGCGGGTCGACGCAGCCGGAGTTGTCGCTGACCCCGTTGCCGATGCCGTCTCCGTCGACGTCCACGCACAGGTCGAAGCCGTCGTAGTCGCACAGGCCGTCGCCGTCGTTGTCGTCGGGCCACTGGGTCCAGTCGAACGGGAAGAACGGGTCCCCCGTGCAGGCGAGCTCGTCGGCGTCGCTCCAGCCGTCGTTGTCGTCGTCCGGGTCGAGCGCGTCGCAGATGCCGTCGGACTCGTTGTCCGGGGGGGTGACGTTGGCGTCGTTGGTGGTGGAGCCGCAGTCCAGCTCCATCTGGTCCGACCAGCCGTCGTCGTCGTCGTCCAGGTCACCGGCGTCGCAGATGCAGTCGCTGTCGGTGTTGACGCCGTCGCCGCAGGTGTCGAACTGGAAGAACGGCGGGATCAGGCAGTCGTCGCAGGTGTCGGCGTCGCTGTCGCCGCACATCGTGAAGTCGGCCGGGAACGCGTCGGCGGAGTTGATGACGCCGTCGCCGTCGGTGTCGACGGACGCGCAGACGGCGTCCGTCGCGCAGTCGAGGTCGTCGCAGTCGGTGGCCCCGTCCGAGTCGCCGTCGATCCCGTCATCGCAGGGCGCCTCCTGGGCCAGGGCCGGCGTCGCCAGCAGGAGGAGGGCGGCCAACGAGAGGTAGAGCGCGCGCATGACGGGAGAGTACCCCGGTTTCAGGGCTGCTTGACAGGTTCTTGACAATCGGCGCGTCGTTTGCCCCGGATCGTCCTACGGACCGGTCAGCCCGGTCACGTCGAAGGACATCGTGAGGGGGAGGGTCCAGCCGAGATCGTCGATCGCGTCGAGGCAGTCGGCCGACGGCTCCAGGGGCTCGGCGCCGCCGACCCATCGATCGGGGGTGGAGCTCGGATCGAGCACGTGCTCCCAGCCGCCGGCGAGGAAGCGGATGCGGGGGAGCTCCGTCCAGGTCAGCTCCCGGGGGCCGTCGACGACGCACGGGGCCAGCTCGGGGAGCATCTCCGCGGGGGACCCCGGCTGCTCCTGCCAGAGGGGGCCCGCCTTGACCCAGGCCTTGTCGGTCGGTCCGAGGAACGCCGCGCAGGAGACGGTCGCGCTCAGCGTGGCGCCGTCGGCCACGTCCGGCGGCGAGGCGTCCCACGCGGCGACGTCGTCGTCGTCGTCGGCCGGACCGCTGTCGTCGTCGTCCGCCTCCCGGTCCCAGGGGTTGCCGGGGCAGGCGTCACCGAACGCGAACACGACGCTTACGACGAGGAGAGGGCGGAGCACGGCGCTACCATAGCCCGGTGACCCGGCCCCTCCCCGTGCTCGCGCTCGCCCTGCTCGCCGCCTGCGGGACGCCGCCGGACGACGACGACAGCGCCGAGGAGCCGGCCTCCGAGTGCGGCCCGCTCGCCTTCGGCGGAGACGCTCAGCGGACCGGCCGCGCCGGGGGCGAGATCCCGCGGACCGAGCCGGAGATCGCCTGGGCCGTCAACGTCCTGGGGGAGGACCTCGGCGGGGGGAACGACTGGTGGGGGGGCTTTCCCCAGGGGGACGACTGGGTCGACGAGATCTCGCCGCAGGGCGTGGAGGTGTTCCTGGGGGCCAGCCCGCTGCTCTGTGGCGACCGGCTCGTGACCGCGTGGCGGTCGGGCCTCGTGACCGCCCGGGACCCCGCCGACGGGAGCGAGCGGTGGTCCTACGAGGCCGGCGGGGAGGTCGACGGCACCCCGGTGGTGACGTCCTCCCGCACGATCTTCGGCGACTCCGGCGCCCGGGTGCATGCGCTGTCCACCCAGACGGGACAGGTCGTCTGGGAGCAGCTGCTGTCCCGCGACACCCTCGCGTCGCCGGCGCTGGTCGACGGGCGGCTGGTGTTCGGTGACAAGTCCGGGCGGGTGACGGCCCTGGAGGCGGCGGACGGGGCGGAGGCGTGGCAGCACGAGCGGGGCGTGACGGTCAGCAACAGCGCCAGCTACAGCGGCGCGGGGGAGCGGCTGCTCCTGGGGGAGATCGGTCGGGTCGAGACGACGTTGACGTCGGCGATCTTCGCCCTCGACGCGGACACCGGCGAGGAGCTGTGGTCGGTGGACGCCGACGCGCAGGTGCTGTCGACCGCGGCCTGGTTCGACGGCGCGTGGTTCGTCGGCAGCTGGGACAACCGGCTGTACGCGCTGGACGAGGCCGACGGCGGGGAGCGGTGGCGCCACGAGGCCGACGCGAACATCAGCGCCTCCCCCGCGGTCGACGCCGATCGCGTCTACGTGGGCGCCTGGGACTGGACGCTGTACGCGCTGGACCGACTGACCGGCGCGGTCGCCTGGACGCTGCCCCTGGCGAGCGACCCGCTCGCCAGCCCGGTGATCGACGACCAGACGCTGCTGCAGGCCACCGAGGACGGCCGGCTGCTCGCCGTCGACCTGGCGTCGGGGGAGCTGCTGTGGGAGGTGGCCCTGACCGGGGCCCGGGTCATCGCGACGCCGACGGTCGCGGCCGACGGCACTATCTACGCCGCCGCGGTCAACGGGGACCTGCTCGCGCTCCGCTGACGGCCTACTCGTCCTCCCGGAGCTTGCCCAGCAGCCGCTTGGCCTTGCCGATCTGTCGGTCGAGCACCATCAGGTCCTGCTCCAGCTCGGAGCGTCGCACCGGCCCGGTCCCCTCCGCCCGGTGCTCGGCCTCCAGCTCGTCGCGCTTCTCCTCCATCTGCTGGATGAACTCGACGAACGCGCTCTCCTTGCGCAGCTTCTTGCGCTTTGGGGGGCTGGCGAAGTACCCGCTGACCGCCTTGAGGATCCGCTTGAGCTTCTTGTCGGCCTTCTGCTCGTTCATTTGGGATCCTCCTCGGTGATCCGGTGGTACTCGTCCGTGAGCTCGACGCCCACGATGCGCGGGTAGATCCCGGACGCCTCCGCGTCGAACGTTTGGCCGAAGGTCTCGTCGGGCGCCTCTTCGGTCAGCATGTCGTCGCGGATCAGCTGCATGGCCGACCGCCGCGGCACCCACAGTCGCTCCCCGGCCTCGATGAGCAGCTCGGCGACCTCGGTCGCGTGGGCCGCGTCGTTCATCAGGCTGGTCGCCATCAGCGGCGTGATCTTCTGGTCCCGCACGAGCCGGTCCAGCTTGCCCTCCGCGAGCACGTCGTGCTCCTTGACCGCGCCCTTGAGCCGGTCGAAGGCGATGAACCGGGTGTTGAGGTCCACACCCCGGACCTCGTACAGCCGGCGCAGGAGGTGGGCGATGTGCAGCCGCAGGGCGTCGTACTGCTCCTTGATGGCGGTGTTGCTGGAGTCGGCGTACTTCTCGATGTTGGGCATCATGAAGGTCATCGCCTTGACCGCCTGGGCGGTGTTCCGGCAGGCGATGCGGAGGCTGTAGACCTCCTCGGTCTGCTCACCGCTCATGTTCTCCTGGGCTCGAACCGCGAACGCGACGATGTCGTTGTAGATCTGCTTGATGCGCCGGTAGTAGCCGTCGAGCACGTTCTCGTGCATCACGTCCCGATCGTCGTTGACCCGCTCGGTGAGGGAGACCTTCGACAGGACGTCTCGGCGATGGAAGCCGGTGCCGTGGGCGATCAGCTCGAAGGCGTTGTCGAACAGGTGCTGGACCTCCTTGCCGAGCACCTCCAGGGCGGTGTTCGGCAGGGAGAGCGCGGCCTCGTTCAGGTACCGGGCGGAGTCGCTGTCGGGATCCGCCCTGTCGGGGATGCGGCTCTCCAGGAGGCGCACCAGGGGACCGACCATCGGGCTCATGACGATGACGCCCGCGAGGTTGAACAGCGTGTGGAACACCGCGAGCTTCAGCGTCCAGTTGTCCTCGGCGATGCCCACCTGGATGGAGACCAGGTCGACGGCGTCGCGGAACGGGCCGATGAATATGATCGCGATGGCGGCGGTGGTGACGTTGAATATGAGGTGCGCCGCGGCCAGCCGCTTGCCGGCGATGTTGGCGCTCAGGGAGCCCAGGATCGCGGTGATGGTGGTGCCGATGTTCGCCCCGATGGCCAGGGCGAGCGCGTTCTCGTAGGTGATCTGGTCGGCCGCGAGCGCCGCGATGATCAGCATCAGCGTGGCGTGGCTGGATTGCATCACGACGGTCGCGAACACCCCGATCAGCGTGAACGCGACCAGGCCGAGCAGGCCCGGGATGGCGAACGTGGCCAGGTCGATGGACTCCTTGACCGACTCGAACCCCTCCTTCATGAAGTGGATGCCGAGGAACAGGAAGCCCATCCCGGCGAGGATGTTGCCCACACCCTTGAGCGCCTTGCTCTTCTGGAGCACGCAGAACAGGCCGAACACGAGCATCGGCATCGCGTAGGCCGAGATCTTGACCTTCATCCCGAAGCCGGCCATCAGCCAGGCGCCGGTCGTGGTGCCGATGTTGGCGCCGTAGATGATCCCGATGCCCTCGCGCAGCCCCAGCAGGCCGGCGGACAGGAACGAGATCGTCAGCACCGACACCAGCGAGCTGCTCTGCATGACGGAGGTCGAGACGACGCCGAAGCTGAGGCTCCGGGGCAGGGTCTTGGTGGAGCGCTGCAGCACCGTCTCGAGGGCGCCGCCGGTGAACGCCGAGAAGCCCTCTTCCAGGAACAGCATGCCGAACAGGAAGATCGCGACTCCGGCCGCGACGGTCTGGAACTCCTTGCTCACCCACAAGCCCCAGGCCAGGACGAGCATGGTCCCCAACAGGGTCAGGCGTCTGTACATACCCCTCCCAGGCACGTCACCCGATCATGTTGGACGGAGCGGGCGATGCGCGCCATGCGCACCGTCGCACGCGGCTACAGCTGCGCTTCGAACCAGGCCGGGATGCCGACCTGGGCGTCGCCGGAGCCGGAGAGCAGGTCGTGGCCGTGGTCGTCCGTGCCGAGCACGAGCTCGATGTCCCGGGGCTCCACGGTCAGGTCGAAGAAGGTCTGGGCGTCGGTCGCCTGCGGCTGCTCGTTCTCGGCCGAGACGTACAGCGCGCCGGACAGCTGCAGCTGGTCGACGGTGGTCTCGCCCAACGCCTCGACGGCCGCGACGTCGGCGGACACCGCGCAGATGATCTTCACGTCCAGGTCGGCCCGGTGGCTCGCCAGGATCGCCAGGTTGGCCCCCACGTCCAGCCCGAACACGCCGATGCGGGAGGGGTCGACGACGTCCTGCTCGGCGGCGAACGCGATGGCCGCGTCCATGTCGTGCTCGAGGTGGCCCGGGGTGGTGAGCAGGTCGATCATGTCGAGGTCGGCGTCGTCGCTGCTCCCGTGCCCGCGGAAGTCGAACGCGAGCACCGAGATGCCGGCGTCCAGGAAGTTGAACCAGACCGTCTGGAAGTCCTGCCGGTCCCGGGTGATCTGGTGCAGGAACACGACGGCGGGGCCGTTGTCCACGCCGGGAGCGTCCTGCCAGGTGCCCTGCAGCGTCTTGCCGTCGGCCGTCGTCAGGGTGATCGACTCGGGGTAGGTCGGCGGCGGGGTGGCGTCGTCGTCGTCGCCCGCGTCGTCGTCGTCGGCCGAAGAGTCGTCGTCGCCGACCGGGGGCAGCGTGCCTTCGCCGTCGCCTTCGCAGGCGGGGGCGAGGGCGAGCAGGGCCAGGGTCAGGAGCAGGAACAGCAGGCGTCGGGTCATGGGACGAGGACCTCGTCGAACCAGTCCACGATCGCGTCGCCGATGGCGGGTTGGGCCGCCAGCAGATCCGCGCCGTGAGCGTCGGTTCCGGGTTGGAGCAGCAGGCGCGCTTCGCCCTGCGTGATCGAGTGGAAGTGGGTCGCGCTCTCGCTGTCGAGCGCGTTTTCGATGCCGGCGACGTAGAAGCCGTCGCGCAGAGAGAGCGTCGGATCGCCGTCGAGGTTGAGGTCCTCGGCCCGGTCGCGGCGGCCGCTCACCGCCGCGACGGCGTCCGCCCCCCAGTCGCCCGGCTCGCCGCTCGGTGACTCGTGGATCGCGACCACCGCCATGGTGCCGCCGAGGCCCAGCCCGGCGACGCCGATGAGGTCCGCGCCGATCTCGAAGTTGCGGTCGTCGAGGTAGTCCAACCCCGCCATCACGTCGAGCTGCAGCTGGTCCCGCTCGCTCCCCAGGTCGAAGATCGGCACGTCGGCGAAGTCGCTCGCGCCGTGGGAGCGGAAGTCGATCGCCAGCGTGGAGATGCCCGCGCCGACCATCGCCTCGAAGACGCCGTCCCAGTCGTGCCGGTCGTGCCCCTCGCCGTCGACGACGTCGACCTGGTGCAGCAGCAGCACGCCGGGGCCCCGCTCGACGCCCATCGCCGCCTGGAAGGTGCCCGCGATCGCCTTGCCGTCGTCGGTCAGCAGCGTCACCTCTTCGGGGGACGTGGGGGTGGCCGGCTCTTCGGGGGCGAGCTCGCCGCCTTCGTCGCAGGCGGGGAGGAGGAGGGAGATCGAGATGGAGAGGGCGAGCGCCGACCCCAGCCTGGTGGGGACGGGGACGCGGAAACGCGGAAACGCGGAAGGCAGCAGGAGCATGGGCGTTGAGGAGCGTGCATGGATTTGCGGGGAACTTCCAGGGCAAGGCGATGTCGAGGTGTGTGTCGCCCTGGGGATCGCGCATGTTCCGGACTCTTCGTCTGTCTCCTCTGTTGATCGCAACGAGCGCTCTGCTCGCCGGCTTCGGGGGCTGCGACAGCGGCCTCGAGCTGGACGACGAGCCGATCGAGAGCTCCGGCTCCGCCGTGCGCTCGGCCCCCGAACCGACGGGCTCGATGTCCAACCTGGACGCCGCCATCGCCCGGGTCCGCTCGGGCAACGTGCCCGCGCCGGTGAAGATCACCACCGGAAGCGACCCCGGCCAGGGGGTGCTCCGGGTGACCCGCGGGGAAGAGGTCTACGAGCTTCCGCTGGTGCACACCGAGGTGGACGCCGAGATCAGCGGCTTCGTCGCCGACGTGCAGGTGCGGCAGGTCTACGGCAACCCGTTCGACGAGCCGATCGAGGCGGTCTACCTGTTCCCGCTGCCCGACGACGCCGCCGTGGACGACATGGAGATGCGGATCGGTGACCGCGTCATCGTGGCCGAGATCCACGAGCGGGCGGAGGCGCGGCAGATCTACGAGGCCGCCCGCGACGCCGGCCAGGCCGCCGCCCTGCTCGAGCAGGAGCGGCCCAACATGTTCACCCAGTCGGTGGCGAACATCCTGCCGGGCGAGGCGATCGAGGTCGCCATCCACGTCGTCGACCCCCTCCAGTACGAGGCGGGCGGCTACGAGTGGGCGTTCCCCATGGTGGTCGGCCCCCGCTTCGTGCCGGCCCAGGGCACCGGGGCCAGCGGCGGGACCTCGCCCGGCGAGGACGCGGCCCGGCTGGACGCGCCGTACTCGCCCGACCGGACCGGCAACGACATCGACCTGTTCGTGAGCGTCGACGCCGGCCTCGCGATCCAGGACATCCGCTCGCCGTCCCACGAGCTCGAGCTCGCCCACGACGACGGCAGCCCGTCCGCCGACGTGCGGCTCGCCGCCCACGACACCATCCCCAACAAGGACTTCATCATGCGCTACGACGTCGCCGGTGAGGCCCCCGAGGCCGGCCTGCTGACCCACTACGACCCGGACCTGGGCGGCTTCTTCCTGATGATGATCCAGCCCCAGGCGGACGAGTTCGTCACCGACGACGTGGTCACCCCCAAGGAGATGGTCTTCGTCGTCGACACCTCCTGCTCGATGAGCGGCTACCCCCTCGACAAGGCGAAGGACGCGATGGAGCTGGCGATCGCGGAGATGAACCCCGACGACCGCTTCTACGTGATGGACTTCAACAGCACGGTCAGCACCCTGTCGCCGCTGCCGCTCCCCAACACCGCCGACAACCGCCGGCGCGGCCTGCAGTACGTGCGGGACTTCTCCGGCTACGGCGGCACCAACATGGTCGAGGGGATCAAGGCGTCCCTGGACCTGGAGCAGGACCCCGAGCTGCTGCGGACCGTGCTGTTCATGACCGATGGCTACATCGGCAACGAGGCGGAGATCCTGGCCGCGATCGAGGAGCGGCTCGGGGACAGCCGGCTGTACAGCTTCGGCGTCGGCAGCTCGGTCAACCGCTACCTGCTCGACCGCATGGCGAAGGTCGGCCGCGGCCACGTCGAGTACGTGCGCCAGGACGAGGACGCCGACGAGCACGTGCAGGCCTTCTACGAGCGCATCCGCAACCCGCTGCTCACCGACGTCGACGTCGAGTGGGACGGCGTCGAGGTGCTGGACGTCTACCCCGACCCGGTGCCGGACCTGTTCGCGGGGCAGCCGATCGTGCTGGTCGGCCGCTACGACGAGCCGGGCGAGGGGATCGTCCGGGTCACCGGCCGCATCCGCGGGCGCGAGCACGTCCAGGAGATCAAGGTCACGTTCCCCGGGGAGCAGCCCGAGCACGCCGGGTTGGCGTCGCTGTGGGCGCGCACCGTGGTGGAGGACCTGGAGGCGCGGCAGGTGCGCGGGGAGGTGCCGGGCATCGTCGAGGAGATCACCGAGCTGGCGCTCCAGTACCGGCTGATGACCCGCTACACCTCGTTCGTCGCGGTCGAGGAGCGGATCATCAACGAGGACGGCGAGCCCAGGCGGGTGCGCGTCCCCCTCGAGACCCCCGACGGGGTCGACCACGGCGCGATCTTCGGCGAGGACAAGGAGGAGGAGGCGTCCATCTTCGGCGCGACCGGCGGCTACCAGGGCTACAGCAGCGGCTCCACCGGCGGACTGGTGGGCGGCTCCGGGTCGACCTCCGGGATGGGCGGCCTCGGCACCCGCGGCTCCGGCCTCGGCGGCGGCGGCTATGGCCGGGGCTCCGGCTCGGTCCGACGCAGCGCGGACAAGAAGGCGAAGCCCAGCGTCTCCGCCCCCTCGGCGCCCCCTCCGGCCCGCGCCCCCGTCGCGGCCGCCGAGGACGTGTCCGTCGCTCCCGACGAGCCTGAGCCGACACCTCAGCCGGCGGCGACCCTCACGATCACCTCCCAGGGTGACAACCTCGACGCGGGCAAGCTGCGGCAGGACCTGACGGTTCGGGTGCGGCAGTTCCGGCTCAACACCTGGGAGCCGCACCTCGTCGACCACCCGGACGCTATCGGCGCCTGGACCGTCCGCCTGCATCTCGACCGGGACGGCAAGGTCCAGCGGGTCGAGTGGGTCGACGACTCGGTGCAGGACGCGGACCTCAAGTCGAAGTTCGAGCGCAAGGCGAAGGCCTGGTGGTTGACCGCGCCGATCGACGGCAAGGCGGCCAGCGTGGAGCTGAAGATCGTGCTCGCGGTCCGGTAGCCGGTGGCGGGCGTCATTGCCGCGACCCGGCTTCTTGCCCGCGCCTCCTCGGCCCAGCGTCCCGATCCCGGCGTCACTCCTCGGTCGAAGGGGAGCGACCCTACTCTCTCGTCGTTCCTGGGCCTCGGGCCGCTGGACCGTCGGAATCTGAGGGCAACCAACCTGGTCGTGGCAATCAGGGCACGTCGCTCTGGCCGGCGTGGTTGGCGCCCCAGCACTGGAGCACCCCCTCGTCGGTCAGCGCGCAGCCGAACTGGTAGCCGACCTCGACCGCGACGAAGGTGCCGCTCGGCGGGGTCGACTGGTCCTCGGAGTTGCTCCCCCAGCACTCCAGCGTGCCGTCGGTCTTCAAGCCGCAGGCGTGGTCGAAGCCGCAGCTGACCGCCTCGAAGCTGCCCGCCGGGGCGTTGACCTGGCCCGACCCGTTCCAGCCGAAGCAGGCGAGGGTCTCGTCGGTCTTCACCGCGCAGGTGAACGCCTCGCCGGCGCTGACCTGGCTGTAGGTGCCGGCCGGCACGGTCCCCTGCCCGTCGCCGTTGTTGCCCCAGCACGTCAGCTCGCCGGACGTCTTGACCCCGCAGCTGTGCCAGCCGCCCGCGCTGACCTGGTCGAACTGGCCCCCCGGGGCGTTGACCTGGCCGTAGTTGTCCGCGCCCCAGCACTGGACGGCGTCGTCGGAGATCCGGACCGCGCAGGAGTGCCATTGCCCCGAGGAGAGATCGCTGAACGTGCCCCCCGGGGCGGTCCCCTGGTTGACCACCTGGTTGCCCGGGATCGGCCAGTAGACCTCGTTGGACCCCCAGCAGACCGCCTCGTTCAGCGTCGTCAGCGCGCAGCTGTGGTGGCTGCCGACGCTGACGAGCGTGAACGCGCCCCCGGGGGCGCTCGCCTGGCCGTCGCTGTTGGACCCCCAGCAGGTGATCGTGTCGTCCTCCCGGATCCCGCAGGCGTGGGAGCGGACCGAGAAGTTCCCCGACTCGATCCCGCCGCCCGCGGCGCCGGCCACCCAGCAGTCCTCGTCGACGTCGTCGTCGCAGTCGTTGTCCATCCCGTCGCAGCCGTCTGCGAGGTCCGGGGAGACCGACGGGTCGTCGTCGTCGCAGTCGCCGTCGCAGGTGGTGACGCCGTCGCCGTCTGCGTCCCCCGGATCGAGCTCGTCGTCGTCGTCGTCGCAGTCGACGCAGGCCAGCCAGCCGTCTCCGTCTCCGTCCACCTCGTCCGGCTCGGGGCCGCCGGCGCAGTCGTTGTCGAGCCCGTCGCACAGCTCGGGGGCGCCGGGGAAGACCGCCGCGTCGCCCTCGTCGCACTCGCCCTCACAGGAGGTGACCCCGTCGCCCTCCCCCTCCGCCACCT
>CAYQEG010000243.1:0-11701 GCA_964416435.1 uncultured Rickettsiales bacterium
GACGACGACGCGGCGGACGACGACGACTCGAGCGGTGACGACGACGACGCGACCGACGACGACGACTCGGCGGGGGACGACGACGACGCGACCGACGACGACGACTCGTCGGCCGACGACGACGACTCGGCGGGGGACGACGACGACTCCTCGGCCGACGACGACGACTCGGCGGGGGACGACGACGACTCCGCTCCGGTGGACGCGGACGGCGACGGTTCTCCCGCCGGGCTGGACTGCGACGACGATGACCCCCTGAACCTGCCCGGCGGCGTCGAGGTCTGCGACGGCGGCGACAACGACTGCGACGCGGAGGTGGACGAGGCCGGCGCCCAGGGCGAGCAGGAGTGGCACGCGGACGCGGACGGCGACGGCTTCGGGGGCTCCTGGTTCACCGCCGTCGCGTGCGACGCGCCCGCCGGCTTCGTGGCCGACGGGACCGACTGCGACGACGTGAACGATGTCGTCTACCCGGGGGCGCCTGAGCTGTGCGACTCGCTGGACAACGACTGCGACGGCGTCGCGGACGAGGGGGTGACGACCACCTTCTGGGACGACGCGGACGGCGACGGCTACGGCGACCCCGCCGCCCCCGTGGAGGCGTGCGTGCAGCCGATCGGCGCGAGCTCCAACGACCTCGACTGCGACGACGCGTCGGCCTCCAGCAGCCCCGCCTCGTACGAGGTCTGCGACGGCGCGGACAACGACTGCGACACCGACGTCGACGAGGCGTCGGCCCTGGACGCGGACACCTGGTACGCGGACTCCGACGGTGACAGCTTCGGCGACCCGGCCGCCCCCACCGACGCCTGCGACGCGCCGCCGAACCACGTCGCCGACGCCACCGACTGCGATGACGGGGACCCCGCCGTCTACCCCGGCGCCTTCGAGGTGTGGGACGACGGCGTCGACAACAACTGCGTCAACGACCCGCCCGTGGTCACCTCCGCCCTGCTCCCCGGCCCGCTGATCACCGCCGGTCCGGCGTCGGCCGCGGTCGGCACCAGCGAGGCGGACGGCGACGCGGTCTCCCTGGACTACGCCTGGTTCGTCGACGGCGGCGCGGCCGGCACCGGCGGGGCGACGCTGGACGGCGCGTGGTTCGCGCGCGGCCAGACGGTGCACTACACGGTGACGCCGAGCGACGGGCTCGCCAACGGGCCGACCGTGCCGAGCAACACCGTGGTGGTCGGCAACACGCCGCCGTCCGTCGCGTCGGTGGCGATCGATCCCGCGACGCCGAGCACCGGCGACGTGCTCACCGCCGTGCCGTCGGGCTGGGCCGACGCGGACAGCGACCCCGAGGGCTACACCTACGCGTGGGCGGTCGGCGGCAGCCCGGCCGGGGACGGCAGCCCGACCCTCGGTCCCGCGTCCTTCACCGCGAACGACGTGGTCACGGTCGAGGTGACCCCCGACGACGGGATCGACACCGGCGCCCCGGTGCTCTCGGCCTCGGTCACGATCCTCAACGGCGCCCCGTCTGCGCCGACCGTTCAGATCGAGCCGGCGTCGCCCCTGACCTACGACGACCTCACCTGCTCGGTGCTCGTCGAGTCGGTCGACCCCGAGGGGGACGCCGTGACGTACGAGTACGCCTGGGAGCTGGGCGGCTCGCCGACCGGGGACGTCGGCGCGGTGCTTCCCGCGTCCGCGACGTCACCGGGGGACAGCTGGACCTGCGTGGTCACCCCGTCCGACCCCTACGGGCCCGGGGACGACGGCGAGGCGACCGTCGCGGTGCTGTCCTGGGTCGACTTCTCGTTCACCGGGTCGGAGCAGACCTTCGTGGTGCCCGACGGCGTCGTCGAGATCGTCATCGAGGCGTGGGGCGGGGCCGGCGGCGGCAGCAACGCCGAGGGCTGGCAGTGGCCCGGCGGCCCGGGCGGCTACGCCGGGGGTGTGCTCGCCGTCACCCCGGGCGAGACCCTGACGGTCCGGGTCGGCGAAGGAGGCGCGATCGGCGCCATCGACAACGCCTGGCCGGCGGGCGGCGCGGCCGGGTTCCGCAGCGGCTACTCCATGGGGGGCGGCGGCGGCCGCACGTCCGTGGAGCGGGCCGACGGCACGGACGTGCTCGTCGCCGGCGGGGGCGGCGGCGCCGGGGGCACCGGCTGGAGCAGCTCATCGAGCACGGCCGGCGGCGGGGGGGGCGGGGGGGCGGGCTATAACGGCAGCGCGGCGACGCCCGGCGGCGACTACTCCGGCTGCGCCGGCCTGGGGGGCACCGCGAGCGCCGGCGGCGGCGCCACGTCCTGCCTCGGGTTCGTCAACTCGGTGGGCGGCTTCCACTTCGGCGGCGACGGCCTGGCGTTCCCCAGCCCCGGCAACTCCGGCGGCGGCGGGGGCGACGGCTACTACGGCGGGAGCAGCGGCGCGCTGCACGCCGGCGGCGGCGGCGGCTCGGGCTACCTGCACCCGACGGACGTAACCGGGGGCCTGCTGCTGACGGCGACGGACGTGACGGAGCCGCCCAACACGTCCAGCCTGGACTACCCCGGCGGGGTCGGCGGATCGGCCGCCAACTCGGCGGGTGAGCCGGGCTACCTGGTGATCTGGTTCTGAGGGGGCGCGTGAGCGCGCGAGGAGGGGCCGTCTAGCCCTTGCCGGCGTTGGGCCCGTGGCCCGCGGACGAACCGCCGAACACCTCGATCGTGCCGGCCTCGACCAAGCGCAGCAGCGCCGCGTGGTGGGCCGCCTTGTCGTTGATCGTGCCGTCGGCCTTCGGGCCGAGGCGCAGCGCCTTGCCGCCCGGCAGCGGGACCTTGATGGGCTTCAGCGTCAGGTTGCGGACCGTCTTCATCGGCCCCTCATAGCAGAAGGGCCGGCCGGGGCGGGCCCCGCGGCGTTCCTACTCGTCGACGATCGCGAGATCGCCGCCCTGCCCGGCGACGGTGAGGCGGCCGGCTTCGTCCTCCTCGACCAGCGCGAGCGCCCCTCGCTCGGCGGGGCCGACGCGGTCCTGGATGCGCTCGATGGCCGCCCGCGCCGCGTCCCGCCGGTCCCCCCGCTCCTGGTCTTCGGCCTGCAGGAGCGCCTCGACGTCCGCCAGCTCGCCGCAGTCCCCGAGGCCGTCGATGGCGGCGAGCCGCAGGTCGGCGTCGAACCTGTGGTCCAGCAGACGCCGGAGCTGGGCGCGGGCGGCGGTCCCCCCCAGGCGGCCGAGGAGCCGGGCGAACGAGTCGGCGTCCAGGGGGTCCATCCAGAGCTCGAAGCCCGAGACGGCGATGGCGAGGTCCCGGTGCCCGTGGTGGCGGGCGAGCTCCAGGGCCCAGCGCCAGACCGCCGGCCGGCGGCGGTCGAGCAGCTTGCGCAGCCGCGCCTCGGTGACCGTCGTGGGCTCGAGCCGGCCGAGCACCTGCAGCGCCCCGGTCGACCAATCGTGGTCGTCCCCCAGCTCCTGCAGGAGGGCGTCGACGAGCCGCGCGGCCGTCGCCTGCTCCCCCTGCTCCAGCAGCGCCCGGGCGACGCTCACCACCGCCGCGTTCCGAGCCGCCTGGCCCAACCGCAGCAGCGTGTCCCGCCGCGCCTCGGCGTACGCCTTGCCGGGGGGCAGGACGGCGAGGACGTCGTCGAGGCGCCGGAGCAGGAGGGTGCGCCCCGTCCTCGTGCCGGCGTCCTGGAACAGCCGGTTCATCGCTTCGGCTCGCACCTCGGCCTTGCCCGTGTCGAGCGCCGCGAGCGCGACCGGCAGCCCCTCGTGGTAGCGCAGCTGCTTCAGCACGCTGTTGATCGCGTCGGCCCCCTGGGGCAGCCACTTGAGCAGCACGCGAGCCGCCGCGCTCCGGCTCTCGGGTCGCTCGTGGGGATCCCGCGCGATCATCATCAGGCGGTCCCAGCCGCCGGGGAGCCGGGCCACCGTGCGGGCGACGATCTTCGGATCCCCGCAGCGCAGCAGGAGCCCGTCGACCTCCTCGTCCTCGCCCGGTCCACGCCGCTCGAACAGCAGCTCGGCGGCGTGCAGGCGGACCTCCGGCGCCGGGTCCGACAGGCGGTCCTGAAGCCGCTCCTCGAGGTGATGGCGCGCCGTCTCGATCCTCACCGCGAGGTCCGCCGCCCCCTCCAGGGCGTCGCGGATCGCGGGCCAGTCCGGAGGTTCGAGCTGGACGGTCACGGTCACCGCGCAGCGGTCGATCCGGATCCCGAGCGTGTGCAGCGACGGCAGGTTGCTCCGGACGAACGGATCCAGGAGCGACGCCAGCGCGCCGGGTCGCCCCACGACGAAGATGTCCTTCAGCCAGGGGCCGTCGGGCCACCGCCCACCGTCCAGGTCGCTCCCGCCGTCGGACGTGCCCAGGCCGCCCCAGTTGCCCCGGGAGCTCTGGATCTCGACCTTCGTTCTTCCGCCCGGGCGGGCCACCTCGTGGGCGGAGATCACGATGGTGGAGTCATGGGTGAACCGGGCGACGCCATTGCCCAGGTACTCCCAGCCCGGGCGACGCCCGGGGAGCACGTCGAGCACCGTCACCTCCGGCACCCGCGCCTGGGCCCCGAACAGCCGCGCGAACCCCTCCCACAGGGCCTGCAGCGGGTTCATCGCTCCCCTTCGGAGTCGAGCCACAGCAGCGTGCCCCCGGTCACCAGGGCGGGGGACGCCAACAGCTGCAGCAGGGGCACCAGGAGCATCGCGAAGAGCGCGAAGCCGAACCCCATCCACGGGGACAGGAGCCGTCGGCCGTGGCCGATCTTCTCCATCAGGGGGATGCGACGGCGGGCCAGGATCGGATCGACGAAGCCCAGCGCGAGGAAGAAGGAGGTGTAGACGAACGTGCCGGCGGCGCCGGCGAGGCCGATCACCGGGACGAAGCTCAGCGCGAACAGCGGCACGAAGAGGACCAGGAAGATCCCCAGCCGCTCGACCGCCGACTTGACCGCGCCGAAGACGTCCATCGACAGCGTGCGCAGCGAGAACGGCTCGTCCGGCAACGGCTGGCCGGTGGCGAGCTCTTCGATGACCTCGCTCAGCTTCTCCTGGAACGGACCGGCGAGCACCGCGCCGAGCAGGAAGGTGCCGACGATCGAGACGAACAGCAGGAGCAGGAACGAGGCCACCCACGCCAGCGCGTTGAGGGAGCCGCCGGCGAGCCGGCGCAGCCAGTGGGCCGCCTCGTCGGCCGCCGCCGGGTCGCCCATCATCCAGCCGTGCACGTCGTCCAGGACGAACCACGCCCCGACGAGGAACAGCGCCAGGAGCAGCCCGTTGCAGGCGATCGGCAGCATCGCGTAGATCCACGCCTTGGGGTGTCTCAGCAGGAACGCGGCGCCCCGCAGGACGTAGCTCGCGCCTACCAACAGGCCGACCGGGCCGCCTCGGAGCGCCACCTCAGACCGCCCGGTGGGGGAGGGGGGCGCCGGCGGCGAGGGCCTCGACGGCCTCGACGGCCATCTCCGCCATGCGATGGCGGGTGCGCACGGTGGCGGAGCCGATGTGGGGCAGCAGCACGACGTCACGGCGCGCGAGGAGGGAGGGGTGCACGGTGGGCTCCTCTTCGAAGACGTCCAGCCCGGCGGCGCGAAGGGGGCCCGAGTCGAGCGCGTCGGCGATGGCCTCCTCCTGGACGATCGGGCCGCGGGCGGTGTTGATGAGCACGCTCCCGTCCTTCATCGACATCAGCGCCGGCCGGTCGACGAGGTGCCGGGTGTCGGGGGTGAGCGGGCAATGCACGGACAGCACGTCGGAGGTGCGGAGCAGCTCGCCGAGGGGCAGGCCGGAGGTGCGGCTGGTGTGCTGGACCCGCATGCCGAACGCCTCCGCCCGGCGGGCGACGGCGTCGCCGATCCGGCCGCGCCCGAGGATGCCGAGCGTCGCGCCATGCAGGTCCAGGCCGGTCATCAGGTCCAGGGACCAGACCCCCCACTCGCCCTCGCGCACGAACCGGTCGGCTTCGACGACGCGGCGGCACGCCGCCAGCATCAGGGCCATCGTCAGGTCGGCGGTCGCCTCGGTGAGCACCCCCGGGGTGTGGGTGACGGGCACCCCGAGGCGCCCCGCTGCGTCGACGTCGACGTTGTCGAGGCCGACCGCGATCTGGGCGACGAGCCTCAGGTCGGGGGTCGCGGCCCGCAGGACCCGCTCGCTCACCGGCTCGGTCAGCTGCACGACCGCGGCGTCGTGGCCCGGGAGCTCGGCGAGCAGCTCGTCTTCGGTGGGGGGATGGCTGCGGTCCGGCTCGGTGACCTCCCCGACGGCGCGCAGGCGGGCCCTCAGGTCGTCGGGGATGGGGCGAGACAGGTAGACGCGCACGACCCGCGGGAGCCTACCGCGTATCCTTCCGGCCATGAGCGAGGCCGAACCGATGAGCGAGCTGGAGCGTCTGTCCGCGCGGGTCGTGGAGCTGGAGATCCGAAGCGAGGAGCAGATCGCCGCGATGCGGCAGCTCGAGGAACACGTCACCGCCTACGAAGAGCGGATCGCGCGGCTCGAGCGCCAGGTGGCGCGGTTGAAGGAGGAGGCGTCCCAGGAGGCCGAGGCGATGCCGCCGGCGCTCGAGGACCTGCCGCCGCACTACTGACCCGGGGCGCGCGGGCCCCAGGAGCCTGGGGGAATTGCCTACCGATCCCTGAGGGGGCTCGCGGACCGCGTCAGGGCGCGGTCTGCTGCGCCCCGGGCTTCTTCCCCAGCCCAGGCTGATGGGCCTGGATCGCGCGGCTGGTGGATAGCCCCCTGTTTTTCCTTGGCCCCCGATGGGAGAACTGTCATCGAGGGTGAAGGGATGATGAGTGCGAACGCGACCCTTCCTGATTCTGCTCCTGGCCGGCCTGACGGCCTGCGCTCCCGCCGCTGACGACTCCGACGACTTCCAGTCCGTCCCCCGGGGCGACGTCGACGACGACGGCGACGTGGACGACGACGGTTGGACCGACCCCGGCGACGACATCGACGAGGGCGAGGACGGCGACGACGTCACCGATCCCGACGACCCGGCCGACCCGGACGACCCCGCTGATCCCGAAGACCCCGATCCCCAGGACCCCCCCGCGTGGGACAGCACCCCGCCGGACATGGACTACGGCGACACCGCGACGTTCCTGGTGACCTGTGGCTTCTTCCTGGCGTCGTTCGAGATCAGCGTGCGTTGGACGACCGACGGGTGGGAGCTGTACGAGGTGGAGTTCGCCGCCCCCAACCCGCTGGTGGAGCCGTGTGACGACGACGGCGCCCCCGGCTTCGAGATGGTCTGGACCACCGACGAGCTGTCGCTCCTGATCGGCACGCTCGACCACGTGCTCGCCCCGTCGGAGACCGAAGACCGCTGGTTCGGCGGCGTCTGGCCGGAGGACATCAGCCCCGAGTGCGAAGACGCGATGCTCGGCCTCGGCTACGACGATCTCCGGGTCCCCTTGACCATGGACCTGGTCGCGGTCGACAACGGCACGGTGCTCTAGAGACGTGATCCGCTTACCGAGGCAGAGCCCCGGTGAGGACGCGGATTCGATGGCCAGGACCGAAGAAGGAGCGGGATGAATCCCGTGACTGATGAGGGACGCAGCCAGCGGATTCGCGGACCAGCGGGCGACCCGAGCGTATGCGGTTCACGTCTCTAGGAGCCTGCAGGAGCCTGTACACGCTCCTGGACGCCGGGGGCGCGCAGGGCAGGCCCTACGGGAACTTGAGCTCGGCCCGGACGTCGCTGGTGTAGGCGTCCTCCAGCCCTTGCAGCGTCTCGTCCGCCGGCTCGCCGTCCGGCGGGGTCGGCATCAACACGAGGTACAGGTCGCCCAGGCGCGTCTCGCGTCCACCCTTGGGCAGACCGCGGCCCTTGAGGCGCAGCCGGGTGCCGGCCTCCGCCCGGGGCGGGATGCGCACCTTCACCTTGCCGGTCGGCGTCGGCACGGTGATCTGCCCGCCCTGCAGCGACTCGATGAACGTGATCGGCAGCGTCATCTCCAGGTCGTCGCGATCGACCCGCACGAGCGGGTGCTCGGCCACGTCGACCTCGAGCAGCAGGTCGCCCGAGGGGCCCCCGTCGGTGCCCGGGCCGCCCTTGCCGCCGACCCGAAGCCGCTGGCCCGACCGCACCCCCTTGGGGATGCGGATGGTGATGTCCTTGCCGCCGAGGTGGATGATGCGCTCGGAGCCGGTGAGCGCTTCGTGCAGCGACACCTGGACGGACGCGTGCAGGTCCTGGCCCCGCCGCGGGCCGCGCCGTCCGCCGCCCCGGGGGCCGCCGCCGAAGCCGAAGCCCTCGAAGCCTCCGAACCCCGCGTTCCCGCCGCCGGTGAACATCTTCATGATGTCGTCGAGGTCGAAGCCGGCGCCGCCGCCGCCGCCGCCCCCGCCGAACCGGCCGAACCGTCGCGCGGACTCGGCGTCGAAGCCCGGGCGGAACGCCACGTGGCCGAACTCGTCGAACAGCTTGCGCTTGTCGTCGTCGCCGAGGATCTCGTACGCGGCGTTGACCGTCTTGAGCTTGTCGGGATCGCCCCCCCGATCGGGGTGCAACTCCCGGGCGAGCTTGCGGTACTTCTTCTTGATCTCGTCGGCCTTCGCGTCCTTGCCGACGCCGATGACCTTGTACGGATCAGGGGGGGTGTCTGCCATGGGCCTCCCCCGGGTGCGCCGCCTCCTAGCCTCCGGCGGCCAGGATCCGCCCCAGCGCGAGCTCCTGGTCGACCGTGGCGTCCGAGTACTCGGGATCACCCGGTGACTTCTCCATGAGCACGCTTTCGGCGTTGGCAAGCAGCTCCTTGGCCGCCGCGACGTCGATCGAGTCCACGTCGTCGCACGAGGAGACGACGATCGACACGCGGTCGGCGTCCACCTGGGCGAACCCGTGGCCGACGACGTAGCGCTTGGCGTCGCCGTTGGCCTGGAAGCTCAGGGGGCCGGGCCGGACCGCCGTGATGTAGGCGTAGTGGCCGGGCAGCACCCCGAACTCGCCGTTGTGGCCCGACGCCTCGAGGGTCCTCACGACACCGTCGAACACGCTCGCCTTCGGCGTCATCACGCTCAGGTGGAACTGATCGGCCATGGTCCTAGTCCTCGCCGCGGGCGATGCGCTCGGCCTTCTCCTTGGCCTCGTCGATCGTGCCCACGAGGTAGAAGGCCTGCTCCGGCAGGTCGTCGTGCTCGCCGTCGAGGATCTCCTTGAAGCCGCGGATGCTCTCCTCGAGCGTCACGTAGCGGCCCTCGAGGCCGGTGAACTGCTCGGCCACGAAGAAGGGCTGCGACAGGAACTTCTGGATCTTGCGCGCCCGCTCGACGGTCTTCTTGTCCTCTTCGGACAGCTCGTCCATGCCGAGGATCGCGATGATGTCCTGCAGCTCCTTGTAGCGCTGGAGGATCTGCTGCACCTGGCGAGCGGTGTTGTAGTGCTCCATGCCGACCACCTCGGGCTCGAGGATTCGGGACGTGGAGTCGAGCGGGTCGACGGCGGGGTAGATGCCCAGCTCGGCGATCTTCCGGGACAGCACCGTGGTGGCGTCGAGGTGGGAGAAGGCGGTCGCGGGGGCCGGGTCGGTCAGGTCGTCGGCGGGCACGTAGATGGCCTGCACCGACGTGATCGAGCCCTGGTTCGTCGTGGTGATGCGCTCCTGCAGGATGCCCATCTCCGTGGCCAGCGTCGGCTGGTAGCCGACCGCGCTCGGGATACGACCGAGCAGCGCGGACACCTCGGAGCCGGCCTGGGTGAACCGGAAGATGTTGTCGACGAACAACAGCACGTCTTGGTTCTCTTCATCTCGGAAGTACTCGGCGACGGTGAGCGCCGACAGGGCGACCCGGGCGCGGGCTCCAGGGGGCTCGTTCATCTGACCGTAGATCAGCGCCGCCTTGGACTTCTCAGGGTTGCCAGGCTCGATGACGCCGGCCTCCCACATCTCGTGCCAGAGGTCGTTCCCCTCTCGGGTGCGCTCTCCCACCCCAGCGAACACAGAGTACCCACCGTGGGCACGGGCCACGTTGTTGATCAACTCCATGATGAGCACGGTCTTGCCCACCCCAGCGCCGCCGAAGAGCCCAATCTTGCCACCGCGCGAGTACGGAGCGAGGAGGTCGATGACCTTGATGCCGGTCTCGAACATCTCCACCGCCGTGGATTGGTCGGTGAACGAGGGGGCCTCGCGGTGGATCGGCCAGCGGATCTCTTCTCCTACCGGACCGAGCTCGTCTACCGGCTCCCCGATGACGTTGAGGATGCGTCCGAGGGTCTTCTGACCCACGGGCATGGCGATGGGACCGCCCGTGTCGCGCACCTTGATGTTCCTGGACAGACCGTCGGTGCCGTCCATGGCGATGGCACGGACGGTGTTCTCACCCAAGTGCTGAGCCACCTCAAGGGTGAGGTTCTCCTCGCGGTCGTCGATGGACGGGTTCCCGAGCCGGAGCGCCGAGAGGATGTTCGGGACCTTGCCGTGGGGAAACTGCACGTCGACAACGGGCCCCATGACCTGTTTGATGACGCCGTAGTTGGCTTCCATGCCGTGCTCCAAAAGAAAAGTGGTTTACTTCAACGCCTCGGCGCCCGACACGATCTCGGTGATCTCGGTCGTAATGGCGGCCTGACGGGCGCGGTTGAATTCTAGGGTGAGGGAATCGATGAGATCGCTGGCGTTTCGGGTGGCGTTGTCCATCGCGGCCATTCGAGCGGCGAGCTCGCCGGCTTCGGTGTCGAGGAACGCCTGAAGCACCAGGGTTTGCAGGTACAACGGCAGCAGGTTCGCCATGAGGGTGACCGGACCGGGCTCGTACAGGTAGTCGACGCTGCCCACCGTGGGGGCGGCGTCCTCCATGACCAACGGGAGCACCTTGGAGAAGGTGGGGATCTGGGTGATGGCGTTCTTGAAGGTGTTGAACAGCAGGTGGACTTCGTCGTACACACCATCACGGTACCCGGAGACGAGGTGGCGGTTCAGCTCTCGAACCACCTCCATCCTGACCTGCTTGGTGTAGTCAAGATGGGAGTCCGCCACCGGGATCTTCTTCGCCTTGCAGAAGTCGTGACCCTTCCGCCCATAGACGACCACGTCGTACTCAACGCCTTCCTCGGCCCGCTTGGCGAGCCAACGCTGAGTCTGGCGCATGAGGATGTTGTTGAACCCTCCGCACAGGCCGCGATCACTGGTGAGCACCACCACCAGGATCTTCTTCACGCTGGCGCGCGGTTCGAGAAGGGGGTCGGAGACGTCGCCGCCCGCCGCCGCCGACACCCGGTGGAGCACTCCAGCGAGCTTCTCCTTGTACGGCTTCGCCGCCACCGCACGCTCTGTGGCCCCGCGAAGCTTGGCCGCCGCCACCAGCTTCATCGCGCTGGTGATCTGACGGGTCTTCTTGACCGAGTTGATACGGGTCTTGATGTCCTTGAGGTTCGCCACTGTCCGGCTCCGGTGTCTAGGCCCAGGTGGACTTGAACGCGTTGATGACGCCCATGAGGCGGTCCTTGAGGCCATCCTTCTTCAGGGTGCCCTTCTCGACGATCTCGGCCATCAGCTCGGCGTGGTTGGAGAGGAAGTGATCGACCAGGGCGTCGGAGAACGGGCCGACTTGCTTGAGATCGAGGTCGTTGTAAACGCCCTCGTTGCCAGCCAGCAGCTGGATGACCTGATTCTCGGCGGGGAGCGGGACATACTGCCCCTGCTTGAGCACCTCGGTGAGGCGCGCGCCCTTGCGAAGCTGCGCTTGAGGCGCGGCGTCGAGGTCTGAGGCGAACTGGGAGAAGGCCGCGAGCTCGCGGTACTGGGCGAGGTCGAGGCGCAGGGTGCC
>CAYQEG010000244.1:0-4804 GCA_964416435.1 uncultured Rickettsiales bacterium
GGGACCGGCGCCGACGCCATCCACCCCGGCTACGGGTTCCTGTCCGAGAACGCCGCGTTCGCGCGGGCCGTCGAGGAGGCCGGGCTCGTCTGGATCGGGCCCCCGCCCGGCGCGATCGAGCTGATGGGGAGCAAGCGCGCGAGCAAGCGGGCCGTCGAGGCGGCCGGCGTGCGGGGCGTGCCCGGCTACAGCGGCGACGAACAGGACGACGAGACCCTGATCGCCCAGGGCGAGCGCATCGGCTTTCCGTTGATGGTCAAGGCGTCGGCCGGCGGTGGTGGTCGCGGCATGCGGGTGGTGACGGACGCGGCGGGGCTGCCCGACGCCCTGCGCTCGGCCCGGGCCGAGGCGACCTCCGCGTTCGGCAGCGGCGAGCTCATCCTCGAACGTGCCGTGCTCGGCGCGCGGCACGTCGAGATCCAGGTGGTCGCCGACCAGTACGGCAACGTGCACCACCTGGGCGAGCGCGACTGCTCGGCCCAGCGGCGCAACCAGAAGGTCATCGAAGAGGCGCCGTCCCCGGCGGTCGACGAGGCGCTGCGGGGCCGCATGGGTGACGCCGCGGTCGACGTCGCGCGCTCCTGCGGCTACGTCGGCGCGGGCACGGTCGAGTTCCTGCTCGAGGGCGACGAGTCCTTCTGGTTCCTGGAGATGAACACCCGCCTGCAGGTCGAGCACCCGGTGACCGAGGCGGTGACCGGGCTGGACCTCGTCGAGCTGCAGCTTCGCGTCGCGGCGGGCGAGCAGCTCCCGTTCGCCCAGGAGGACGTCGTCCTGATGGGTCACGCGATCGAGGCGCGGCTGTACGCCGAGGACCCCGACCGGGGGTTCCTCCCCCAGACCGGGCGGATCCTGCGCTGGAGCCCCCCGGCCGGAGCCCGGGTCGACCACGGCGTGACCGAGGGGGGCGACGTCAGCCCCCACTACGACCCGATGCTCGGCAAGGTCATCGTGCACGGCGCGGACCGGGCCGAGGCGCTGCGCCTGCTGGACGCCGCGCTCCAGGAGCTGGTGCTGCTCGGCGTGACCAGCAACCGCCCCTACCTGCAGCGGATCCTGCGGCACCCGACGTTCGCGGCGGGCGGCGCGACGACGCGCTTCCTGGAGGAGTGTGCGGACGACCTGGCGGGGGGCGACCCGACGCTCGGGGACCTCGCGGTCGCCGCGCTGGCGGTGCTCGTGCGGTCCAACCCGGGCGTGGCGCCCGACCTGCTGGGTTGGAGCTCGGGCCGCTCGCTGGCGTCGATCGTGGCGCTGGAGCACCTGGAGACGGTGCACTCGCTGTCGGTGCGGCGGCTGGGCGGGGGACGGTTCGCGGTCACCCGGGCGGTCGACGAAGAGGACGCCGAGTCGGTGGAGGTGACCCTGCTGGCGGCGACCGACGAGGCGCTGACGGTCTCGCAGGACGGCGTTCGAAGCAGCGTCCCGTACGCCTGCGAGGGCGACGCGATCTTCCTGCCGGGGCTGGCCCTCACGGACGTCGCGGGGCGGCCCGCGGGCTCGGCCGATGGCGGCTCCGGCCACATCACGGCTCCCCTGGACGGTGCGGTCACGGCGGTCTTCGCGACGGTCGGCGACGCGGTCAGCAAGGGCCAGCTGCTGCTCGTCATGGAGGCGATGAAGATGGAGCACCGGATGACGGCGGACGTGGACGGCGTGCTCGCGGCGATGCCCGTCGCGGTCGGTGACCAGGTCAAGACGAGGCAGCTGCTGGTCGAGATCACCCCGGCGGAGGGCGCGTGATGGCTCCTCATATGCACCCCATCGAGTCCCGGCTGGACACCTCGTCCTCGGAGTTCGCGTCGGACGTCCGCTTCATGGAGCAGTACGTCGAGCGCGTGCGCACGGTGCTGCGAAAGCAGGACGAGACGGAGCACAAGTACCTGCCGCGCGCGCGGCAGAAGGGGAAGCTGCTGCCGACGGAGCGGCTGGCGCGGCTGCTGGACCCGGGCTCCCCGTTCGTGGAGCTGTGCGGGCTGGCCGGCTACGGGATGTACGACGACGGCGACGGCCGCTACTCGGGCGGCAAGCTGATCGCGGGGATCGGCCGGATCTCCGGGCGGCGATGCCTCGTCGTCATCTGGAACTACGCGATCAAGGGCGGCACGATCGACCGCGTCAACGTCGAGAAGATGCTCCGCATCCAGGAGATCGCGTTCCGCACGAAGCTGCCGATCGTCTCCTGCCACGAGAGCGGCGGCGGCAACCTGGTCGGCGCGTCGGCGATGGCGGATCCGTGGATGGCGGCGCTGTTCACGGAGGCGGGCCGGTCCTACGGCCAGCAGGCGGAGCTGTCCGCCGCGGGGGTGCCCCAGATCACGGTGTCCCACGGCAACGCGACGGCGGGCGGCGCCTACCAGGTCGCCCTGTCCGACGTGATCATCCTGGTGCGCGGCAAGTCGCAGGTGTTCCTGGCCGGGCCGCCGCTGCTCAAGGCCGGCACGGGCGAGGAGGCGTCGGCCGAGGAGCTGGGCGGCGCGGAGATGCACGCCCGGATCAGCGGCACCGGGGAGTACCTGGCCGAGGACGACGCGGACGGGATCCGGATCGCCCGCGAGGTCGTCGCGCAGCTGCCCCCGGACCCGGTCGTGGCGCCGCGCCGGGCGTCCGCGGAGCCGCGGTACAGCCCCGACGAGCTCATCGGCGTGTTCCCGGAGGACCGCAAGCGGCCCGTCGCGGTGCAGGAGGTGATCGCGCGCGTGGTCGACGACTCCTGCTTCGAGGAGTTCAACCCGGAGTGGGACCAGGGCACGGTCTGTGGGACGGCGTACCTCGGCGGCCACCTGGTCGGGATCATCGGCAACAACGGCCCGATCACGCCCGCGGGCGCCAACAAGGCGTGCCTGTTCATCCAGCAGTGCGAGCAGCGGGACGCGCCGCTGCTCTTCCTGCAGAACACGACGGGCTTCCTGATCGGCACCGCGGTCGAGCAGGCGGGGCAGGTGAAGCACTCGGCGAAGCTGATCCAGCATGTCGCGAACACGCGGCTGCCCAAGCTGACGGTGCTCGTGGGCAACGCCTGGGGCGCGGGCAACTACGCGATGGCGTCGCGGGCGCTCAAGCCGCAGTTCGTCGTCAGCTGGCCCAGCGCCAAGCAGGGCGTGATGGGCGGCGCGCAGGCGCGCAAGGTGATGCAGGTCGTCACCGAGGCGAAGTGGGCCCGCAAGGGGCTCGAGGTGACCGACCAGATGAAGGCGGGCGTCGAGCAGCAGGGGCAGATGATCGAGATGGGGATCGAGATGATCTCCGAGTCGATGTTCTGCAGCGCCCGGCTGATGGACGACGGGATCATCGACCCGCGGGACACGCGGCGCGTGCTGTTGGAGTTCCTGGACGTGGTGCTCCAAGCGAGTGAGCGTCAGCCCGTGGCGCCGACGTACGGCGTCCAGCGCTTGTAGACCCATGCCGACGGTCTCCCCGGAGGAGTTCGCGACGTATCAAGACGCGCTCCTGCGCGGCGACCGGAGGACCTGCGAGGCGGTCGCGCGTCGCCTCCTCGACCAGGGGATCTCGGTTCGCGCGCTGTACCTGGACCTGTTCCAGCGGGCGCTGTATCGCGTCGGGCTGCTGTGGGAGCGCAACCAGGTGTCGGTGGCCACGGAGCACATCGCCACGGCGATCACCGAGGGGCTGTTGAACCTGGCGCTGCCCTACATCCTCGAGGAGCCGCGGATCGGGCGGACGGTGGTCGTCGCCGGGATCGCCCCCGAGATGCACCAGGTGGGGGCCAAGATGGTCGCCGACACGTTCGAGATGGCCGGCTGGGACAGTCTGTACGTCGGCGCGAACACGCCCAAGGAGGAGGCCGTGCGGCTGCTCGAAGAGCGCTCGCCGGACCTCCTGGCCCTGTCGCTCACGATGGTGTTCAACGTCGGCCCGCTCGAAGCGATGGTGGAGGCGGCCCAGGCGGCCTGCCCGGGGCTCCAGATCGTGATCGGGGGGCAGGGCTTGCTGCGATCGGGGGACGACGTCGCTGCCCGCCGCTCCGTCCACCACCTCAGGAGCCTCGCCGACCTCGACGGCTATCTCGAGGAGTAGACTGCCCGCCCCGACAAGCGTCGCAGGAGACATCGATGGATCGAAAGGCCCTCATCGCAACCGCCGCGGCCCTGCCCGCCATCCCGGCGTCGGCCGCCAAGGCCTACGCCGGAGCCCGCGAGCGGCTGGTCGCTGAGGTCAACTCCTCCATGGGTGCTCGGTCGGACCTGGACCGCCTCCTCGGACCCGACAACCGCGCGATGATGGAGAACAACCACGCCAACCACGCGCGGTTCGTCGAGACGGTGCTCCGGGGCTTCGACGCCGAGGTGCTGGTGGACACGGTGCTCTGGGTCTTCCGCGCCTACCGCTCGCACGGGTTCTCGCTCACCTACTGGTCCGCCCAGTTGAACGCCTGGCTGGACGCGGTGAAGGCTCACCTCGGCCCGGACGACTCGAAGGCGATCGAGCCGCTGTACCAGTGGTTCCTGGTCTACCAGCCCGCGTTCGTGGCCCTGTCGGACGAACAGCTCACGGACTCGCCGGTCTGAGTCCGGGGCTGGGCGTGGAGGACTCCTGGGCGACGATCCTCGCGGAGGCCGCGGCGGCCTCCGTCGGGCTGGCGGTCGGGATTCTCTCGCTCGACGGCGCGATCATCGAGGCGAACCGGGCCTTGCAGAGCGTGCTCAACGCCAGCCCGGGCGATCTGGTCGCCGACCGGTTCCGAACGCCCCCGTTCTCGACCCTCACTGACGCCGCGGTGGGCACGACTCCGTTCGAGGGGCTGCTGACGCTCGGAGACGGGCGCAGCTCCGGGGTGACGCTC
>CAYQEG010000244.1:4904-11677 GCA_964416435.1 uncultured Rickettsiales bacterium
TGACGCTCGGAGACGGGCGCAGCTCCGGGGTGACGCTCCGGGCCCGGGTCGAGCTGCGGGACGACCGGCTGCTCGTGGTCGCCGAGCACGATGTCCGGGAGCAGGAGCGACTCTCGACGTGCCTGATCGAGCTGAACCAGCACGCCAACAACCTGCAGCGTGAGCTGATCAAGGAGCGGCATCGTCTCGTCGAGCTCAACCGGCAGAAGGACCGGTTCCTGGGCGTCGCGGCCCACGACCTCCGCAACCCCCTGGGGAGCGTGCGCGGCTATGCGCAGATGCTGCAGCTGCCCGGCTTGCTGTCGGACGACGAGGTGCGCGAGGCCCACGAGGCCATCGTGCGCTCGGCGGAAAAGATGCTCGGCTTCGTCGAGGACCTGCTCGACCTGGCCGCCATCGAGCGCGGCTCGATCGAGCTGCAGCTGGAGGAGGTGGACCTGGCGGCGTTCCTGGCGCGGGTCTGTTCGTTGAATCGCCCCCTCGCGTCGAACAAGGGCATCGAGCTGCTGATCGAGCAGGACGCCGACGTGGAGCGGTGGCGGTTCGACCCGCAGCGCGTCGAGCAGGTGGTCGACAACCTGCTGTCGAACGCGTTCAAGTTCTCGCACGGCGGCACGCAGGTGTGCCTCGCGGCGCGGAGTGCGGACGATGGTCTCGAGATCACGGTCCGTGACCAGGGGCAGGGCATCCCCCCCGACGAGGTCGGCGGCGTGTTCGGCGAGTTCGCGAAGTCGAGCACCGCGGCTACTGGCGGCGAGACCAGCTCCGGGTTGGGGCTGGCGATCTGTCGTCGCCTGATCGAGCTGCACGGGGGGACGATCTCCGTGCGGAGCGAGCTCGGGGTGGGCTCGACCTTCCGGATCCTGCTGCCCCGGTAGCGGGTGGCTGGGCTACGCCGCCTTGTCGTACAGCGGGACGACCTCGCCGTTGACGACGAGCTCGGCGTCGATGTCGAGCCCCGCCTCCAGGGTCGCCGAGACCATGCAGTACCGCTCCCTGCTGAGCGTGACCGCCTTGCGCAGCTTGTCCAGCGGCAGGTCGTCACCCTCGAAGCGGTAGGTGAGCCGCCCGGCGATGAACTTCTTGGGGTGCACCTCCTGGGTGTGCCCCGAAGCGCTGACCTGGAAGCTCGCCGGCTCGACCCGCATCTTGCGCAGGACCGAGATGACGTCCATCGCGGTGCAGCCCGCCAACGCCGTCATGACGAGCGTCTTGGGGCGCGGGCCGAGGCCCGTGCCGCCGGCCTCGTCCGACGCGTCGATGGTGAGGTTGAAGCCGTCAGCGACCGCGTCGAACGCCATGTCGCCTTGCCAGTGGATCGTGCTGTTGACAGTTCCCATCCTGGGTTCTCCTTCGCCCGAAAGAGCCGCCAGCTCTGTGGACTGTGACATCCGGTTTGCATCAACGCCGGCTGGCGGGTCTCCTGGGCTATGCGTTCGACGTACCCCCTGTGTCTCCTGCTGTCCCTGACGATCGCCTGTCCCCAGCCGGACGACGACGACTCGGCGATCGACGACGACGACGCGGCGGTCGACGACGACGACGACTCGGCGGTCGCCGATGACGACGACGCGGCGGTCGACGACGACGACGACGACTCGACGGACTGCGGCGCCGACGTCGAACTGGGCCTGGCGCGCGCGCGCACGAATGGGGGAGTCTTCGAGGGGGTGCTGGAGGGTGGGGTTATCGGCTTCAGGGGAATCCCGTATGCGACGCCGCCGACCGGCGACCTGAGGTTCCGGCCAACCGAGCCGGCGGGCTGCGTCGAGACGCTCCGGGTGGCCGAGGACTGGGGCCCGATGTGCCCGCAGTACGACGCCGCGGCGCTCGTGGTGGGCGAGGAGGATTGCCTGCATCTCAACGTCTGGACGCCGGCGGTGCTGCCGGAGCCGACAGACCGGCTGCCGGTGCTGTTCTTCATGCACGGCGGGGGCAACGTGCAGGGGGCCTCCTCCATCCAGACCATCGGTGACGTGCGGCTGTACGACGGGGCGCAGCTGGCCGCTCGGCAGGGCGTGGTCGTGGTGACGATCAACTACCGGCTCGGCGCGCTGGGCTTCCTGGCTCACCCCGACCTCGCGGCGGAGTCGGCGGCGGGCAGCTCGGGCAACTACGGGCTGCGGGACCAGCTGCTCGCGCTGACCTGGGTGCAGGACAACATCGAGGCGTTCGGCGGCGATCCGGAGCGGGTGTTGCTGTTCGGGGAGTCGGCCGGCGCCAAGGACACCTGCTCGCTGATGACCTCGCCGCTGGCCGAGGGGCTGTTCTCGGCGGGCCTGATGCAGAGCGGGGGGTGCGGCTCACCGACGGCGGAGGCGGCGCAGGAGGCGGGCGAGCAGCACGCGACGGTGGCCGGCTGCGGTCTGGCCGACGACGTTCCGGACTGCCTGAGGGGGCTGCCGGTGGAGGTGCTGGTGGCGCTCAACGGCGACGGGCCGATCGACGAGGGAGGGGTCGTCGGCTCGGCGTTCGACAGCAACATCGACGGCGAGGTGCTGCCCGCCTCGCCCTACGCGACGCTGCTGGCGGGCGAGCACCAGGACGTGCCGTTCGTGGTTGGCGCCAACGCGGACGAGACGTCCCAGTGGGTCCCCGTGCTCACCGAGGCGCAGTACATCGCGCTGGTGACCGCGACGGTGGGGCCGACCCTGGGGGCGGAGGTGCTCGCGGAGTACCCGGCGTCGGACTACGACAGCCCGCGCTGGGCCTGGATCGCGGTGACGACGGACAGCCAGTTCGTCTGTCCGGCCCGGCGGATCGCGGCGGCGGCGGCCGAGCACAAGGCGTCGTCGGTGTGGCGCTACTTCTTCACGCAGGTCCCGACGGGGGCGTCGGGGGAGCTGTACGGCTCGTGGCACGGCCTGGAGTTGGTCTACGTGTTCCAGGGGATCGACGCGATCGAGGCGACGGGGCAGTACACGCCGAGCGCGTCGGACTACGAGGTGGAGGAGGCGATGGGAGCGCTGTGGGCGTCGCTCGCGGCGTCGGGCGACCCGGGCGCGGACAGCGGGATCGCGTGGCCCGTGTACGCGCCGGACAGCGACCCCTACCTGGAGATCGGGGCGACGATCGGCGCCGGCGTCGGCGTGCGCACGGACAAGTGCGACTTCTGGGACGGGTTGCTCGGCGGCTGACCCGGATCGCGGATTGTCGGCCTGTGTGGCCGGCGATATGAGGATCGCGAACCGGCGACCCCGCACCTGGGGTCGCGGTCGGGAGATCCCACATGAGCAACGCCAAGCAAGCCGATCTGGCGGGCCCCGGCATCGGGACCTACGAGCAGGTCTCGGCCGCCCTGCCGAGCAACTACGACCCGATCCTCGACGCGAAGGACACGCAGAAGGCGCTCCAGGCTCTGAAGCTGCACTTCGAGGAGGGGCTCTGCCGGGAGCTCGGGCTGTTCCGGGTGGAGTGCCCGCTGATCGTCGACAAGGCGAGCGGGATGAACGACTACCTGGATCGTGACGGCTCGCGGACGCCGATCGACTTCGCCGCGGGGCTGGGCCTCGACAAGCGGATCGAGGCGCAGGTGGTGCAGGCGGCGACGAAGTGGAAGCGCTTCGCGCTCAAGCAGTTCGAGTGCGACCTGCACGAGGGCGTCTACACGGACATGCGAGCGGTTCGGAAGGACTACTTCCTGGACCACGACCACAGCTCCTACGTCGACCAGTGGGACTGGGAGAAGGTCATCTCGGACGACGACCGCAACCTGGACTACCTCAAGGAGACCGTGCGAGCGATCTGGCGGGTGTTCGTGAGCACCGACCAGATGCTGCGGCGCGAGTTCAAGGCGCTGGCCGAGAAGAGCGCGCCGATCCCCGAGGAGCTCGTCTTCCTGCACGCGGAGGAGATCCTCGCGAAGTACCCCGACCTGCCCCGGAAGCAGCGGGAGACGCTGATCGTGCAGGAGTTCCCGGGCGTGTTCATCATCGGCATCGGAGCGGTGCTCAAGGACGGCTACCCTCACGAGATGCGGGCGGCTGACTACGACGACTGGATCACCCCGACGATCCAGGGCCCCGACGGCGACCAGTACTACGGCCTCAACGGCGACATCCTGATGTGGAACCCCATCACGAAGCGCCGCCACGAGCTGAGCAGCATGGGCATCCGGGTGACGAAGGAGACGCTGGTCCAGCAGCTGGCAGAGACCGGGCAGCAGCACTTCCTGCAGATGCCCTACCACCAGATGATCATGAACGACCTCATCCCGCAGTCCATCGGCGGCGGCATCGGTCAGTCCCGCACCTACCAGTACCTCCTGCGCAAGGCGGCGCTGGGCGAGTGCTCGGTGACCATCTGGCCCGCCCAGCTGCGCGAGATCTGCGAGGAGAAGGGCATCCACCTGCTCGAGTAGGCCCGGGCGCTCCTGCCCACCGCCTGTGGAGATCTGCACAAGCCGGGCCCCGGTCGTCGCGCGCTGAACGACGACGGGCGGTCCGTCCAGGCCCTGGCACGCCGATTGCGAACCTCCGGGTCAGTCCCACGGAGGTGCGTCATGGTGTCCCGGTTCCGACCCTTCCTCGCTGTCCTGCTCGGCCTGGCCCTGGCCGCGTCGGCCGGCTCCGCCCTCGCCGCCCCGAGCGCCGCGGACATCGACGCCGCGCTCATCGGGCTGTCCCCCAGCGACCGGGCGGAGGTCGACCGGGCCGGCGATGCCCTGCGTCATGCGGAGGACGAGCTCTTCAACCGCCGGGGCGAGCTCGCCGCCGCCAGGCTCCGCGAGAAGGCCGCGCAGTACCGCCTGGACGCCGCCCGCGCTGAGGTGCGCGCCGTCGAGGAGAGCGTCAACGCCGCCGTGGCGCAGCGGGACGAAGGAGCTCGGGAGGTCGCGGTGGTCGGCGGCATGCACGCCCGGGGCGTCTTCGACTGGCGCAGCCTCCAGCTCGTCGCCGCGGAGGCCGAGATCCGCTGGCGCCAGCATCGTGTCGACCAGGGCGAGACCTGGGTCGCGCTGCACCGGGCGGAGCTCTGGCGGGCGAAGGTGCGCGCCGTCCGGCAGTCGCGCCCGCCGGCGCTCGAGTTCGATCTCGCCGTCGGCAAGGCGACGCGTGACGTCACCCGGGCCCGGCGCATCGACCGACTGGCCCGGGAGCGGCTGGCGCCGCTCGAGACCGAGTGGCTGGAGGCGGTGCAGGTCGCCTGGTCCGCCGTCCCGCCCGACCACGCCGCCGCCGCCGAGGTGGCCTACCAGGGCCACCTCGAGCAGCTCCGCGGCGAGGTCCGGGACGTGCGCCGCCGGGCCATGGCCCTGGAGGACGAGCTGGTCGACATCCGGCTCGCGCTCGAGGCGGCGCAGATCGGGGAGGCCGGCCAGCTGGCGCGGATCGCGGAGCTGGAGGCCATCGTACGGGCGGGCGGGATCGCGCTCGAAGAACGCGGTGACGACCTGGAGTAGTCAGCCCGTCGGCTGCTCGATGCCCACCTTCGCCAGCCGGTCGCGCAGCTTCCGATGGGTGCGGCTCAGCCGGGCGCGCACGTTGGCGTGCGACATGCCCAGCGCCTTTGCGATCTCCGGCCCCTTGTAGCCCTGCGCGTCGGCGAGCAGGAGGATCGCCCGGTCGCGCGCGTCCAGCTCCAACAGGGCCTCGGCCAACGCCTCCGCCAGCTCGGCCCGCCGGGCGAGTCGCTCGGGATCCTCGTCGGCGGCCATCAGCTCCGTCTCGGAGACGTGCAGCTTGGGGTCGTTCTTCATCCCGCGCCGCATCCGGCTGCAGGCGCTGGCGACCAGCCGCACCAGCCAGCGGTCGACCTTGCCCTCGCCGCGGAACCCCTCCCCGTACTTCCAGGCTCCCATCGCCGCGTCCTGCACCGCGTCCCGGGCCTCTTCCTCGGTTCGGCAATACCGTCGGGCCGCCGACATCAAGCGGGTGCCATAGCACCGCGTCACGCGATCGAGCACCTCGATGTCGCCCCGCTTCAGCAGGTCGACGAGCTCCTCGGAGTCACAGAGCGGAGGGTTTGCTTCCATCGGGCTCATGACTATGAGGTGTAACAGTCCTCGCCGCTACCGCCTCTAGGGGGCAGAGCCGATGAAGGCTGGAACGGAGAACCGACATGACCGACCACGTCACCCACGTGACCGACAACGACTTTGCTGACCAGGTGCTCGGAGCCGAAGGGCCCGTGCTCGTCGACTTCAGCGCCACCTGGTGCGGGCCCTGCCGCACCCAGGAGCCGATCCTGCACCGCTGGGCCGCCGCCAACCCCGACGTCAAGGTCGTCGGAGTCGACGTCGACCAGGCGCCCAAGACGGCCGGCTCCTACGGCATCCGCTCGGTGCCCACCCTGGCGGTGTTCATCGGCGGTGAGCCGATCCTCGGCGCCGCGGGAGTCCAGAACGAGAAGCGCCTCGACGCGCTGATCGCCGAGGCGAAGACCAAGGCCGCCTGACCGCCGAATGCGGCGGCTACACCCACCCTCTACTTGCCACCCCTGGCTCGGGTGAGCTAAAGGGGCGTCCCCTGACGAAGCGCCAGTAGCTCAGTTGGATAGAGCACCGGCCTTCTAAGCCGGTGGTCGCAGGTTCGAGTCCTGCCTGGCGTGCCACGGGCGCTTCGTCGGAGCTCTTTGAATCACGGTGGGTGTAGCTCAGTAGGTTAGAGCGCCAGGTTGTGGCCCTGGAGGTCGGGGGTTCAAATCCCCTCACTCACCCCAACTTCCTTGTCTTGACACGTCCCGGTCCCGGGACTAGCTTTCGCGGCCGCTGCGCGCCCGTAGCTCAGCTGGATAGAGTACCGGGCTTCGAACCCGTTGGTCGCAGGTTCGAA
>CAYQEG010000245.1:0-11669 GCA_964416435.1 uncultured Rickettsiales bacterium
GACCGGGACTCCTGCCGAGAGGCGGGCTACGGCGATCCGCTCGGGTGCGGCGCCGGCGAGGACGGCGCGCCGGTCTGTCTCTGCCGAGTCCGGTGCCGCGGTCCGGCCGACGACTACTGCGACGGTGACACGCTCAACTACTGCGACGGCACGAGGCAGCTGGCGCAGATCACCTGCTCGCGGCGCGCGTGCCGGGAGGCCGGCTTCGCCGACCACGCGGGCTGCGACGAGGGCGGGGCCGGCGAGGGCAGCTGCCTTTGCGAGCCGGCGCCGTGGACTCCCGACCGGGAATGCGTCGTGTCCCGCTGCGGCGCCGAGATGATGTCGTGCGGCGGGGCGTGCCAGGCCTTCCTCTGGTGCCTCGGCACCTGCGGCGCCGACGACGACCCGTGCGTGGACGATTGCATCGGACGGCACCTGGACGAGGGTTCGCTGGACCAGGCCCTCGGGCTGCTCGACTGCGCCGTCGACCGCGGCTGCCCCGGCGGGTGGGCCCCCCCCCCCCCCCCCGCCGCGGCGGCGGCGGGGCCGGGGGCGGCCGCCGACGCGGCGGAGGGGGACGGTGAGCCGGACTCCGGGGAGGACGACGCGCCATCGCGCCGACGTCGTCGGCTCCCCCGCCCCAGCGGCTGGACCTGGGCGGGGGTGAGCCTGCCCCTCGCCGCGGCGACCTCGTTCGAGATCGGGCCCGCGGCGGCCGTCGGCCTCGTCGTGGCGATCGCGATCGTGCGACCGGCGACCCGCGACGCCATTCGGATCGCGGTCGGCTTCGCGGTCGGGTCCGTCGCGGTCCTGCTGCCGATGGCCCTGTCCGGCTCCCTCGCCGGGCTGCTCGACAACGGTCGTCGCATGCTCACGCTGCCGTCTCAGGGCTACCAGGCGCTGCCCTACCCCGATCCGCTCGGCCTGTTCGAGGACAGCAGCGGCGCGCTCGGCGCCTACCCGCCCGAGGACCCGGCGACGTGGGCCTGGGCGGTCGTGCCTCCGCTGGTGATCTGGGCCGGGCTGGCGACGGGGGTCTGCGCGCCGCGCCGGGGCGGGCTGCCGACGCGGGCCGGCGCGGTGCTCGTGGCGGCCGCGCCCGCGGCGATCCTGTACCGCGCCGCGCTGGGCCGGTCGGACCTCTACCACCTGTGGTTCTACGGGGCGGCCCCGGTGCTCCTCATCGCCGCCCTGATCCTGGCGTCGGCGTGGGAGCGCTCGGCCCGGGAGCTCAAGCCGATCGTGCCGTCGTTCGCGGCCATCGCGGTGCTGCTCCTCGCGGCCCAGGGCCCGGAGGAGCGGGTCAGCTTCCCCGACGCCGAGGAAGAGCGGCTCGCCGTGGCGGCCGGAGTCGCCAACCCCCTCGTGCCGGTGTCGGTCGACATCGGGCGGACCGGCCGCATGGACCTGCTGCCCCGGGTCGCCCGCCAGGTCGACTCCGTGGTGCGGCGGGCGGCGGACCTGCCGGTGGAGGACGGCGTCTGGTTCTACCCGTCCGAGGCGACCTACTGGTTCCTGACCCGGCGGCCGCTCCCCACCCGGTACCTGTGGGCGTACGACGCGGCCACTCCGGCGATGCAGCGCCAGGCGATCGCCGAGCTGGACGAGACGCGGCCGCGCTGGCTCTTCCGCTCGTCGGACACGTTCCCGATCGACCACATCCCCCAGGACCGGTTGGTGCCGCTGCTCGACGAGTACCTCCGCGATCGCTACCGCGTGGTCGAGGTGCTGCCCGGCGCCACGCTCATGGAGCGCAAGGAGTGACCGCGGGACGCCGCTCCGCCGGACGCGTCGAGACCTGGGCGGTCGTGGCGGTCATCGCGGCGGTGCTCTGGCAGGTGGCGCCGCTGTACCGACCCGGCTTCGCGACCGAGGCGATCGTCGGCACCGACACCTACCGCAGCCACGACTGGCTCGAGGTCGCCAAGCTCGACTTCTACGCCCGCCAGTCGATCCTCGACCACGGCCGGCTCCCCTGGTGGAACCCGCTGCTCGCCGGCGGCACGCCCCAGGTCGCCCACCCGTCCGACGGCTCGGCGGGGCCGATGATCCTGTCGTCCCTGGTGTTCGGCGAGACCCTCGGCATGAAGCTCAACATCGGCCTCGTGGCGCTGCTCGGGGCGCTGGGGGTGTTCCTGCTCCTGCGGCGGGTGATCGGGGTGGGGCCGACGGCCGCGGCGGTCGGGGCGATCGCGTACGCCTGGTCGGGGTGGCTCCCGTCGCGGGTCGCCGTCGGCTTCTACGAGTCCTGCCTGATGGCCGCCTGGCCGATGGTCCTGGCGCTCTGGCTGATGCCCGGGGAGCGGCGTCAGCGGCGTCGACGCTGGACGATCGGCGCGGTGCTCCTGTGGGCCCTGGCGATCCAGCTCCAGCTCGCCCTGCCGGTGCTCGTGCTGCTGATGGCGACCCTCGCCCTGTGCGACGGCGTCCAGCGACGACTCCGGGGGGAGGCGTTCGACCGACCGGTGCTCCTCGGCGGAGCCGCGCTGCTGCTGCTCGCGGGCCTGCTCGGGGGCGTCAAGTTCGTGCCGATGCTCGACCTGCTCGGGCGGGGCGACTTCCGCGAGGCGCGTATCTACCCGACCCACCCGGACGCCTGGTACCGCAACTTCGACCAGCTGCTCTACGCCCTGTTCCACCGGGTGCCCCAGGTGCCGCTGTACGACCGGGACGGCGGCCCGCGAGTGCAGGAGTACATGACGCTGCTGCCGGGCCTGGGGGCGCTGCTCCTCGCTCCCGTCGGCGTCGCCGCGGTGCTGCGTGAGGGGCGGCGACACGCGGCGATGCCGTGGCTCGTCGCGGGCGCGGTGTTCCTGTGGCTGAGCTTCGGACCGTGGGCCCCGATCGACGGCTTCCGGGCGCTCCACACGCTCCCCCTGTTCGGCTCCATGCGCGGCCCGCTTCGGTACTTCAACTACCCGGTGTTGTTGTCGATTCAGCTCCTCGCGGGGGTCGGGTTCGCGGTGCTCGCGGCGGAGCTGTCGGACCGCGGGCGGTGGGTCGCCGCCGCCGTCGCGGTGCTGCTCTGCCTGCCGGCGTCGCTCGACGGCCGCGCCCTGTACGTCACCGCGTTCGCCTACGCGGCCGAGGAGCTGCCCCCGCAGCCGCGCTGGCAGTCCGAGGGCCTGCGGGGCCGGTCGGCGGCGCGGGGCGGCGCGGTGAACCTCCGCAAGTACGGCAACGTGCGGCGCGGCGTGCCGACCGTGTACGTGCCCGAGGACATCCCCATCGAGGTCGCGGCGACGCCGTCGGTCTGGGTGGAGCCGGACGGCGCGCTGAAGCCGGAGCCGACGTACTCGGGCGAGGTCCGGCTCGTCGACGCGGGCGCGGGCACGGCGGCCGTCATCGAGTGGCTGCCCAACGAGCTGGTGACCGGCCACTCGCTGAGCCGCCCGACCACCGTCGTGCTGAACCAGAACGCCTGGGCCGGCTGGACGTGCGGCGGGGCGCCGGCCCGGGCGGTCGAGGGCCGACTCGCGTTCCAGGCCGCCGCCGGGGAGGGGGCGACGACGATCTGTCGGTGGAGACCCCCGGGTCGCGGGGCGGGCCTGGCGCTGAGCCTCCTGGGCCTGCTGGGGGCGGCGGCGCTGTGGCCGTGGCGCGGTCCCCGCCCCGGTCGCCGAGAGGCGCGCTGACGCTATAGTCGGCCTCCGTGACCGACCCCCAGACCTACTTCCGCGCGGACCTCCACGTCGACGAGGTCCGGTACAGCCGGTACGAGCGCACCTACCTGGTGCTCGCGGCCGCCTTCGTCACGGTGCTGGTGCTGACCAACATCATCGGCATCAAGCTGTTCCAGGCGCCGTTCAAGCCCGAGTTCGCGCTGACGACGGGCATCATCACCTACCCGGTGACCTTCCTGATCACGGACATCGTCTCGGAGATCTACGGGAAGAAGCGCGCCGACTTCATGGTGATCATCGGCTTCGTGATGAGCCTGTTGATGCTCGCGATCGTGCAGATCGCGCTACACGTCGCGCCCCACGAGTACTGGTCGGCGGGCAAGCCGCCGATCTACGGCTCGCCCGACGAGTACCAGACCGCGTTCCGGTCGGTGTTCGGGCTGGGCCCGCTGCTGGTGTTCGGCTCGATGACCGCCTACCTGTGCGCCCAGCTGACGGACAACTTCATGTTCCACTGGTGGAAGAAGAAGACCGACGGCAAGCACCTGTGGCTGCGGAACAACGGCTCGACCTGGATCAGCCAGCTCGTCGACACGGCGATCGTCAACTCGATCCTCTTCTACATCGGCTTCAAGATGGACTTCGCCACGGGCGTCGGGATCATGGCGACGATCTACGTCTACAAGCTCATCATCGCCGCGCTCGACACCCCGCTCATCTACCTGGGCGTCTTCGCGGTGAAGCGGTTCCTCGGCGAGCAGGCGCCGGCGGAGGCGACGGCGTGATCGGCACGGTCGGCCTCAAGGACCTGCACATCGAGTGCATCGTCGGCATCTACCCGCACGAGCGGACGGGCGAGCAGTCCCTGTTCCTCGACGTCGAGGTCGACCGCGACTTCGCGGCGGCGGTGGCGTCCGAGCACGTGTCGGACACCGCCGACTACGACCACATCGCCGCCGCGCTGACCGGGCTGGCGCGCGGTCGGCAGTACCAGCTGATCGAGACGTTCGCGGAGGAGGGGGCCGCCCTCCTGCTGGAGCAGGACCGGGACGCGACCGCGGTGCGGATCGAGATCCGCAAGCCCGCGGCGGTGCCCGCCGCCGCCTGCTCCTTCGTCCGCGTCGAGCGGAGGCGATGACGTGCCCCTCGAACGTACCGCGGTCGACGAGTCCCTGGCGCGGGTCGCGCTGATCACCGGCGGGGCGCGCCGGCTGGGCAAGCACCTGGCGATGTCGCTGTCCCGCGCCGGGTTCGGGGTGGTGATCAACTACCGCTCCAGCGAGAAGCAGGCGAACGATCTCGCCACCGCCATCGCGAGCGTCGGCCGCTACGCCCGCATCGTGCGCGCCGACGTCGGCGACAAGGTCGACGTGGCCGCGATGTTCGCGTCGGTCGAGCGCGACGAGGGGCGGCTGGACCTGCTGATCAACAACGTCGGCAACTACGAGCCGGAGCACCTGCGCCACGTCACCCCCGAGGACTGGGACGAGTGCATCCAGACCAACCTCAGCGGCGCCTTCTACTGCAGCTACCACGCGCGCCCGCTGCTCGAACGCACCCGGGGCCAGATCGTCAACATCGGCTACGCCGGCGTCGACGCCCTGGTCGCCAACTCCTGGGCTACGCCGTACCAGGTGAGCAAGACGGGGCTGCTGGTGCTGACGAAGTCGATGGCCGAGGCGTTCGCCCCGACCGTGCGCTGCAACATGATCTCACCGGGCCAGCTGGAGAACTCCGTCGACCTGCCGGACGACCTGCCCCGCGCCATCCCGCTCGCCCGCGCCGGCACCCTCGAGGACGTCGCCGCCGCGCTCCACTACCTCCTCGACGCGAGCTACGTGACGGGGGTCAACATCGACGTGGCTGGCGGCTATCGGCTCGCCGGGCACTGATCGGCCTTCGTTTGACAGCGCTGGATCCGGACTCCAGCATGGGCTCGTGCCCCGTCTCCTGATCACAGGCCTCGTCGCCCTCCTGCTCGCCTCCTGCACTCCGCCGGACGACGACGACGTCGCGCCCGACGACGACGACGCGGCCGACGACGACGACTCGACCGACGACGACGACTCGACCGACGACGACGACGCCAGCGACGACGACGACGACGCGACGGCCGGCGGCACCCTGTTCGAGGACGTGTCAGAGGCGGCCGGGATCGAGGGCCCGGGGGTCGGCTTCGGGGTCGCCGCCGCCGACGTCAACTTCGACGGCTACCCCGACCTGTACTACCCCAGCGCCGACGGGTCGCTGCTGTTCCTGAACCAGGGGGACGGCACGTTCGTCGACCGGACGAACTCGTGGGGGCTGGGCCACGACCACCCGGGGAGCAAGTTCGGGGCGGCGTTCGCCGACTACGACAACGACGGCGACCCGGACCTGTTCGTCGGCACGTTCAACGGGCCCGAGCGGCTGTTCGTGCACGACGGCGAGGACCGCTTCGAAGACCGCCTCGACTCCGGCGTGGACGCCGGCGGCATGACGACGTTCAGCCAGGGGATCTCGCTGGCCGACGTGGACAACGACGGCGACCTCGACATGTACAAGACCGGCGGGGCGACCGAGCAGACCGAGGGGCCGCCCGAGGGGCCCGCGTCGCCGGACCGGATCCTGCGCAACGACGACGGCACGTTCGTCGACGTCAGCGACCTGGTGCCCGAGGAGTACCGGGTCGGCTACGGCTTCATCGGCGGCTGGTCGGACCTGGACCAGGACGGCGATCCGGACCTGTACATCGTCAACGACTTCGGGTTCATCGTGAGCAACCAGCTGCTCCGCAACGACACGGTCGACGGAGAGTGGGCGCTGACGCCGATGGGCGACGAGTGCGGCTGCCTGCTGGAGAACGCGGGGATGGGGCTCGCCATCGGGGACTTCGACCGGGACGGCTGGCAGGACCTCTACACGTCCAACGGCGCCATCTACAACCCCGAGAACGACGAGATCCAGGTGGCGGAGACGATGCTCCGCAACCACGGCGACCTGTCCTTCGTGGACGTCTCGATCTCGACCGACGCGTGGGCCGCGGCGCCGGGCCGGATCTCCAGCTGGGGCGTCGAGTTCATCGACATCGACAACGACATGTGGCCCGACCTGTTCGTGCCCTTCGGCCGCGACTTCAAGGCGGAGGAGGACGTCATCCTCATGAACGAGGAGGGCGAGCGCTTCGAGCTGGTCGAGGACGGCGGCGTCGGCACGACGGACTGGGGCAACGGCGCGGCGGTCCTCGACTTCGACCTGGACGGCTGCCTCGACCTCGCGGTCGCCTATTGGAACGGCCCGCCGCGGCTCTACCGGAACCACTGCGTGTGGGGGAACCGGTGGCTGCAGATCGAGCTGGAGGGGACGGAGTCGAACCGGGACGCCGTCGGCGCGGTGATCCGGGTGACCGCCGGGGGCATCACCCAGCGGGAGGAGGTCTTCGCCGGCTCCACGTCGCTGTCGAGCTCGCGCTGGAAGACGGTGCACGTCGGCATGGCGGAGCACGAGACGGCGGAGTCGGTGGAGGTCCGGTGGCCGTCGGGCCGGGTCGACACGTTCGAGGACGTGCCTACGAACGCCGCCTGGAAGCTGGTCGAAGGGCAGACCGAGCTGACGCAGCTGCGCTGACCCGAGGTCTGCGGGGCTCGCTCAGCCGCCGAACGGCCAGAGGATCGCCCAGAACCAGAACTTGTTCAGGAACACCCAGCCCTGGCCCTGCAGCAGGAACCAGCCCTGGGACGCGATCAGCCCCAGGGCCGCCAGCGCCGCCCCCCAGCGCCGCAGGCGCCCCGGCTCCCCGCCGGTCGCGACGAGGTGCAGCGCCCAGGCCGCGCAGACGGCGAGGGCCGGGTCGACCAGCTCGAAGTAGTGCAGTGAGTAGGGGTAGGGCTGGCCGTCGGCCACCTGCATGCGCTGCAGCTCCAGCGTGACGGCGCTGAACGCGGCGATCCCGCACGCCAGGGCGGCCGCTTCGGGGGCGCGCTTGAAGAGCCAAGGCACGAACCAGACGACCAGCAACGCGAGCAGCGCCGGGTTGGTCCACTCGACCGTCATCGTGCCGACGGTGCGCTCCGGGTCGTCCCCCGCGCCCATCGCGAGCACGCGCCACAGCCCGGGGATGGTGGTCAGCAGGAAGCCGCCGATCATCGCGGCTGACGCGACGAAGGCGACCTTGCGGCGCTCCGCCATCGTGGCGAACACGAGGGCCATGGTGCCGCCGATGGCGAACCAGGTGGAGAGGTGCAGGTCGGTCGCGATCCAGACCGCGACGATGGCGATCCACATCGAGCGCTTGTCGCCCCGCCGGGCCAGCTCGACGCACGCGAGCAGCGCCCCCGTCGAGAGCAGCGTCGCCAGCGGGTAGTGCTCGAAGGGGCGCAGGCCGTTGGGGCTCAGGGCGACCAGGGCGGCCGCGACGAGGGCGGCGCGGGCGTCGAGCCAGCGGTTCATCGCCCAGGCGACCAGCACGACGACCGCGGCGTGACAGAGCCAGCCGTGCACCAGGACGTGGGCGGCGGGGTCGACGTCGAGGGCCGCGGACGTGGTGTCGACCACGTTCATGAACAGCGAGTAGCCGGGGGGGTGAATGAACGGCACCCACGCCAGGGTCGGCTGGCGGCCGTGCACCCACAGCTCCATGACGCCGCGGGACAGCACCCCCATCGACAGGCCCTTGTACTGCGTCCACGCGAGCAGGAGCTGCAACGGCACGAGCAGGCCGAAGGTCACCGGCCACGGCGTCGACAGGAGGAAGGAGCGGAGTCGTTTCAGGGCCACGGGGGGTGAAGCGGAGTCTACCGGCAAAATTACTGTTGACAGTATTACTGACAGTAATTAGAGATCCAGCATGAGCGAACGAGTGCACCCCGCCGACCTCCCCGAAGAGCTGAGCCTGCGCCAGCTGGTCGACGTCGTCGCGCAGACGCTGGACGCGATGGGCGTGGTGCCCACCGACGGACGCGCGGCGCGGCATCCGGACGCTCGGGCGGTGCGGTACTACGTCGGCCTCGGCCTCGTGGACCGCCCCCTCGGGTACCGGGGCAACGCCGCGCTGTACGGCCGACGCCACGCGCTGCAGCTGCTCGCCATCAAGGCGCTGCAGGCTCGCGGCCACGGCCTCCCGGACGTGCAGCGGGCCCTGCTCGGGCGCTCGGACGAAGAGCTCGCCGCCCACCTGCCTGCGCGCAGGTTCGCGCCGGCGCCCCCCACCTCGGCGGCGTCGCCCACGCCGGCGGGGGCGCGGTGGGGGCTGGAGATCGACCTCGCGCCCGGGGTCCACGTCCGGCTCGACGCCGGCGCGCTGGCGACCCTCGACCCCGACCGGCTGGCCGCCGCGCTCCAGCGAGCGCTGCGGGGCGTCGTGTCGGGAACCCCCTCACCTTCCGTGCCGTCGAACCAGGAGAAGCCATGACCGCGATCGCCATCCGCCCCCTCCCCGAGACCCTCTACACCGAGCTGCACGGCCCCGGCGACGACGCCGGCGTGGGCGCGGGGCGCATCGTCGGGGAGGCCGACGGCGAGGAGGTCGTGCTCCCGCTGCGCGGCACCGCCGTCCAGGCCGGGCTGAGCGGTCCCTGCGCCTCCGTGACCGTGACCCAGACCTTCGCCAACGACCGCGCCGTGCCGCTGGAGTGCGTCTACATCTTCCCGCTGCCCCCCGAGGCGGCGGTCGCCGAGCTGACCTTCGTGGTGGGGGAGCGTCGACTGACGGCGGACCTGCAGGAGCGGGGCTCGGCGGAGCGGCAGTACGAGGCCGCGCGGGAGGCGGGCAAGCGGGCGTCCCTCCTGACGTCCGAGCGCGCAGACGTGTTCACGACCCGGGTCGCCAACATCCAGCCCGGCGAGGAGGTTCGCGTCGAGCTGACCTACAGCCAGGTGCTCTCGTTCGACGACGGAGGGTTCGTGTTCCGGTTCCCCCTGGTGCTCGGGGACCGCTACATCCCGGGAGAGGAGCAGGAGGGGGCGCCGATCGGGGACGGGACCCACCCGGACACTGCGGCGGTGCCCGACGCCTCCCGGATCACGCCGCCGCGGCTGCTGCCCGGCGTTCGGCCCGCCCACGACCTGTCGATCGAGGTGGCGATGGACCTCGCCGGGCTGCCGCTCGGCGACCTCGCCTGTTCGCAGCACGCGACGGCGACGTCGTTCGAGGACGGCCGGGTGACGGTGCGCCTGGCGCGCGGCGACGAGCTGCCCAACCGCGACTTCATCCTCCGCTGGCGGGTCGGCGGCGCCGCGGCTCAGGGCGCGGTCTGGACCCACGGCGACCGCTTCGCGGCGGTCCTGGTGCCGCCGTCGGACGTGTCCGAGTCGGGCCGGGTGGCCCGGGAGGTCGTGCTCGTGGTCGACACGTCCGGCTCGATGATGGGGCCGAAGATGCCGGCCGCCATCGAGGCGGCCCGGCTGGTCCTGAGGGGCCTGCACGACGGCGACGCCCTCCAGGTGGTCGAGTTCAACAGCGTGCACCGCAAGCTGTGGATCGAGCCCAAGGCGGTGGTGGACCGGACCCTGGAGGAGGCCGACCGGTTCCTCGCCGGGCTGCAGGCCCGGGGCGGCACCGAGATCCTCGCGCCTCTGCAGGACGTGCTGCGCAACGCGCCGGCGTCCGGCCGGGTGCGCCACGTGGTGCTCGTCACCGACGGACAGGTGGGCAACGAGGCGCAGATCGTGCGCTGGGTCGCCGGTCTCGACCAGGCGCTCCGGGTGTTCGCCGTCGGCATCGACACGGCGGTGAACGAGTCGTTCCTCGAGGAGCTGGCGTCGACGACCGGCGGGCTGCCGGCGTTGATGACGCCGTCCGATCCGATCGCCGAGCGCATGACGCGGTTCCTCGCCACGGTGGGCAGCCCGGTGCTGTCGAGCCCGCGGCTGGAGGGCGTCGAGGCGGACGGCCTCCTCCCGACGCCGATCCCGGACCTGTACCAGGGCCGCCCCGTCATCGTGACGGGGGAGGCGTCCGGGGCCCCGTCGGGCTTCGTGGTGACGTGCCCCGACGGCACGGAGCGCACGGTCGAGCTCGGCGCCCCCCGGGAGGGCGGCGCCTCGGTGGCCCGCGCTCACGGTCGGGCCCGGGTGGCCCGCCTGGAGCGGCGGGTGGCCCTCTGGCGGGAGGCGGGGGACCGCAAGGCGCTGCTCGACACCTCGCTGGCCGAAGGGATCCTCTGCTCGCTGACGGGCTTCGTGGTCGTCGACCCGACGGAGCTGGGCGACGGGGGCGAGGGACAGTCGATGGTCGTGCCGGTGATGCCGCCGGACGGGTGGGCGATGTACGGCGCGGCGGATCGGTCGACGATGACCCGAGCGGGCGGCGGGCCGATCCTGCGCCACGCGATGCTGTCCATGCCGGCGGGTCCGCCGCAGCCCTCGCCGGCGCGGCCGATGCAGGAGCCCCGCGCGATGCGCAAGAAGGAGTCGGCCAAGGGGCTGCGCCGGGCGATCGGGCGGGTGTTCGACCGGACTCCGGCGAGCGGCGGGTTCCTGGGCGACGACGACGCCGCCGGGATCGACGCGTTCGAGCTGTCCGAGATGTCGATCGAGGCCCCTTCGGCCCCCGCGGAGCAGTACGAGGAGCCGCTGTCGGCCCTGGTGCTCCGCCAGAAGCTGGACGGGTCGTTCGCCCCCCGCGGCTCGGCGAGCCCGACCGAGGCCACGATCGAGGCCCTCGGCCTCCTGCTGGACGCGGGCAACACCGACGTGCTCGGCCCCTACCGACAGGCGGTCGCGAAGGCGGTCACGTGGCTGCTCGGCCGCCTGCCGACCCTGGCCGGCGACGAGCGCATCGACGCTCTCGCCGTCCTGCGGCGCTGGGTCGACCTGGCCGGCACCCCGTCGGCGCAGCGCCGGCTCGAGGCGGCCGCCCCCGGCGCCTGACTGAGCCAACCGGGTTTCCTGACCACGCCTCCTCGGTCCCGCGGCCCGATCTCGGCGTCGCTCCTCGGTTCCAGGGGAGCGACCCTGCGCCCTCGTCGCTCCTGGACCTCGGACCGCGGGCCCGTCGGATCCGTAGTCATATAACCCGGTTGGCACAGTGAGCTAGGAGCCTGGAGCGCATTGGAGCCCGAGCCCCGTGAGACCGGGGCGTCCGAG
>CAYQEG010000246.1:0-11615 GCA_964416435.1 uncultured Rickettsiales bacterium
CGCCACAGACGACGACGACGCCACAGACGACGACGACGCCACAGACGACGACGACGCCACAGACGACGACGACAGCGCCGCGCCCGGCCCGCCGGTCACCGAGGGCTGCGACTGCGAGTCGTCGCTGGTCGACGGGCCCCCGTCGACGGCCCTGGCGCTGCTGCTCCTCGCGGTCGGCCTCAGGCGGCGGCGCTCAGCGAGTCGCTGACGCGCTCGGCGATCGCCATGGCGGCGGTCAGGCCCGGCGACTCGATCCCCGCCAGCGTCACCCACCCCGGCAGACCGCGAGCGGACTCCTCGGCGATCACGAAGTCGCGCACCGCTCCGGTCGGCGTGGCGCGCACGCCGGCCATGTCCGGGGTGAGGTCGCGCTCCTCCAGCCAGGGGAAGAGGCGTCGCCCGGCGGCGTAGAAGAGGGCGTGCTTGCCCGGATCGGGGTTCAGGTCGAAGGGGGGACCAGCGATGTCCTCGCTGTCGGGGCCCAGCCGGAGCCCGCCTCCCACGTCGATGCAGCCGTGGATCCCCAGCCCGACGTTGCCCGGCCGGCGGACCGGGTAGACGAGGCGCTGGACCCGCCCGCGGTGACGCGCGGAGATGGCGAACCAGGTCCCCTTGACCGGCCGAAGGGGGTGGTCCGTGATCCCGACGGCGGCGGACAGACGGGCCTGGCCGAGGCCGGCGGCGTTGACCACGGAGCGACAGCGGATCGCGTCCTCGCCGACCCGCAGCGCGTAGCCGTCGGGCAGGACGTCCACTCCATCCACCTCCGCCCGGAAGACGGCGGTGGCGCCGTGGGCCTCCGCCTCGGCCCGCAGCGAAGCGGCGAAGCGGTGGGAGTCGACGATCCCGGAGTCGGGCGACCACAGGGCGGCGAGCCCCCGGGTGCCGGGCTCCAGGCGGGCGAGCTCGGCGGCGGCGACGATCCGGGTGCCGGTCGCGCCGTTGGCCTCGGCCCGGGGGACCATCGCCTCGAGCCGGGGGAGCTCGTCCTCCTCGACGGCGACGACGACCTTGCCGGTGCGGCGGGCGGGGATGCCGAGCCGCTCGCACCGGGCGTACAGCAAGGCGCGCCCGCGCGCGCACGTGAGGGCCTTGTTGGAGCCGGGCTCGTAGTACAGGCCGGCGTGCACGACCTCGCTGTTGCGGGAGCTGGTCTCGGCGCAGATGCCGTCGTGGCGTTCGAGGATCCAGACGTCCCGTCCGGAGCGGGCGAGGGCGGCGGCGCACGCGAGCCCGACGACGCCGGCGCCGACCACGCAGACGTCAGCGTCCATGGTCACGTCACTGTCAGACGATGCGGCGTACGGGGGCGGTCTCGTCGAGGGTCTGCGACTTGCCGATGAGCGGCGTGCGCGGCTCCATGCCCCGGACCTGCCGGACGCGGTAGGGCTCCTTCTTCTGGATCTCGAAGTTCATCCGGATCATCACCTCGGCGAGGAGGCCGAAGAAGAGCGCGTTGACCCCGAGCAGCACCGCCAGCGCGGCGATGTGGATCATCGGGTTCTTGTGGATGAAGGTGCCGTCCGTGTACTTGAGCAGCACCGCCCAGGCGGCGAAGAAGAAGCCGACGCCGATGGACGCGAAGCCGTAGTAGCCGAAGAAGTAGAGCGGGTTGCTGTAGAAGTCGCGCAAGAAGACGGTGGTGGTCAGGTCGAGCAGCACGCGGAACGTGCGCGAGATCCCGTACTTGCTGACGCCCTTGGTGCGCGCCCGGTGGTTGACCGGCACCTCGATCATGCGGGCGCCGGCCCACGTCACGTAGATCGGGATGAAGCGGTGCATCTGCCCGTACAGGGGGATGTCTTCGAGGTACTCCCGCCGGTAGACCTTGAGGGTGCAGCCGTAGTCGTGCAGGTGCACGCCGGTGGTGCGCGAGATCAGCCAGTTGGCGATCTTGCTGGGCAGCTTGCGCAGGAACCAGCCGTCCTCGCGCTTCTTGCGCCAGCCGCAGATCAGGTCGTAGTCGTCCAGCAGCGGCAGGAGCCGCGGGATGTCCTTGGGATCGTTCTGCAGGTCGGCGTCCATCGAGATGAGGACGTCGAAGCTGGCGTGCTTGATCCCGGCCGCCATCGCCGCGGTCTGGCCGTAGTTGTGGATGAAGTGCACCACCTTGAAGCGGGGGTCCTCGACGTGGATCTGGTCGAGGAGCTGGGTGGTGCCGTCGGTCGAGCCGTCGTTGACGAGGATGACCTCGAACTCGATCCCCGCGGGGTCGAGCGCCTCGGTCACCTCACGCTGGAGATCCCGCAGGTTCTCGACCTCGTTGTAGACGGGGACGACCAGCGAGACGGGTCCGTGGTTGGTCTTGGGTACGACTTCTTCAGCCATCGGGCGGCCAATATAGCCGGCCCCGACGCGACCCGGGGGTGGCCGGGTCGGACGCCTCGCCGGGCGACCCGCACTTTTTCGGAGAACTCCTAAAGCCCGGCCGCGGCGATCCGATAACAAGGACCACAGAGAGAACAGGCCGTCCCCGCGAAAGGGCACCCCCGAGCGAAAGCCGGGTCCGCAAAGCTCCTGACCTTCTGCGCCGCGCGCATGGTTTGAAGGGCTACCGAACGGGACGCAGGACGCAGGGTCCTGCACCAGACCTTCCACGGGTCGGCCAAGCGGAGCAACAGCTCCGTGGCCCGTGGAGGACCGATGACCCGCCTGCTGCCTTCCCTCGAGTCCCTCGCTGCCTCCGCTCTCATCCTCGTGGCCTGTGGCTATGTGTTCGTCTTCTCCGGCTGCTCCACGGTCGACGACCTCACCGACCTCGAGACGGCCCGCAACGAAGCCCCGTACGCCCCGATGGAGGTCGCCGGCACGGTGGCCCTCGCCGTGGCCCGCGCCTCCGACTACAGCGCCTACAGCGCGGTCGTGCAGCAGTCCTACGCCGACGGCACCCCCATCACCCAGGACGGCTGCATCGGCATCGACCTGGTCGACGACCTCGCCATCGACGGCGAAGGCGAGGTCGCCTACGACTTCACCGCCTGCGGCGGCCAGTCGGGCCGGGTCGACGTCATCCAGTCGGTCGTCATCGAGCCGATGCCCGACGACGCGGCCTGGGACGAGGGCGCCGGCGACGACGCCTGGACCGACGAGAACGGCGACGGCATCCCGGACGGCTACGAGGACGGCGGCGAGTTCGACTCCCACGACGCGCTGCGCGACATGCTCTCCGGCTCCGCCGACGTGCAGGTCAGCTACGACGACTACCGCGAGGGCCTCCTGGCGATGGACGGGTCGCTCGCGCTGGCCGGCGGCCTCGACGGCGACACCTCCGAGGGCGGTGGCCTGAGCGCCAACCTGACCGTGTCGGCCCTGGACTACTCCACGTCGGTCAACGCCGAGGGCAGCTGGTCGGTCTCCCCGGCGGACGAGGACGCGCGGCTGATGTCCTTCACCGGCGAGTTCACGAGCGCCACCGGGCTGACCTGGACGGTCATCGCGAGCAACGTCGAGACCGCGCCCGGCTGCTTCGACGCCGTCGGCGGCGAGCTGACCGCCATCTTCGGCAACGACCTGGGTCAGGTCGAGGTCAAGGCCGTCTTCGACGACGTCTGCGACGGCTGCTCGACCCTTTTCATCAACGGAGTGGAGCAGGGGCAGACCTGCGTGCCCGATAGCCCGCTCCTCAACCCCCGAAGCGAAGAGGAGGTCTAGCGCGAGCGACCTGAACGGGGTTCGCCCCCCGAACGCCTGCATGGGCCCGCCCCCACTCTCTGGGGCGGGCTCAGCTGCTTGGGGTCGGGGCCTACTCCTCGTCGGGCGCGTCGCCGACGCGGTCGCCCCCGGTGCCACCCTGGTGCACGCCGGCGAAGGTCCACTCGGCGGTGCAGGTGGAGAGCTCGCACCGCACGTCGGTCAGCGCCTGGGTCTCCGAGACGGTGACGACGACGGAGCCGGTCACGACATCCCAGCCGTCCTCTCCGAAGTCGAAGTCGATCTGGGTGTCGAGGTCGAACTCGCAGCCGATCTCGTCGGCCTCGAGCAGGGCGGAGAAGTCGGTGCCGAGCAGGGAGTCGGGGATCGTGGTCGCCTCCAGGCTGCGGGTGCCTCCGAAGACGCGGTCGGCGCCCTCTTCGACGTCGGCGAACAAGATGGTGCCGTCGGCCCGGGTGAAGCGGGCCTGGCTGGGCCGGCTGGAGAGCGCCCCGCCTCGGCTGACGGCCATGTCCTCGAGGACGGCGGCGCCCATGGCGGCGGTCCACGTCTGGCCCCGGGCGCTGTCCGTGCCGGCGGCGCAGGAGGCGGAGAAGAGGATGACGTCGTCCAGGCGGTAGTCACCGGTCTCGTTCTTGGCGCAGCCGGTGGCGACGAGCAGCAGGGGGAAGACGAGCAGGAGGTGGGTTTTCACGGATCCTCGCGGAAGGCCGAAGGGCAGCAGGAAGGCGACGCGTCGCACCGGGGCATCTTAGGCGGGGATGGACCCCAGCGGGCGGCGCGGGCGCGGACCGGGGACGCCGACCGCCGCCGGTCAGACCATCAGGATCACGCCCGAGGCCGACGCTCCGGCGGCGACGGCGACCGCGCGGACGTACCAGTCGAGCTGGACCTCCGCCTGGGCCCGCTCCTCGGCCGTGCCGAGGGACGTCTTGAGCTCGACCACCGTCCAGGCGTCGCCCTCTCGGAAGGCCAGGTCGAGCGTGCCCTCGACCAGCTCACCGTCCGCGACGACCGCGACCGGGGCCTCTCGGCGGAGCTCGTCGGCCGCGGCGGCCCGGACGAGGAGCGGGTGACGCAAGGCCGAGGCGACGGCGACGCGGCAGGCGTCCGCCTCCGCGGCGTCGGCCCCGACGAGGCGTCCGTGGAGGGCGACCAGCTCGTCGATCGCGGCGGCGTCCGCGTCCAGCGGCGCCTCCGCGATGCAGGCGTGCACCAGCGCGCCGAACCGCTTGCCGCTCGGGCGGCCCGCGCGGGGGGCGTCCGTCGTCTCCATCGGGGCGGTGGGCGCCGCCCCGGGCGCCGCCTCCTCCGCCTTCTCCCGCGCCGAAGCGACCACCAGCGTCGGCGTCGCCCCCGCCTCCAGGCGGGCCTCCCGGGACGCCCGCCAGGTCTCGTGGTCCCGCAGCCCGGCGTCCGCGCGCTCGCCGTCGGGATCCGGCGACAACAGCCAGTGCCGACGCAGCCCGTGGCTCGCCCGCCCCGCCACCGGGAGCACCGTCGGGTCCCACCACACCACCGGCGTGCCGACCGAGCTGGTGTGCAGCCCCGGTCGGACCGTCGCGCCGGACGGCCTCGCCCGCCCCGTGCGCTCGGCGACCGTGTCGGCCCCGAACGACGGGCAACCCGGCGCCGCCATCGACGCCTTGCGCGCGGCCCGCTTCGGGTAGAGCGCCGGGTTCAACAGGTCCACCCAGCCGTCGTGCTCGCCGTCCCCGACCCCCGGCGCGACCAGGATGTCGCGCGACCGGGTCGACGCCACGTACAGCAGCCGGTGCGACTCCTCTCGGTCGCGGTCCAACACCTCCTGCGCGTTCTCGAGCAGCTCGATCGGCACGCAGCCGGCCAGCGGCATGAACCACGCCCGGTTCGCCGGATCGACGTGCCGCGACGGGTTCCGACCCACCTGCGTCGCGGTGATGTCGCACAGCACCACCACCGGGAACTGCAGTCCCTTGGCCTTGTGCACCGTCATCAGGCGCACCCCCTCAGTGCCCTCTTCGACGACCGGCGCCTGCGCGCTCTCCCCCCGCTCCGCCTCGTCCGCGAGGTGCTCGACGAACGCTCGGAACGACGTGCCCCCCGACGCCTCGAACCGACGCCCCAGCTCGGCCACCCGCAGCACGTTCGCCAACACCTGGTCGCCCGCGCTCCAGTTGGCGAAGCCCGCGTGCGCCCGGGTCGCGTCGAGCAGCCGGCCGACCGTGTCCGCCACCGGTCGCCGGTTCCGCCCCCGGTGCAGCTCCTTGAGCACCGCCAGCGCCGCGGCCACCGGAGCGGTCTGGTCGGACAGCTCGGTGCCCTCGTCCAGCGGACGCAGCGGGTGCATCGACCCAAGGGTCGCCTTCCACTCCAGGAGCGCCCCGTCGGTCAGCGCGAAGAGCGGACCCCGCAGCGTCGCGTAGACCGACAGCTGGTCGTCGGGCCACTCCACCGCGGTCAGAGCCGTGCGCAGCGCCGCGACCTCCTCCCGGTCGTGCAACGTGCGACCGCCGACGAGCACGTGCGGCACCCCCCTCAGCTCGAGCTCGTGCACGTACGGATCGGTGGCCTGGCTGTTCCCCCACTTCCGGAACCGCTTGAACAGCAGGCAGACGTCGCTGCTGCGGACCGGCCTCGGCTCGCCGCTGTCGACGTCCTGGACGAGCCAGCCGCTGGTGTGGATCAGCCAATCGATCCAGCCCGCCACCGCCCGGGGCAGCGAGTCCTCGATCGCGTTGTTGTAGACCTTGCCGTAGCGGCCGTAGGGCTCGGGCACCGGCAGCGCGACCACCGCCGGGCGGCCCGGCTCCTCGTCCCGCCAGGCGTTCAGCGGCACGTAGCCGGCCTGGGTGCCGCCGGTCATCACCGGCTCGAACGCCGCGTTGACCGCCGCCTGGATGCGCGGGTCCGACCGGAAGCTGACCGACAGCTGGACCGGCTCCTCCCCCGGGGCCAGCAGCTGGCGCTTCGCCGCCGCGTAGATCGCGATGTCCGCGCGGCGGAACCGGTAGATCGACTGCTTGGGGTCGCCGACCACGAACAGCTTGCCGGGCACGACGCGGACCGCCGCCGGGTCGGAGGTCGCCGGATCGTCCGACGCGAGCAGGAAGACGATCTCCACCTGGAGCGGGTCGGTGTCCTGGAACTCGTCCACCAGGATCCGATCGAATCGGCCCTGCAGCTCCTCCCGCACCGCCTCCTCGGACGCCAGCAGGTCCCGCGTGCAGAGCAGCAGGTCGAGGAAGTCGAGCCGGCCGGCCCGCTTCTTGAGCGCCTCGTACCGCTCCACCAGGGGCCGCAGCTCCACGTGCAGGCAAGCCGCCATGTCCGCGTCGCACGCCGCCACCACCCGGTCGAGCTCCGCCTTGACCCCATCACGCCGCTCGAGCACGTCGTCTCGGGACAGCCCCGGCGCCAGCTCGGAGACCGCGAACCCCCGCCAGTTCCACTCCTTCCACCGCATCACCCGCCGCAGCTGCGCCTCCAGCGCGTCGTGGTCCCGGCCGAAGGTCGCCTCCCGGAGCTCCAGCTCGCCGAGCCACCGAGCCAGCGCGGTCAGGCCCCGCGCCAGGTGGTGCTCGGGGTCGCGCATCCGCTCGGCCAACGCCGCGACGTCCGCCATCGCGTCGATCAGCGCGTCGATCGCACCCTCCCGGTCGAAGGGGTCTCGCCGCCAGGGGCCGTCGTGGTCCCGGTGCTCGGCCAGCCGCCACCCCGCGCCCCGCAGCTGGTCGCGCGGCGTGCTCGTCCAGCTCGCCGGCCGACGCATCATCCGCCGCACCCCCTCCGGGGGGTCGGCCAGCACCTCGGGGAACCAGTGCTCGAACGCCTCTCCGAACAGGGCCTCCGCCTCGCCGTCCGCCGCCACCTCGAACAGCGGGTCGATGCCCGCCTCCACCGGCCGCTCCCCCAGGAGGTCCCGACAGAACCCGTGGATGGTGCCGATGCGCGCCGCCTCCAGCTCCCGCAGCGCTCGCTCCAGGTTGTCGGCCTCCGTCCCGGCCGCGTCGGCGCGAGCCTGCTCCAGGCCCGTGCGGAGACGGATCTTCATCTCGCCGGCCGCCTTCTCGGTGAACGTCACCGCGACGATCCGGTCCAGGGTCGTGCGACCGGCCCGGACGAGCGCGAGGATCCGACCGACGAGGGCCGTCGTCTTGCCCGTGCCCGCCGCCGCCTCCACGACCAGGGTGGCGTCGAGGTCGGTCTCGATGCGGTGCCGCGCCGCCGCGTCCGCCAGGGCCCTCATCGCAGGCTCCTCAGGTCGACGATGTCCTGCAGCGTAGCCCTCGCCTTGCTCGATGTGCGCAGCTCTTCGTGGGGGCCGCAGACGGTGGAGTAGTCGCACCACCGGCACGCCCGCTCCCGCGGCGCGGCCGGCAGGTCCGCCGCCGCCAGCCGGCCGCCCACGGTGTCCGCGAGCACCGACGCCGCGCGTCGCGCCTTGTCGTCCAACTGCACGGCGACGCTCTTGAAGCCGCCGGCCGACGTGCAGTACCAGAGCCGCCCCTCGCGGACGACGCGGTCGTCGAACAGCTTCTCCGCCGCGAGCGCGTACAGCACCGGCTGGAGCGCCTGGCCGCCGTCGACCACGCTGCCGGCGGCGACCCGGGAGCGGCCCGTCTTGAAATCGGTCACCCGCAGATCCCCCGACGCCGCCTGCTCCACCAGGTCGATGGAGCCGCGCAGCCGGATCCCACAGTCCAGCTCCACCGGGTCGTCCTGGCTGTGCTCGTCGCGGCCGTCTCCGTAGTTCCGCAGCCCGAACGCCAGCTCGAACCGGTGCGGCACCCACGTCGCCTCCTCGCTCAGCAGCCGCAGCCACTCCCGAAGGTCGATGCGCAGGGCCTCGATCTCGTCCTTCCAGACCCGGGGGATCGCCGGCGCCAGGTCGTCCTCGGTCCGGCCGGCGACGGAGTCCAGCCGGGCGTCGAGGCGGGCCCTCGCGTCGCCGAGGTTGGCCGGCGTGACGGGCAGTCGACCCGCCCCCCGCAGCTCGGTGAGCAGCTCGTACTGCGTCTCGTGCACCAGCGTGCCGCGGGACAGCGGATCGATGTACTCGATCGCCTCCGGCTCCTCGCGTGGGTGCAGCTTCACCACCGTCCGCAGGAAGAACCGATAGGGACACGCCGCGAAGTCCTGGAGCGCGGTCGCGCTGAAGGAGCGCTGGTCCAGGCGATGCCGCTCCATCAACGTCGCCGCGGGGGCGGGCGGCTTCACCAGGCCGTCGAACTCGGTGAGCTTGTGCATCGACCAGCGGGCGTACCGGGACCGCAGCGAGCGGGCGAGGAAGTCGTTGCTCGTCAGCAGGTACCGCATCGTGCCCGCGGCCTCGGCCTGGGAGCGTCGGCGGACCCGCGCGAAGAGCGCGAGGTCGTGCTCGGCGGCGTCGATCGCGGCCATCGGATCGGCCGGCGCCGGCCAGGCCACCCGGGCCCCGCCGGCCTGGTCCGCCCGCACCTCGAGCGCCTCGAACCCAGGGATCTCCCCTTCGGTCGCGCGCACGACCTCGAGCCCGTAGAACGACGGCACCCGGGGACGCGACTGGCCCGCGTCGAGCCGCGACCAGGACAGCACCACCTGCTTCGTCGCGGCCCCGACGGCGAGGCGGAGGCGAAGCCGCTCGGCCGCCACGCGGTCCTCCCCCGTCTCCAGCTCCGTCGCGAGCTTCGCCCGCTCGCTGTCCAGCAGGATCGGATCCTCGACGAGCTTGCGGGGGAACAGCCGCTCCGCCAGCCCGGGCACGAACACCACGTCGAACGAGCGCCCCCGCGCCGACTCGGGGGAGCCCACGAACACCCGCCCGAAGCGCCGACCAGCGGGGTGCTCCACCAGCTCGGTGAGGCGACGCGCGAGGACCAGCCGCACCTCGCTGAGCTCCACCGGACCCGTCCCCGCCATCGGCTGGAGCGCTCCGAGCAGCGCGAGCACCCGGTCCGGGTACCTCAGCGAGCGGCTCGCCAGGTCGCCGAGCAGCTCGATCCACTCGCCCCACGGCGCCGACGCGGGCAGGGCGTCGAGGTCCTCCAGTAACGGCAGCGCGAAGGCCTCGAGCTGGTCGAGCTCCGCCAGGGTGCGCTCGATCCGACCCCGGTACGGGTCGTCCTCCTCCAGGTCGACCAGTCGGGCGACCTGCTGGGCCCGCAGCCCCCCGAGCCGCCGACGCCAACGATCGAGGCCGCCGATCACCGCCGCCTCGACGAGCAGGCGCTCCCACCGTCGCGGGACCCGCAGCGTGCCCCGGTACACCGGTCGGGAGGCCGCGTCGGCGGGGTCCGCCCTCGGCTCGGCGGCGGGCGCGGGATCGGCCGGATCGGCTTCCCCCTCTGCCGCCACGTGTCGTTCGGAGGGCGGCACGGGCGGCGGCGGCCCCCCCCCCGGCGTGGCGTCGGGCACCTGGCCGAGGGACAGGTACTCGGCGAACCGCCGGGCGGACAGCCCCTCGGCGCCGCACGCCAACAGCGCGAGGAACGCCCGGCCGCCGATGTCGGGCCGGCGAGCGCCCCGGTCGAACCACGTCGGCAGCCCCGCCCGACGCAGCGCCTCTTCGAGGTGGGCTCGGTACAGGTCCGGGGCCCGGGTCAGCACCGCGATGCGGTCGAACGGCACCCCGCCGGCCGCCGCCTCGTGCACCCGCCGGGCGATCTCCACCGCCTCCCGCCCCTCGCCGGGGGCGGACAACACGACCACCTCGTCCGACGGGTCGCCGGCCGGCGGCGCTCCTTCCGAGAAGAGCCACCGCTGCAGGCGCGCCAGGGCGTCGTCTCCGGAGCCGTCGAGCTCCTCGGGCTCCGCCCCGATCGCCGACGCGAGCCGCGCAGCGCTCCGATCGTCGCCCACCGGAGCCGTGGCCAGGACGTCGTCGCAGCCGGACGCCAGGGCCTCGATGAACCGCCGCTCCAGCTCGCAGGTGACCTGCACGTCGAGCAGGAGCAACGGCTCGGTGCTCGCTGCGGCGGCCGCCAGCGCTGCTGCGAGCAGGCCGGCGCGGTCGACGAGCCCACAGTCGAGCAGCGCGCGGTCGTACAGGCGGGCGAGCGGCGCCAGGTCGTCCGGCAGGTCCGCCGACGGGGCCAGCGCCAGCCGCAGCTCACCCAGCGTCCGGGCCAGGGCCCGCGGCAGGCCCGGCGTCTCCGCCACCGGCGCGAAGCGGCGCAGCTCGGCGGGGGTCGCCTCCGCGACGACCCGCGCACAGACCGCCTCGATGGCCAGCGACGACGCGACCGCGAGCCCCTCTTCGGCGAGCCGGCGTCGAGCGAGCTCGTGCGCCAGCGCGGTCAGGGTGGTCGCCCGCCACCCGAACGCCGCCCCGACGCGGGAGCAGACCGAGCGGACGAGGTCCGCGGCGGCGTCCCGCTGTGCCGCGACGATCCACACCGACGCCGTCGGGCCCCTCGCCTCCAGCCACCCCGCAGCGACCCGCAATCGGTGCTCGGCGCGGGCGGTCAGGACGAGACGACGGGTCACCCGCGGAGCCTACCGGACGATCGGGAGGTCGGACGACGGGTGGGCCGGCTACACTTCGAGTATTACGACCTCGAGTGACCCCAAGGATCGGGACCAGCCCCAGGAAGAGGGCAGCTGGCGCGAGCGTCTGCTCGACCAGGTGCTCGACCTGGTGCCCGATCAGATCTTCGCCGTGACCCGGGACGGCACGATCCTGCTGGCCAACGCCGCCACCGCCCGCTCCCTCGGTCAGCCCTTCGACCAGATCGTCGGTCGGAACCTCTTCGACCTGCTGGACGACCCGGTGCGGTCGGAGTTCGTCCGGGCCGAGCTGGAGCGTGTGATCGCCGCAGGCCGGGAGATCCGCGGGGTGGAAGACTCGTTCATCGACGCCGACGGCCTGCTCCGGGTCATGCGCTCCACCAAGATCCCCCTGACGGTCGGGGACCCGGGGGATCCGGCGATGCTCGGCATCGCCGTCGCCCTCCCCGCGCAGCGGGCGGCCCCCGAGGCGGGTCCCCAGCGCGCCGTCTACGCCC
>CAYQEG010000247.1:0-11581 GCA_964416435.1 uncultured Rickettsiales bacterium
GTAGACCAGCGCCACCTTGGAGGTCTCGGAGTCGATGATCGGCATGCCGTTGTCATCGAGCGTCAGGTGGCCGTGCTCGTCCTGGGCGGCGGAGATGACGCCGGATTCCATCATCTCCATCCAGAGGTCGTTGCCCTCGCGGGTCCGCTCACCGACGCCGGCGAACACCGACACGCCGCCGTGCTTGAGGCCGACGTTGTTGATCAGCTCCATGATCAGCACGGTCTTGCCGACCCCGGCGCCGCCGAACAGGCCGGTCTTGCCGCCGCGGGAGTAGGGCGTCATCAGGTCGATGACCTTGATGCCCGTCTCGAACGCCTGCACCTCGGTGCTCTGGGCGGTGAAGGGAGGGGCGTCGCGGTGGATGGCCTTGAACTCCGTCGCCCCGACGTCGCCCAGCTCGTCGACCGGCAGGCCGACGACGTTGACGATGCGGCCGAGGACCTCCTTGCCGACCGGCATCTTGATCGGCTGACCCGTGTCGGTCGCCGCCATGCCGCGGCTCAGGCCGTCGGTGGTGTCCATGGCGACGCAGCGCACGGTGTTCTCACCGAGGTGCTGGGCGACCTCGACCACGAGGTTGCCTTCCTGGTCGCTGATGCCGGGGTTGGAGATCTTCAGCGCGTTGGAGATCGAGGGCAGCTGCCCCTGATCGAACTGAACGTCGAGCACGGGGCCCATGACCTGAGTGATGCGTCCGGTCGTCATGGCTACTCCTGGTGGGCGCTAGAGCGCCTCGGCTCCGGCGACGATCTCCACCAACTCCTTGGTGATGGCAGCCTGCCGGGCTCGGTTGTACTGGATGGTGAGGGTGTCGATCACGTCCTTGGCGTTGCGCGAGGCGGAGTCCATCGCGGTCATGCGGGCGGCGTGTTCGCCGGCCTCTGACTCGGCGAACACCTGGGCCAGGCGCGTGCGCAGGAAGAGCGGGAGGATGTCGTTGAGGATGGTGCCCTGGGAGGGCTCGTAGACGAAGTCCGTCAGGTGCTCGGGCTCGTCGCCGGCGTCCGCGAGGCCGACCAGGGGGAACAGCTGCTCCACCGTCGGGTCCTGCCGCAGCGTGTTGACGTAGCGGTTGTAGACCAGCCAGACCTCGTCGAGGCTGCCGTCCAGGTACCGCGACGTGACGTCCGCCACCAGCTTGGTGACGTGCTCGTCGATGAACTCGGCCTTGAGGTCGACCGCGACCCGGCGCAGGTCGACATCGCGCCGCCCCAGGTAGTCGCGCGGCTTCTTGCCGTAGGCGGCGAACTCGGGCTTGTCCCAGACCTCACCGTCGTCGCGGCGCTTCTCCCACAGCCAGCCCTCGAGCTTGCGCAGCAGGCCGTTGTTGAAGCTGCCGCAGAGGCCGCGGTCGGCCGCGATCACGACGATCAGGACGTGCTTCGTCTCTTCGTGAGGCGTCAGCAGCGGGTGGCCCGCCACGTCGACCCGTGAGAGCAGCGACCGCATCACCGCGGTGACCTCGTCGCTGTACGGACGCGAAGCGAGCGCGGCGTCGATCGCCCGCTTCATCTTCGCCGCCGCGACCAGCTTCATCGCGCTGGTGATCTGCTGGGTGCTCTTGACCGACGCGATGCGGGTCTTGAGCTCCTTGAGCGTAGCCATGCTCAGCTCCCAGGGGAGGGGTTAGTGGGAGGCCTCGAAGATGTCCTTGTACTCGGCCAGGGCGGCGTTCATCGCCTCCTTGATCTCGTCCGTCAGCTTCCCGACGTTGACGATGTCCTGACCGATCTTCGGATGCTTGTCGTCGACGAAGGCGAGGAAGCCGTCGTGCCAGTCGGAGACCTTGGCCGTCGGGTAGTCGTCCAGCCAGCCGTTGCTCGCCGCGTAGATGACCAGCACCTGCCGCTCGACCCCCATGGGCTGGTACTGCGGCTGCTTCAGGATCTCGACGAGGCGGGCGCCTCGGTTCAGCATGCGCTGGGTGGCCTCGTCGAGGTCCGAGGCGAACTGCGCGAACGCCGCCATCTCGCGGTACTGGGCGAGGGCGAGGCGCAGCGTGCCCGCGACCTGCTTCATCGCCTTGACCTGCGCGGCGCCGCCGACGCGGGAGACGCTGAGGCCGACGTTGATCGCCGGGCGGATGCCCGAGTTGAACAGGTCGGTGTCCAGGAAGATCTGGCCGTCGGTGATCGAGATCACGTTGGTCGGGATGTAGGCGGACACGTCGCCGGCCTGCGTCTCGATGATCGGCAGCGCGGTCAGGGAGCCGGCGCCTTCGCGGTCGGACATCTTCGCCGCGCGCTCGAGGAGCCGCGAGTGGAGGTAGAAGACGTCGCCCGGGTAGGCCTCGCGGCCCGGCGGGCGGCGCAGCAGCAGCGACATCTGGCGGTAGGCGACGGCCTGCTTGCTCAGGTCGTCGTAGATGCACAGCGCGTGCATGCCGTTGTCGCGGAAGTGCTCGCCGAGCGTCGCGCCGGTGTACGGGGCGAGGAACTGCATCGGGGCGGGGGTCGACGCCGGGGCGCTGACGACCGTCGTGTACTCCATGGCGCCGTGACGGCGGAGCCGCTCGACGACCTGGGCCACCGTCGACTGCTTCTGGCCGATGGCGACGTAGATGCACTGACAGTTCTGGCCCTTCTGGTTGATGATCGCGTCGATGGCGATGGCCGTCTTGCCCGTCTGGCGGTCACCGATGATCAGCTCGCGCTGACCGCGGCCGATCGGCACCATCGCGTCGATCGCCTTGAGGCCGGTCTGCAGCGGCTCGTGCACCGACTTGCGGGCGACGATGCCGGGCGCCTTGAGCTCGACCCGTCGGCTGTGCTCCGAGGTGATCTCGGGGCCGCCGTCCAGGGCGTTGCAGAGCGGGTCGACCACCCGGCCGAGCAGCGACTCGCCGACCGGGACCTCGACGATGCGGCCGGTCCGCTTGACGGTGTCACCCTCCTTGAGGGCGCGGTCATCGCCCATGATGGCGACGCCGACGTTGTCCTCTTCGAGGTTCAGGACCATGCCCGACATGCCGCCGGGGAACTCCAGGAGCTCACCGGCGACCGCGTTGGCGAGCCCGTGGATGCGTGCGATGCCGTCGCCGACGGCCAGGATCGTGCCGGTCTCTGCGACCTCGACCCGGGACTCGTAGTTGGCGATCTGATCCTTGAGGATCTGGCTGATCTCTTCGGCGCGAAGCTCCATCGATTCTTTCCTTCGGCCCTAGGCCTCGCCCACGACCTGGCCCAGGAGCCGGGTGCGGAGTTCTGTCAGCTGCGTGCGAATGCTGCCGTCGAGGACGAGGTCCCCGACGCGAGTAACGATGCCCCCGAGCAGCTCGGGGTCGACCTTCGTCTCGAGCACCACGGTCTGCCGGCCGGTCAGCTTGCGGACGTGGTCTTCGAGAGTCTTGATGGTGGCGGCGTCGAGCGCGGCGGCGGAGGTGACCTCCGCGCGCACGCGTCCGGTCAGCTCGTCGTAGCGCTCCCGGAAGGCGTCGAGGATGTCCTCGAAGGCGCCCACGCGGGCGTTGTCGACGAGCAGGAACATGAAGTTCCGCGCGACGGGGTGGGTGCCGGTGCGCTCCAGGACCTTGGCCACGACCGCGCGCATCTCGTCCCGGGAGAAGCCCGGGTTGTTGAGGGCGGAGGTGAGCTCGGGGGAGCCCGCGACGACGGCGCCGAAGGCCTCCAGCGCGCGGCTGACCGGCTCGAGGCAGTCCTGCTCGTTGGCCAGCTCGACCAGGGCGCCGGCGTAGCGGCGGGCGACGGGGGAGGTGCTCATGCGTTCGCGGCCTCCTCGACCCGGGTCAGGTAGTCACCGTTGAGGCGCTGCTGGTCGTCCGCGGAGATGGCGCTCGTCAGGATGTCCGTGGCCATGCCGGTCGCCAGGGCGACCGTCTGGTCCCGCAGGGCCCCGCGGGCCCGCCGCAGCTCCTCTTCGACGCTCCGCTTCGCGGCGACGTCCAGCTGGTTGGCGGTCCGCTCGGCGGTGGCGAGCAGCTTCTTCTTCTCGGCCGCGGCGTCCTCCCGGACGGCCTCCATGAGCCTCGCGAGCTCGGCGTCGAAGTTGTCGATCCGAGCTTCGAGCTCGGCGTAGGTCGCGTCGGCGTCGGCCTTGGCGTTCCAGGACGCGTCGAGCTGCTCCTTGACGTTGGAGCGGCGGAACGCGAGGAAGTCCTTGGTCGGCCCCTTGAGGGCGGCGAACAGGATCGCGAGGAGCACGGCGAGGTTCAGCGTGTGCCGGACCAGGCTGCTCACGTTGATCTCGGGGGCGGCGTGGTGATCGTCGCCGTGGGCGCCGTGGTCGTCGGTCGCGGCGTGCTCGTCCCCGTGGGCCGGCTCGGCCGCGGCGAACGACGGGGCCAGCGCGAGGGTGAGGGCGATGGCGAGGATGCGCAACAGGCTCATGTCAGCCCTTCCCGACTTCGCGCCCGAGGACCCGGGTGGCGATGGCGCGGCTCAGCTCGGTCGCGTGCGTCTCGAGCTGGGCGGAGGCGGCGGCGGACTCGGCCGCGATCTCGGCGCGAGCCTCGGCGATCAGGGTCTCTGCGCGGCCGCGGGCGGCGCCCAGGATCTCCTGCTCGGCGGCGACCGCTTCCGCCCGGAGGCGGCTGCGCTCGGTGGCCGCTTCGGCGCGGGCCGAGGCGAGCCGCTCTTCGAGTTCGGCCATCTTGGCTGCGACCTCGTCCTTGAGCGAGTCGGCTTCCTTGCGGAAGCCGTGGATGTTCTTCTCCCGCTCGGCGAGCAGGGCGAGCACCGGCTTGAAGATGATGAAGTGCAGGCCGATCAGGGCGATCAGAAACGGGATGGCCTGCAGGAGGATCATCTTCCCGGAGATGCCCAGCAAGTTCAGCGTGGCTTCCACGAGGGCCTCATCGGGTTCAGGGGGAGGTTGGGGCGGACAGCGCGCGCCTTGTAACTGACGGTTTGCGGGGCGTCAAGGTGGTGGACCCATGGGTCACGGGGCGTGAGTACAGCCCCCGCGAGCAGCGGGCAATGCAACATTCCGTGGCACCCCCCGGGCGAGGGTCACGTCACGTCGATGCTCAGCTCGTGAAAGCCCCCGTAGCCGATGGCGTCTCCGACGGCTGACTGCCACGCGCTCTGCCGTCCGCTCGCGTCGACGCAGGCGATCTTGATGAGGTGCCGGCCCGCCGGAAGGCGGACCGTCGACTGCCATCGGCTCCAGACCCCCGAACGCCCGGGGTCGATGAGCTGGGCCGTCCAGGCGTCGGCCGGATCGATCCAGAGCACCACCTCCTTGACGGGATGCTCGCCCGCGAAGGCGCCGCCGTAGAGCACGACGTCGCCGGTGATCGAGGCGCCCTCCACCGGCTGGGTGGCGAACGCGATCGGCTTGACCGGGTAGATCGTCTCCGGGCCGCCGTCGAACGGCCGGGCCTCGGACAGGTCGCCGCAGGTCACCGACCGCAGCCACTTGACGTTCATGGCGCCGTACTGCCCCACCGCGAGGAGCCGCGCGGGCGCGCCGTGCGCGTGAGGGAGCGGCTGTCCGTTCATGCCGGTGGCGATGTAGAGATCCGCGGCGCGCTCGGCTGGAAGCTCGCGGATGTAGCCGTCGCGTCCCTCGAACCGGAGCCAGCCCGAGGGGGCCGCCAGGCCGAGGCGCGAGAACAGGTTCGCGACGGACAGAACGTCCCACTCGGCGGTGCCGATGCCCCCGTACCGCCAGGGCCAGTTCTCGGGCTCGGGGCGGTCGGGCGTCTCGTCGGGGATCGCCTGGCAGCCGACCCGCGCGTAGCCGGGGCCGCCCGCTTCGTAGCCGTTGCCGTCGCACTGGAGCGTGACGACGCGCCTGGCGTCGGCCATCCGGACCAGGTCGGCCGCGGCGACGGTGCGCAGGCGGTCCTGGCCGCCGACCTGCAGCGCGGCCGAGGCGGTGGCGAGGGGGGCGGGCGGCGGCCCGTTCGAGTAGCGGTAGAAGCTGTCGATCGGGGTCAGGAACGGGAGCAGGCGATCCGGACCCGCGATCCGGGGCGTCGGCACTCCGGACACGGGACCCGAGCCCCCGCCGAGCCGCAGCGCCACCCCCCCGGCGGCGACCGCGACGACCGCGCCGGCGCCGACGAGCAGCCCCCGCCGGGAGGTCCCGTCCTTCGATGGCTTGCGTCGTCCGGCTCCCGCCACGGCCCGAGGATACCCCCCGGCGGGGGCCCCGGATCGACCGACGAAAGCTGATTTGTATGTTTTTATACAAAAAAGCTTGGCCAGCAGGACCAAGACGACTTTCAATGAAACGGAGGCAGGCCACGGACCCGGACTTCCGTGCCTCCGGAGGAGTCAATACATGCGCACGAAGTGGCTGTTCGCCCTGGTCCTGGGCTGTCTCTACCTGACGAACCCGCTCGACGCTTCGGCGCAGGGCTACTGCGGCGACGCGTACTGCGATCCCTCGATCGGGGAGGACGAGTGGTCCTGCCCGGACGACTGCGGCTCGGCCGGCTATTGCGGCGACTACAGCTGCGACGCGGACGAGGACGAGTGGTCCTGTCCGGACGATTGCGGCTCGCCGTCGTACTGCGGCGACTTCAACTGCGACGCGGACGAGGACGAGTGGTCGTGCCCGGACGACTGTGGTTCGCCGTCGTACTGCGGCGACTCGTACTGCGACTCCTCGGTGGGTGAGGACGAGTGGTCCTGTCCGGGCGACTGCGGGCCGGCCAGCTACTGCGGTGACTACATCTGCGACTCGTCGATCGGCGAGGACGAGTGGTCCTGCGAGACGGACTGCGGCATGCCGACGTACTGCGGCGACTACTCCTGCGACGCGGACGAGGACGCGTCGTCCTGCCCCGACGACTGCGGCTACTGCGGCGACTCCTACTGCTCGGATGTCGAAGACCCGAGCTCCTGCTCCGAGGACTGCGGCCCCTACTGCGGCGACAGCTACTGCGACGAGGCCGGCGGCGAGGACTACGCCAGCTGCCCGGACGACTGCGCCCCGGTCGACGAGGACGGCGACGGCTACACGGTCGAGGACGGCGACTGCGACGACTACGACGCGAGCGTCTACCCCGGCGCGCCCGAGGTGTGCGACGGGATCGACAACGACTGCGACGGCCTGGTCGACTCCGAGGACCCCGACGTCGAGGGTGACACCTGGTACTACTGGGACTCCGACGGCGACGGCTACGGCACCGTCGACTCCCTCGAGCTGTACTGCGAGGGCGAGGCCCCCGACGGGTTCGTCACCTCTCCCGGTGACTGCGACGACTACGACGCCTCGGTCAACCCGGGCGCCATCGAGATCTGCGACGAGATCGACAACGACTGCGACGGCTACATCGACGAGGACGACAACGGCAGCGAGTACTTCTACGACAGCGACGGCGACACCTACGGCGACGACAACAACAGCCAGTACTTCTGCACCCCGCCGGGGCCCGAGTGGGTCTCCATCGGCGGTGACTGCGACGACTCCGACCCGCAGCGGTACCCCTTCGCGCCCGAGCTGTGCGACGGGATCGACAACGACTGCGACGGCCTGACGGACGACGAGGACGACTACGTCGTGGACCCGAACACCTGGTGGTACGACCAGGACGGCGACGGCTGGGGCGACATGCCGACGGACGCCTGCGACCCGCCGTCGGAGGAGTACGTCGACCAGGGCGGTGACTGCGACGACTACGACGACCAGGTCCACCCCGGAGCGACGGAGGTCTGCGACGAGATCGACAACGACTGCGACACGCTCGTCGACGATGACGATCCCGACGTCGCCGATGCGCCGACCTGGTACCTCGACGCCGACGACGACGGGTTCGGGGACGACGCCACCGCGCAGGTCGCGTGCTACTCCCCGGGCAACACCTGGGTGCAGGAGGGCGGGGACTGCGACGACACGAAGGCCTACATCTGGCCCGGCGCCCAGGAGTGGTGCGACCCCCTCGACGAGGACGAGGACTGCGACGGCGCCGCCGAGGACGACGACGTCGACTCCATCGGCAAGACGAACTGGTGGACCGACGGCGACGGCGACACCTACGGCGACGAGGACGACATGAACCCCGAGCTCCGCTGTGACCCGGAGCCCGACGACGCCGACAACAACACCGACTGCGACGACGACGTCCACCACATCAACCCGGGCGCCCCGGAGGTCTGCGACGCCCAGGACGAGGACGAGGACTGCGACGGGCTGGCCGACAACATGGACCCGAGCCTGGCCGACGGGACCGACTACTACGCGGACGTCGACGGTGACACGTACGGCGATCCGAACAACGTCGACAACTGCTGCGAGCAGCCGGCCGGCTTCGTCGAGGACGACCAGGACTGCAACGACGCCAACGACGAGATCCACCCGGGCGCCGAGGAGGTGTGCGACGGCGTCGACAACGACTGCGACGGGCTGGTCGACGACGACGACCCGAGCGTGCAGGACCGCCCCTGGTGGGGGCCCGACGCCGACCTGGACGGCTACCCGAACCACCTGGACGCGGAGCCGAAGTGCATCGCGCCGGCGGACAAGCCGTACAACATCGGCATCTACGCCCACGACTGCGCCGACCTGATCGCCGCCATCAACCCGGGCATGCCCGAGATCTGCAACGGCATCGACGAGGACTGCGACCTGGAGGTGGACGAGGACTTCGACGAGGACGACGACGGCTGGGCGACCTGCTTCGGCGACTGCGACGACGAAGACGACGCCGTCAACCCCGACGGTGAGGAGGTCTGCGACGCCAAGGACAACGACTGCGACGGGGAGCTGGACCTGGAGGCCTGCCTGGGTGACTGCGGCGACGGCGCCGAGAGCCTCGAGCTCGACGAGCCGCTCGGAGTCTGCGAAGGCGACCCGATCTACATCAGCGATCTCTCCGGGTTCGGCGACGCCGGCGAGCTCGCGGTCGAGGTGCCGGTGGTCCTCAGCGGCTCGATCGACTTCGGTCTCGGCGACGTCGTGGTGGAGACGCCCTGCGACATCTCGGTGCTCGGCACCGTGGCGGGTGACACCGTGGCCCTGGTGGCCGGCGGGGTGCTGACCGTCTCGGGCGAGATCGAAGCGACCAACGCCATCCTGCGCTCGGGGGTCGAGGTGGAAGTGACGAGCACCGGCTGGGTGTACGCGGACGATGCGCTCGAGGTCGAAGGGCCGGTCGTGACCCTGGCCGGCGACGTCGACTCCGGGTTCGAGGGCTGCTCCGAAGCGGGCTTCGTGCACGTGCCGTGGTCCGGCGCCTGGCTCGGCCTCGGTGACGTGCTCATCACGGGCGACGACATCGCCATGCGCGGCCTGATCTCGGACGCCGACTCCGTGGTCTTCTGGGCGACGAACGACGCCATCCTGTACGGGGCCGGTGAGGTGATGGACTCGGGGAGCTACGACGTGCTCGTCGGCGGCCAGTACAGCCACCGCGGCGACGTCGGCGGGCTCGGATCGATGAACGTCAGCGCGGACACCTTCCACTTCCGTCGTAACGGCTCGATCGACGACTGCGGCGAGGTCGACATCGCCCTGGACGGCAGCGTGCGCACGGTCTGGGCCGGGGATGTGAGCAACAACGACTCGTTCACGGCGGATGCGTCATCGCTGCGGCTGAACCGTCGGGCCAGCTTCGTCGGCAACGGCAGCGTCACCCTGAACAACGCCAACTACATGAGCATCGCGGCCGACTTCCTGAACAACGACTCGGTCTCGGTCATCACGGCGACGTTCCGCCTGAACTCGAGGGCGTCGTTCATCGGGAACACGACCTGCACGGTCCAGGGGTCCCAGCTCAACAGCCGTCCGCTGGTGGGCTGCACGCTGCTGCCGTAGGGGTCTAGATCCGGATCAGGAGCATCACCCGGCCGCCGACGCCGTGCTCCCACTTCGGGAGGTCCATCAGCCACGTCTGGGTGAAGTCGACCTCGAAGCCGATCCCCAGGATCGGGATCGCGAAGAGGTGGAGGCCGGCCGTCTCGTGGGCGCCGAACAGCGGCGACGTGCCGGCCTGGTTGCCCCCTCCGATGCCGGCGCGGATCGCGATGCGGGCCTTCGGCAGCGGGACGTTGAAGCCGAGGTCGCCGTAGATGAGCAGCCGGTTCGCCGGCGTCAGCTTCGGCAGGGGCGGCCGCTCCACCAGCGACGCTCCGACGGTCAGGAAGGCCAGCCGAAGCTCGGCCCGGAGGTGCAGATCGAAGCCGACCGAGGACCGGTCCCAGGCGCCCGAACCGCCGGCGCCGGCCGCGATGTCGAGGCCGACCGGCAGCGCCGCGCGAGCGGGGGAGGGGGCCGCGGTGAGCAGCAGGGCGAAGACAGCGGGGGCGAGCAGCAGCAGCGAGCGGGACATGGCACCTCCACGAGGGCAGTGCTCCCATCAGCGGGGAACGATCACTCCTGCAGCGTACCCGCTCGAGACCGGGCCGCTAGGAGCCTGGAGCGCATTGGAGCCCGAGCCCCGTGAGACCGGGGCGTCCGAGGCCAAGGCGCGACGAGGAGATGCATCGGGAATGCGCGACGAGGAGCAACGCCGGGATCGGGCGCATCCGGTCCTCGGGGCGACAGGCGGCTATGCGCTCCAGGCTCCTAGCAGTCGTTCGGTGACCCCGGGGTGCCGAAGTCGCTGCCGGCCCAGGGGAACCACTGGGTCGCCGACCAGCACCAGTTGGCCGGGAGGTCGTTGGCGATGGCGACGCCGCTGAGCAGTCCCGGGGTGACCGCGTTGGAGTGGCCCGGGTTGCCGGGGTAGTCCCAGCTCGCGTCCCAACTGACCTCGTCGACGAGCAGGTCGCCGGACTGGCGGGACGGCACTGTCATCAGGATCTCGTCGTTGATGTTGGCCAGGTCGAACCCCGACCACGGCGTGGCGTTCGCGCAGCTGACGCCGAGGTTGAGCACGGCCCCGGGGTTGCGGCACAGCACGATCCGCTCCCCCGGCTGCACGACGAACGAGTCGGGGATGGTCCAGCCGTTGGTCCCCGCGTCCGTCAGGACCCAGCCGACGAGGTCGATCGGGCGCGTCGCTTCGCTGTACAGCTCGAACCACTCGTGGCTGCTGTTCCCCGCGGGGATGGCGAGCACCTCGGTCACCGCGACCTCCCCGACGACCACCTCGTCCTCGTCCACCACCCCGTCGCAGTCGTTGTCGACCAGCAGGTCCGACGCGTCGTCCGGCCCCCACGGGTCGAGCGCCGGGTCGCTGTCGTCGCAGTCACCGCACGCGGGGGTGCCGTCCCCGTCGTCGTCGGCCAGCTCGTCGGCGGGGATGACACCGTCGCAGTCCGTGTCCCGGCCGTCGCAGAGCTCGACCGCGTTGGGGGCTACCGCGGGATCGTCGTCGTCGCAGTCGCCGTCGCACTCGCTGGAGCCGTCGCCGTCCGTGTCGGTCTCGCCGGGGTCCGCCACGCCGTCGCAGTCGGAGTCGAGGTAGCCGTCGCACTCGATCGGGCTCCCCGGATAGACGTCGTCGTTCGTGTCGTCGCAGTCCCCGTCGCACGAGCTGTACCCGTCGCCGTCGATGTCGTCCGGGTTCAGGTCGGGGTCGAAGTCGTCGCAGTCCTCGCTGGCCGGGCTGCCGTCCCCGTCGTTGTCCGGGTCCGGTGGAGTCGCGTCGTCGTCGTCCGTGGCGTCGTCGTCGTCGGTGGCGGCGTCGTCGTCGGTAGCGTCGTCGTCGTCTGTGGCGTCGTCGTCG
>CAYQEG010000248.1:0-11376 GCA_964416435.1 uncultured Rickettsiales bacterium
TGTCAATCCGGAGGCTTGGGAAACTGGGGAGCTACTCGCGGAGCGAGGTACTAGTACAAGCAGGTTGTCCGGGTCCGCTCGCAAGATACCCTGCGCGCTATGCCACGACTCGCATTGCTTCTCCTCCTGTCCTTCCTCGTCCTCCCCGCCTGCAGCTCCGACACCAAGGTCGCCGAACAGACGGTCACCGTCGCCTGCGGCGCCTGCCAGTTCGGCATGGAGGACGCTGGCGGCTGCAAGTGGGCCGCCGAGATCGACGGCCAGCACTACATGGTCAACGGACCGCTGCCCCACGACCACAACAGCCACGCCCCCGACGGCATGTGCAACATGAAGCGGCAGGCGAAGGTCGCCGGCACGATCCGGGACGACCTGTTCGTGGCCAGCTCCTTCGAGCTGCTGCCCGCCGAGGGGGTTCCCGAGCAGCCGAAGTTCGACGAGACGGACACCGAGGGGCACTGACCGCCCCGACCGGTCGGCACGGAACCTGCCGGCCGACGCCCACGAGCAGATCGAGCCCGGCGGCGACGACCCCGCCGCCGACCGCCTCTGCGCCACCGGCTGGATCGACGTCGATGGGGACGGCGTCGAGGGGAGCGGCGTCTACACCTCCGGCAAGCCGGACTTCTGGGCCGCCCCGCCGCCGGCCGAGACCGACGTGGTGTTCTCCCCGGTCCTGTAGCGGACCCCCGCCGGGCGACCCGGGTTGACCGGGTCGTGCGCCCGGTGCCACCGTCGCACCATGGGCAACAGCGACGAGAGCCGGACTCCCCTGCGGACCGAGCCGCCGGAGACGCGCCTGGGCACCGTGCCGTTCGAGGCGATCGCCGCCTTGGAGGAGTCCCAGGGGCTGCGGGGCTCGCTGCTCGTGCTCCGGGGCGCCGCCGCCGACATCGGGACCCACCTGGTGGTCAGCGACACCGTCACCTTCGGCCGCGATCCCGAACAGATCCTGCTCCGAGACCCGGAGGTGTCCCGCCGCCACGCCAGCGTCGAGCCCGCCGACGGCCTCTACTGGCTCCGCGACCTGGGGTCGACCAACGGGACCGGCCTGAACGGCAGCCCGGTGACCGAGCCGGAGCTGCTGCGCGACGGCGACCGCATCCGGATCGGCGGCACGGTCATCAAGTTCACCCTCGTCGACCCGGCTGAGGCGGCCGTGCTCGAGCGCATGGCCGCCCTCGCGGGCACGGACCCGCTGACCGGCCTGATGGCGAAGCACCGCTTCGACGCCATGCTCGTCGAGGGCTTCACCTCCGCGAAAGCGGACGGGGCGCCCCTGTCGCTCCTGATGCTCGACATGGACGGGCTCAAGGCGATCAACACCGCCCACGGCCACCCCGTCGGCGCGCACACCATCGCCGAGGTGGGGCGGCTCATCGGCCGGGTCGTCGGCCTGCACGGGGAGGCCTGCCGCTTCGGAGGGGACGAGTTCTCGGTGCAGCTGCCCGGCGCGCCACTGGCCGTCGCGATGCGCGTCGGCGAGCGGATCCGGCAGGCGGTCGAGGACGAGTCGTTCACCCACGGCGAGGCGACCGTCACCCCGACGATCAGCGTCGGCGTCGCCGAGGTGACCGAACCGATGGACTCGGTGCGGCAGCTCGTCGGCGCGGCCGACCTCGCCCTGTACCGCGCCAAGGACGCCGGCCGGAACTGCGTCAGCGACTGAGCCGTCGGGCTGGCCGGGCCTCCGCGATTCGGTAGGCTCCCGGGCCATGCTGCGCTCCCTCGCCCTCCTGCCCCTCCTCACCGCGTCCACCTGCGTCTTCTACGGCGAGCCGCCGCCGGAGCACTCCGGCTCGGCCGAGCCGAGCCACGCCGACGCGAGCGAGCAGCCCGAGACGCCGCCGATCTCCGCCGTCGAGGACCTCTGCTTCGACCGCATCGCCACCGAGCTGAGCAGCGACGCGATGGAGGGGCGGGGCCTCGGGACCGCCGGCCTGGAGGCCGCCGCGGACGTCATCGAGCGGGAGCTGACCGCCCTGGGGCTGGAGGTCACCCGGCAGCCGTTCGAGGTGCAGACCGGCGTCAAGGACACCGGCGCGAGCGCCCTCGGACCCGCGGGGGGCGACCCCATCGCGGCCGACGACTGGACCCCGTTCGCCTTCTCCACCACCGGCAGCTTCGAAGGGGACCTGGTGTTCGTCGGCTACGGCATCACCGCCCCGCCCCTCGAGTACGACGACCTGGGCGGCGTCGACCTGACCGGCAAGGTGCTCATCGCCATGCGCTTCGAACCCGGGGAGAACGACGAGGCGTCCCCGTTCGATGGGCGGCGGCCGACCCGCTGGTCGGACATCCGCTACAAGGCCTTCAAGGCTCGGGAGGCCGGCGCCGCCGCCCTCATCCTCGTCGAAGGACCGGAGGGGGCGGACGACGACGAGGCCGAGCGCCTCCCCAACCTGGAGGCCGTCGGCCCCACCTCCACCGCGGGCCTGCCGGTGATGCAGGTCCGGCGCAGCGTCGCCTCCCAGATGCTCGCGGCGGGCGGCCTGGACCTCGCGGCGCTCCAGGCCTCCATCGACAGCACCTACCAGCCGGTCACCCAGGCGGTGACCGGGGTGCGCGTCGCCGGCACCGTCGACCTGCAGATCGAGCGGGCGACCGTCAGCAACGTGCTCGGCGTGCTCCCCGGGGTCGGCGACCTGGCCGACGAGACGGTCGTCGTGGGGGCCCACTACGACCACCTCGGCCGCGGCGGGCGGGGCTCCATGGAGCCGGGCTCCGACGCCGTGCACAACGGCGCGGACGACAACGCGTCGGGGGTGGCGGCGATGATCTGCGGCGCCGGCCGCATGACCGCGACCGGCGCGACCCCGTCCCGGCGCACCCTGCTGGTGGCCGCGTTCGCGGCCGAGGAGCACGGCCTGCTCGGCTCGGGGCACTACGTCGACCACCCGACCCGGCCGCTGGAGGGGACCACGGCGATGGTCAACCTCGACATGGTCGGCCGGCTGCGCGACCGCAAGCTGAGCGCGCTCGGCTCGGACAGCGCCCCGGAGTGGGAGGAGGCGCTCCGCCGCGCGGCGGCCTACCAGGACCTGGACCTGGTGCTCGGCGGTGACGGCTACGGGCCGTCGGACCAGATGAGCTTCTACAGCCGGGGCATCCCGGTGGTGCACCTGTTCACCGGCGCGCACAGCGACTACCACGCCCCCAGCGACGACGCCGAGACCCTCAACATGGAGGGCGGACGGGTCGTCTCGGCGTTCCTGGGCCGGCTGCTGTGGGAGCTCACCGCGGACTCCGAGAAGCTGACCTACGTCAAGGCCGAGGGGGCGCCGACGATGGGCGCCGACTCGCGCACCAGCTCGGCCTGGCTGGGCTCCATCCCCGACTACACCGCGATGGGCCAGGAGACCGGCGGCGTGCTGCTCAGCGGCGTGAGCGGCGGCGGCCCGGCGGAGGCGGCGGGGATCCAGGGCGGCGACCGGATCGTCGCCTTCGGCGGCATCGCGATCGAGAACCTGTACGACCTGACCTTCGCGCTGAGGGACCACAACCCCGGCGACGTCGTCGAGATCGTGGTCCTCCGGGACGGCGTCGAGCTGCGCCTCGCCGCGACGTACCGCGACGGCTGCAAGCGCACGCGCGGCGGCCCCTCCCCCCACGCCCCCCACGGGGGCGGCGACCCCCACGGGGGCGGCGACCCCCACGGCGCGACCGACGACTGGACCCCCAGGGCCGGCGAGGAGGCGTCCCACCTGCTGCTCCCCGAAGAGGTCCACCTGGCCGACCTGCGCAAGCTGACGAGCGGCGGCGAGAACGCGGAGGCCTACTTCAGCCCGGACGGCCGCAGGCTCATCTTCCAGCGGACCCCGCCCGAGGGCGGCTGCGACCAGCAGTACGTCATCGACCTGGAGACGGGCGAGACGGTCCTGGTGAGCGACAAGCTGGGACGCACCACCTGCGGCTACTTCGACTACCCCGACGGCGAGTCGATGTACTACGCCGGCACCGGCTTCGACAACGGCGCCTGCCCCCCCGAGCCGGACCGCAGCCAGGGCTACGTCTGGCCGCTGTACGACGGCTACGACATCCTCGAGATCGAGACGGCGGGGGACAAGCCGAGCTTCTGGCTGCCCGCGCCGGGCTACGACGCCGAGGCGACCTCGTGCTTCACCGACGGCCGCCGGGTCTTCACGTCGGTGCGCAGCGGCGACCTGGAGCTGTGGGCCGCCGACCGCGACGGCAGCAACCTCGTGCAGCTGACCGACACCCCCGGCTACGACGGCGGGGCGTTCTTCACCCCCGACTGCAGCGAGATCGTGTGGCGGGCGAGCCGGCCGGAGGGCGAGGCGCTGGCCGACTACCAGCGGCTGCTCGAGCAGGACCTGGTGCGGCCGTCGAGGCTGGAGCTGTTCATCATGAACGCCGACGGGAGCGACGTGCGTCAGCTGACGGACAACGGCGCGGCCAACTTCGGGCCGTATCCCCTGCCCGACGCGTCGGCGGTGATCTTCAGCAGCAACCTGGGCTGGGTCGCGGCCGGCCGGCCGGGCCGGGTGCCCGAGTTCGACCTGTACACGGTCTCCCGCGACGGCGGGGAGCCTCAGCAGGTCACCTTCTCCGAGGGGTTCGACGGCTTCCCGATGTTCAGCCCCGACGGGAAGTGGCTGGTCTTCGGGAGCAACCGCGGCGGCGAGGAGGCCGGCGAGACCAACGTGTTCATCGCGCGCTGGATTCCGTGAACAAATCCTGAGGTCGCCCGTCCAACGGGGTGGAGGACTCCGCTTTGCGCACGCCCATCGCCCTGACCGCCTTCGCCGCAGCGTCGCTGCTCTCCGTCCCCGCGACCGAGCTGAGCCGCGCCGACGCCTTCGCCCTGGAGCTCGCCGCCTGCGCGACCGCCGCCGACGACGACAAGCCCGGCAAGTGCGCGCTGTTCGGCAAGATCAAGTACGTCGAGCACTTCCCGGACGTGAAGATCCAGGTCGTCGACCACTTCCCGGACATCAAGGTCCAGGTCGTGGAGCACTTCCCCGACAAGCCGGGCAAGTGGCAGGTCGTCCAGCACTTCCCGGACTACGAGGTGCAGATCGTGGAGCACTTCCCCGACTACAAGATCAAGTTCGTGGAGCACTTCCCCGGGTGTGACTGACCCGGCGGCGACCTACTCGCAGCAGTACGGCTGGACCCGCCGCTCGTCCGAGCCGTAGCGGACCTGCTCCTCGCCGCCGGCGCCGACGTTGTGGTCCCAGGCCTCCATCTTCAGGACGATCTCGAAGTCTTCGAGGTGGCCCGCGCTGCCGGAGCCGGGGTCGCACTCGATGGAGTGGTCGGGGTCGTCGGGGAAGTACTCGCAGGGCACGAACGCGCGGATGCCCCAGAAGTCCTGGACCGAGCTGTCCGGGTCCTGTCGCTGCGCCTGGATGTGCCGGGTCTGGCCGAACACCTCGATGAGGTCGCCGCCGTCACCCGGGTCGAGGTACATCGTGGCCTGCAGGAAGACGATCTGGCACAGCTCGGTCATCCGGACCGTCATGTCGACGTGGTAGCCGCCCTGCGCTCCGTAGACGATCGGGACCGCCTGTCCCTCCGCGAGCGGGGCGAAGCCGTCGGTGCCCGTCCCGACCTCGACGGTCGGGAGGTTGCAGAAGACCTCGGCGCACGCCTCCGCCTCGTACTCGTCGGGGCAGGCGTCGTCGTCATCCGCCCCGTCGTCGTCGTCCGCAGCGGAGTCGTCGTCGTCCGACCCATCGTCGTCGTCCACCGCGGCGTCGTCGTCGTCGGACGCGTCGTCGTCATCTCCGACGACCACGTCGTCGGTGTCGGCGGGGCAACCCGAGACGAGCAGGCCGAGGGCGAGCGATGACATCAGCGAGACGAGCCGCGGCACGTCTCGATACTACCCTCGCGGGGGGCGACCCCGGCTGCGACCGAGCAGCTCCCGCAGCGTCTCGACGACGTCCCCCTCGTCGCGGACCGACTTCGCCAACGCCGCGGCGACGCCGTCGACGTGCTCGGCGTCGACCTCCCGGCCGCTGAAGATCACCACCGACGGGGTCGGCCGCTGGCTCTTGATCTCGGGCAGGAGGTCGAGCCCGTCGCCGTCGGGGAGGCCGAGATCGAGCACGACGCCGTGCCAGGGGCCCTCTTTCAGCTTCGCTCTCGCTTCGGCCACCGTGGCCGCCGTGACGACGTCCAGCCCCGGCGCGACGGCGGTGAGGACCCGACGAGTCACCGGGTCGTCGTCGATGTGCAGCACTCGGGTGGCGCCGCCGCGCTGGGCGCGCACGCCGTCGAGCGCTCGCAACAGGCGGCGCTCGTCGACCGGCTTCCGGAGCCAATCGGTCAGCCCGAGCGCGCTGGGGCGGACCGGGCCGAGGCCCTCGCTCCCGGTGCCGGTCACGACGATCACCGGCAGGTCGGCGAACCGCTCGTCCGCCCGGAGCTGCTGCAGGAACGTAAGCCCGTCGACCCCCGGCAGGTGCAGGTCGAGGGTCATCGCGTCGACCCGCACCGCCTGGAGCACCTCCCACGCCTCCTCTGCGCTGCGGACCTCGGTCACCCGGTAGCCTCGCGCCCGTACCATCAGCCCGACGATGCTGGCGACATCGGGGTCGTCCTCGCAGACCAGGACGTGCGCGGCGCCCGGCGGCGGTGGCGGCAGCGTGGCGCCCAGCTGCTGGGCCGACGAGCGCTCCTCCGCGAGCTCGAACCAGAACGTCGTACCCCGACCCACCCGGCTGGAGAAGCCGATGCGGCCCCCGTGCAGCTCGACGATCGACCGCGCGATCGCCAGCCCCAGCCCGGTCCCCCCCGCGACCGCGGAGGTGGAGCCGTCGGCCTGCTCGAACCGGTCGAAGACGTGGGGCTGGAACTCGGGTGGGATGCCTGGCCCCTCGTCGGTCACGAAGACCCGGATCATGCCGTCCTCCCAGGGCTCCGCCCGGAGCGTGACCCGACCCCCGGGGGGCGAGAACTTGCAGGCGTTGCTCAGGAGGTTGTCCAGCACCTGGGCCAGCCGGTGTCGATCGGCGAGGACCATGAACGGAGGCGACGGCGTCAGGTCGATCGTGGCGGAGTGCCGCGCCGCGTAGCCGGCGTTCGCCTCGCAGGCCGCCTGGAGGAGCTCGGCGAGCGGGAGCTGACGGCGGTCCAGCTGCAGCCGTCCGGCGCCGAGCTTCTCCATGTCGAGCAGGTCGTTGACCAGTCGGCCGAGTCGAACGCTGTTGTCCTCCGCGATCTTCAGCACCGAGCGGACCTCGTCCGGGACCTCCCCGAGCACACCGCCGGTCACCAGGCCGAGCGAGCCGCGGATCGACGTCAGCGGCGTGCGCAGCTCGTGACTCACCGTCGAGATGAACTCGTCCTTCATCACGTCGAGCCGCTTGCGCTCGGTGATGTCCCGGGCGACCGCGTAGATCTCGCCGACCTCCGGGTCGGAGGTGCCAGCCCAGAGCAACCACCGCCAGGTCCCGTCTTTGTGCCGGTACCGGTTCTCGAACTCGATCGTGACACCGCCGCCGCCGAGGTGTGCCGCCTCCGCGTTCGTCCGGTCGCGATCCTCGGGGTGCACGAACTCTATGAACGGTCGGCTGAGCAGCTCGTCCAGCTCGTAGCCGAGCACGGCGCTCCACGCCGGGTTGAGGCGGGTGAACATCCCCTCGAAGTTGGCGATGCAGAGCATGTCGAGGTTCAGCTCGAACCAGCGCGCCTCGGAGCGGCGGGCGTCGTCCCGCTCCGCCAGGGCATCGGTCAGCGCACCCTGCGCCTGCTCGTGCTCTCGGACCCGGCGCCGCAACTCCAGCAGCCCAGCCACCTGCCGGGCCTGCGCTTCGAGCATGAGGATCGTCTGCGCGTCCAGCTCCCGGGGCACGTGGTCGATGACACAGAGCGTGCCTAGCACGTGGCCGGAGCGGCTGTGCAGCGCGGCGCCGGCGTAGAAGCGGACATGCGGCGGGCCGGTCACCAGCGGGTTGTCCGCGAAGCGCTCGTCGGCGTGAGCGTCCGGCACGATGAGCGTCCGGTCGGACGCCACGACGTGCCCGCAGAACGAGACGTCGCGGGGTGTCTCCGTCGCGTCGAGCCCGACCCGCGCTTTGAACCACTGGCGCGACCCGTCGACCAGCGAGACCAGGGCGATCGGCGTGCCCGCCACCCAGGCCGCGACGCGCGCGGCGTCGTCGAACTCCGGCTCCGCTTGGGTGTCCAGCACCACGCAGGCGAACAGATCCGCGAGGCGTTCCTGCTCCCCATCGGGAACGCGAGGGGGCTTCATCGCGTCAGGATCGAGTCGACCTCAGCGGCGAGGCCCATCGGATCGAACGGCTTGGCGATGACGCCCTGGGCGCCCATCTCGAGGTACTCCTCGACCTCGTCGAGCTGGACCCGCGCCGTCATGAAGATCACCGGGACCTCGCGGGTGGACGCCCGACGCCCGAGGGCGTCCAACGTCGTCGGCCCGTCCATCCCGGGCATCATCACGTCGAGCAGGATCACGTCGAAGTCGGGGTCCATGCGCTCGAGGCACTCCGAGCCGGACGCCGCCTGCACGACCTCCCAGCCGGCGACTCGCTCGAGGCACAAGGCTCCAATGCGACGGATGTCGGGGTCATCGTCCACGATCAGCACGCGGCGGCTCATCAGGGTGTCTCCAAGATCGGTAGCGCGGTCGGGGTCGACCGCGAGCGGGCGAGCAAGCGGCGAAGCCGGGAGATCAGCTCCACCCGGGAGTAGGGCTTGGTGATGTAGTCGTCGGCTCCGGCCTCGAAGGACCGGGCCAACTCGTCTTCGGCATCCAGACTTGTCCCGACGAGGACGGGAAGCAAGCACAGCCTGGGATCGGCCCGGAGCTCCGTCACCAGCTCGAGGCTGTCGCCGTCGGGCAGGAGGCGGTCGAACACCGCCAGGTCGAACTCGTCTTCCCGCAGCGCGGCTCGGGCCGCGGCCAGGTCGCCGGCGACCCGCAGCTCGATGCCCTCGCCCAGGAGGCTCGACGAGACGTAGTGAACGATCGCAACGTCGTCCTCCAACAGCAGGACCCGCGCCGCAGGCTGCGCGAGCCGGGCCTCGGGGCCGAGCACCATGCCGCGACCCGACGCCTTCGCGATGTACAGCGGGCGATCGGCCCGGGCGACCGCCCCGCCGAGCGCAGGCGAGCCGTGCGCGTCCACGATCCCGGCGGAGAACGTCACGCCCGTCAGCTCCGAGACGGAGGAGCGGAACACGTGTGCTCGCAGCTCGACGAGAGCGCCGTCGAGGGCCCGCCGGGCCCCCTCGACCGTCGTCGAAGGGAACAGGATCACGAACTCCTCTCCACCCCAGCGACCCAGGACGTCCCCGGCCCGCAGCCGGGAGCGGAGGACCTGGGCGCTCCCCCGGAGCACATCGTCGCCGACGAGGTGGCCGTAGGTGTCGTTGAGCCGTTTGAAGTTGTCGAAGTCGAGGACCGCGAGGGCGAGGGGGCGGCTGTGTCGGGCCGAGTGGGAGACCAGGCGGATGTACTCCTCCTGGAGGCCCCGCCGGTTCAGCAGCCCGGTCAGCGTGGCTGGCTCGATCGGCTTGCAGAAGAAGGCATCCGCTCCCAGGGAGTAACACTCGGCCTGCACCGCGGGGTCCTCGAGCACGCTGAAGATCGCGATCGGCACGTCTTCGGTGGCCGGAGTGCTTCTGAGCTCCACCAGGAGGTCCCGGCCGTCGGCCCCGTCGAGGCAGAGGTCCAGGAGCACCAACACGACCTCGTGATCCCGCAACAGCCGCTGGGCGGCGCCGCGATCCCGGGCGACCAGGACCTGGCGCCCCGGCCCCGCGAGTCGGGCCCGAGCGAGTTGGTGCACGCTGGGGTCGTCGTCGACGACCAGGATGCACCGGGGACGGGCCTGAAACTCTCGCCCCTCGGCGGCGAGGAGCGCGATGAGGGCCTCGACGCGACTCCGCAGCTCGTCCTCCGACGCCTCCTCGACCGCCTCGGCCGCCTCGCTGATCGCCGGGAACCCGTACGACGCTCCAGGGCTTCGAGCGGTCCGCGCTCCGCGCGCTGATGGCCCAACCGTGGCCGGGCAACGTGCGTGAGCTCCAGAACCGGATCCGCCGCGCCGCCGTCTACTCCGAGGGGCCCCTGGTGAGCGTGCGCGACCTCGAACTCGAGCCGTCGAGCGCGCCCGACGGCTTGACCTGGCCGGCCGAACTCCTGCAGCGACCGTTCAACGACGCCCGGGCGGACGTCGTCGCCGACTTCGAGCGGTCCTACGTGTCCGCCGCCCTGGCCTCCACCGACGGCAACGTCGCCGAAGCGGCCCGCAGCGCGGGCCTCCCTCGCAAGTCTCTGTGGAGGATTGCACAGCGGGTGGGCCTGGCCGCAGACCGGGCGAGCCGCAAGGCGGGCCTGCTGGACTCGGGGGCCGTCAGCGACGCCTCCGCGGCGGCCGACCCGACCGACCTCGACCGGCTGATGGCGACCGAGCGGAGTGGGTACCTGACGCGCGCGCGTCAGTCCGTCGCGCGAATCGGGCAGCTGCTCGACGCGCCGCCGCAGCTGGACGGCTGGGCCGAGATCCGCCAGGCGGCCCACCGGCTTCGCGGCTCCGGCGCGTCGTACGGCTTCCAGACGATCACCGACGCTGCGGGCGCTCTCGAGGACGCCGCGAGCGCGCTGGACGCCGACGCCTGTGGCGCGCAGCTCGCCGCCTTGAAGGCCGCGCTCTCCGGCTGAGCGCGGTCTCCGAAGCTGCCGGCAGAGTGTGACCCGGCCGGGGCAGACCCGTGCCGCGAGCGTGTCCGCGCTGTCCCGCCCGGTCGCGCCCCCGCCCCTCCGAGTTGTTCGCAAACGCTGCACGGAGCGGCGACTGCGACCTTCTTGACCTGCTTGGCACGGCGGTTGCTCTCGTGTCCTGACGAGCCTCACGACGAGCAGCCCCGAGGATTCGAACATGACCCGCCCCACCGCCCCCCGGCCCGCGAACATCGGCGTCCCCCATCCACATCTGGACCTCCCCGTCGTGTCGGGTGTCGCCGCCTCGACGATGGCCAAGGCCAGCTGACAGGTTGGGCGGCGGCAGGGAGGACGGTCAGTTCTCCTCCCCCCGGATTCGGCCCGAATCCCTGCTGTCGCCCTCTGCTTCGACAACCCGGTCGCCACGTCCTGACGACCGACCGCCAAGGATGGGCGGCAGCGGGGAAGGCACCCTCCTCCTCCCCCCGGATAGCCGGACCCCGCTGTCGCCCGTTCCTTTGGCCCCTTCGCGCAATCGCTTGCGCGAATGTCAAGAGTTTGTAAAGTAGCCGCCAGGAGAGGGAGCTCCTGGAGGACACCATGCAGCGGACCATCCTCGCCGGCTTCCTGCTCCTGGCGGCTGCCTGCTCCGCCCCCGTGCCGAGCGACGACGACGACGCGACCCCCGCCGACGACGCGACCGCCGCCCGCTGCGAGCT
>CAYQEG010000249.1:140-11332 GCA_964416435.1 uncultured Rickettsiales bacterium
GACGACGACGACGCGAGTTCGGACGACGACGACGCGAGTTCGGACGACGACGACGCGAGTTCGGACGACGACGACGGCACGCCCGACGACCCGCCGCCGCTGCCGCTGCCGGGGATCGCTGGAGGAGGGTGCGCCTGCGAAACCGCGGACGGATCCCCGTCGGCGCTCGGGCTCGCGCTGCTGCTGCCGCTGGCGCTCCGCCGAAGGAGGGGTCGATGAAGTACGTCGCCGGGATCACGCTGCTCGTGGCGCTGTGGCTGGGAGGAGCGGCGCAGGCCGCCGAGCCGGGCACGGCGGTGGACTCCGAGCGCTTCCGTCCCGCCGCGACGCGATCCGGCGGGATCTTCCTGGAGGGGACCGCGATCGGCCAACCGTGGGAGGTCGACGGCACGATGTGGGTGCACGGGTCCGGTCGCCCGGTCGTGCTGACGAGCGACGGCGCGACGACCGATCCGGTCGTCTCCGGGCGGCTCGGCGGTTGGCTCCAGGCCGGCTTCAACGTCGGCTCCCGGGTCCGCCTGTCGGTCGGTCTGCCCGTGACGCTGTACCAGGCGGGGGTGGACCCGACGAGCGGCCAGGCGCTCGCGACCGGCGGCGTCGGGGACCTGCACCTGACCCCGCAGGTGATGATCCTCGACCCCCAGCGTCGATGGCTGGGGCTCGCGCTGTCGGCCCCGATCTCGTTCCCGACCGGTCGGGAGGACGCGCTGCTGGGGGAGAGCTCGCCCACGGTGCACCCGCGCGTGCACGTCTCCAAGTTCCTGGACTTCGGCGAGCGACACCGCTGGCTGCGGTTCGACGTCGGGCTGCAGGCCGGCTACCGCGTCCGTCCCCGGACGCAGTTGCTCGACCTGGACACCGCCGGCGAGGTGACCTTCGCGGTCGGTGGACGTTGGCAGCCCTCGGACTCGTTCCGGGTGGGCACCGAGCTGGTCGCGGCCCTCGGCACGGGCGCCAACGCCCGGTCCGCCGAGTGGGTCAGCTGGGCGGGGGTCACCCCCGATCGCGCCCGCCGCTTCGACGTGGTCGGCGGCCTGGCGGTGGGGCTGGGGCGGGGCGTGGGCACGCCCGAGGCCCGCATCTTCGCCGGTCTGAGGGTGCGGCTCGACCCCCGTCGCCGCGCCGCGGTCGCGGAGGCCGACGCGCCGGTCGGGACCGAGGCGCCCGCGGTCGCCGAGTCGGGCCCGGAGCCGCCCCGCCCCGGTGAGTCCGGCCCGGGCTGGGGTCTGCGGCTCGTCGGTCGGGTCGGCCGGATCGACTCGAGCGTCTTGTTCCAGCTGGACTCTGCGCGGGTCACGTCGGACGGCAAGCAGCTGCTGTCGGAGGTGGCCGGCTGGCTCAAGCGGCACCCGACCTCCGGCCCGGTGGAGGTCGGCGGCCATTGTGACGAGCGGGGGACCGCGACCTACAACCAGGAGTTGAGCCAGCGCCGCGCCGAGGCGGTGGTCGACACCCTGGTCGGATACGGAGTGCCCCGGGAGCGCCTGACCGCCCGAGGCTACGGCGAGACGCGACCGGTGCTCCGGCCGGGTCAGGCGTCGCCCGAAGATGTGCACACGGCCAATCGGCGGGTGGAATTCCGGTTCGTCGGCGACAGCGTCGCGAGCGTGGGTTCGGGGGTGGGGGCGACTCCCCGGCGCGATTGAGGTAGACATCGCTCGTGCCGGGGTCGGACCGGCGAGAAGCGCACGGAGGCAAGATCGTGGCGGACGGAAGCGACAAGCGAGAGTTTGCCCGGGTCCCACTCGAAGTCCGGGTCGACCTGTTCAACGACAACACCTTCTTCTCCGGTTTCACCGAGAACATCTCGGAGGGCGGCTTGTTCATCGCCACCGAGGTGCCGTTCGAGATCGGCACCCGGTTGAGCATCAAGCTGTCGCTCCTGGGCGCCCTGCCGGACGAGCACACCGTGGTCGTTCGCTGGATTCGTCCGCCCAACGCGATCGGCGGCCTGCCCCCCGGCATGGGGGTCCAGTTCGAGGAGCTCGACGAAGAGGAGCAGGGCAAGCTCCAGGAGTTCCTGGACCAGCGCGTCAAGGACACGTTGTTCTTCGATCTCGACTGAACGGCCCCTCATGATCATGAGGCCCCGGGAGCGGGGAGGATGGAGGGCCGAGGTCAAGGACCGAAGAGGGAGCGGGGCGTGCCCCCGTGACCGATGAGGGACGCAGAGATCGGGTCTCCAGACCCGCGCGGAGGGCCTCAGAATTGTGAGGGGCCGTTTGGTTAGCGGCCCGGTTGGCTTGACAGGTTCCCCACCCCGTTAGGACAATGGCGGACGGGTAGCCATACCGGCGGCCCCTGAGCCCGACGCGGAGTGATGTACATGAGGAAGACGGCAGCGGGCATGCTCGGTGCGCTGGCGGCGGTGGTCCTGGCCACCCCGGTCCTTGCGCAGCAGTACGACGAGGACGTGACGTCGGCGATGGAGGAGCTGGGGATGATCTCCAGCGACGACGAGTCGGACGTCTACATCGTGGTCCCCGGAGACACCCTCTGGGAGATCTGCGAGGTCTTCTTCGGCGATCCGGAGACCTGGCCGGGTCTGTGGTCGATCAACAACGAAGAGATCTCCAACCCCCACTACATCTACCCGGGCCAGATCCTGCGACTGCAGGCCGGCACCGACCTGCGGCCGCCGAGCCTGATCGTGGGCGACGGAACGCCGACGCTGGTCGACGACGGCTACGACGACACGTTCGAGCCCAAGATCAAGATGTTCGGCGAGTCCGCCGACTGTGAGCTGCACGTGCCGTTCTCGGGCTCCGCCGAAGGCGACGTGACGCTGGCCGCGCCGACGTTCATCTCCCGCAGCCCGATCGAGCCGCTCGGCCAGGTCGAGCAGGCGGTGCCCGGCAAGATGATGCTCGCCCGCGGCGACATCATCTACATGCGCTTCCGGAACACGAGCGACGTCGACTGTGGCCGGGTCTACAGCCTGTACCACCACGTCGGCGAAGTCCGGCACCCGGAGGTGCGCAGCGCCCGTCTGGGCCAGATCTACACGGTCTCTGCCGAGGTCCTGATCAGCGATGTCGGCGACAAGTGGGTCACCGGCCAGATCGTCCAGGCCTACAGCGAGCTCGGGCGCGGTGAGCTGATCACCGACCGCGTGCCGGTGTCTGGCCGCGTGCGGACCTCCGAGATGACCCAGGTCGTCGACGGGTTCGTGATCGACAAGAACACCGACGAGAACCTGCTCGTCCAGCGCAACCAGGTCGTCTTCATCGACCGGGGCCGCAACGACGGCGTCAAGGCCGGCACCGTCTTCTACGTGGTCCGCCGGGGCGACGGCCTGGCCGTCAAGCCGCGCCAGGTCGACCAGTCGCTCCCCGACCAGATCGTCGGGCGGCTCGTCGTCTTCTCGGCCGACGATCACGTGTCGACCGCCGTCATGACCGAGCAGGCCATCTCGGTCCAGATCGGCGACCGGATCACAAGCCGCATCGACTAGACGGCCCCTCATGATCATGAGGCCCCGGGAGCGGGGAGGATGGGGGGCCGAGGTCAAGGACCGAAGAGGGAGCGGGGCTTGCCCCCCGTGACCGATGAGGACGCAGGAATCGGGTCTCCAGACCCGCGCGGAGGGCCTCAGCATCGTGAGGGGCCGTTTTGGGAGCCTGTACAGACTCCCAGGGGAGCGCCCGCGCCCGGAGCGCCTCCGCCCCTACCACCAACTCCGCGCCAGCCGCCCGCCGCCCAACCGGTGCAGGCAACCCTTGCTCGTCAGCCGGGCCAGGGCGGCGAGCGCCCGCTCCGCGGGCAGCCCCGAGGCGCGCACCCACCCGTCCGCGGTGGCGGATCCTGCCGCGAGCCCTCGCCAGACCGTCCGCTCATCGCCGTCCAGGTCGTCGTCCCGGGGTGAGCTCGCGGCGACGGCCGAGCCGGGCAGCAGCCCCGCCAGGTCGGCCGGCTCGGCGATGACGTGGGCGCCGGCCCGGAGCAGGGCGTTGGTCCCCGCCGACGCCGGCGCCCGGGGATCGCCCGGCACCGCCGCGACCGCCCGCCCGGCCCGCAGCGCCCACGTCACCGTGGACAGCGTGCCGCTGGGGAGCCCCGCCTCCACGACCACCACCACCGACGCGAGGCCGGCGACGAGCCGGTTGCGCCGGGGAAAGTCGCGAGGCCGAGGGGAGATCCCCGGGGGGCGCTCCGAGACCAGCCAGCCCAGGTCGTCGAGGATCTCGTCGGCGAGCGGCTGGTTTGCCCGTGGCCCGGGCCGGTCTACGGGCGAGGCGAGCACCGCGATCGTCCGGCCGCCGGCGTCGATGGCGCCCTCGTGAGCGGCCGCGTCGACGCCCAGCGCGAGGCCGGACACCACCGCCGCGCCCTCACCGACCGCCACCGCCGCGAGGCTGCGGGCCATCGAGCGCGCCGAGTCGGTGCAGCGGCGGGCGCCCACGATGGCGACGCACCGATGGGGCGGAGGCAGGGAGCCCGCCGACCCCCGGACGAACAACGCCGGCGGCGGCCGAAGGTCCTCGTGACGCAGGCCGGTCGGGTACCCGGTCTCGTGCCAGGCGACCGCCCGAACGTCCTCCCCGAACGCGCCGCCCGCGAGCTCCTGTTGGCGACCGGCGAGCCAGGCGTCGACGGTGCCGGCGGCCTGCAGTTGAGCGTAGATGTCCTCGTCCGTACGCAGGCGCTCCGACGCCCACGCGGCGGCCACCGCCACTTCGAGATCCATGATGTGACTCCGACCCCGCTCGGTGGGCACCGCGGGGCGCGGCGGCACTGTACTGAACAACCGTTCAGAAAGCGAGCCCTTGTGATCCGCGCGCGGGCCACCTATATCCCTCGGCCATGACGGACCGGATCCTCGAGATCGTCTCGTTCGTAGGTCGCCTCGCCCTCGCCGGGGAGGCGCCCGCGGACCGCGGCGAGTTGGCCGACATCCTCCGCGCGGCGGGCTTCGACGACCTCGACATCGCCTCGGCGTTGGACGGCGCGGCCGACGCGCCGCTGCCGCCGATCGCGGCGGAGCGGGCGGCGCCGGTGGATGTGCTCCAGTTGAGCGACGACGCCACCCACTTCCTGGGCGCGCTGCGGGATCTCGGCTACCTCGACGACGTCACCGAGGACGAGGTCCTCGACTACGTGATGGACGAGTTCGCGGGGCGGGGGACGGCCGAGCGGCCGGCCAACGTCGAGCTGGACGACCTGCGCCGCCACGTCGCGTCGGTGCTCTTCGACCGCCAGGCGGAGCTGGACCCGGAGACGCTCAAGTTCCTGCAGGACGAGTGGCGCGTTGCCTTCCACTGAGGTGACGTCCCCGGTCCACGTGATCGGCGGAGGGCTGGCCGGCTGCGAGGCGGCCTGGCAGCTGGGCTCCCGCGGCGTGCCGGTGGTGCTCCACGAGATGCGGCCGGTGCGCAGCACGCCCGCCCATTCCAGCGACGCCCTGGCCGAGCTGGTCTGCTCCAACACCCTCGGCAACCGGCTTCCCCACACCGCGCCCGGCATCTTCAAGGCGGAGCTGGCGTGCCTCGGCAGCCTCGTCGTCGCGGCGGGGAAGGCCGCGTTCGTGCCCGCCGGCGGCGCGCTGGCGGTCGACCGGGAGCGGTTCGCGGCGGCCGTCACCGAGACCCTGCAGGCGCTCCCGACCGTCGAGATCCGCCGCGAAGAGGTGACCGAGCTCCCCCCGGGGCGGGTCATCGTGGCGACGGGGCCGCTGACGTCGCCCGCGCTGGCGGAGCACCTGGCCACGCTGACCGGCTCGGACGACCTCTACTTCTACGACGCGATCGCCCCGATCGTGAACGTCGACACGGTCGACGACGCCGTCGCCTTCTGGGCCGATCGCTACGGCGACGGGGGAGGGGACTACCTCAACCTGCCGATGGACAAGCCTACGTACGACGCGTTCATCGACGCCTTGCGACGGGCGGAGTGCGCTCCGAGCAAGGACTTCGAGGAGGAGCGCTTCTTCGCCGGCTGCCAGCCGATCGAGGCGATCGCGGCGACGGGACCCGAGTCCCTGAGGTTCGGCCCGATGAAGCCGGTCGGCCTGACGGACCCCCGCACCGGGCGACGTGCCTGGGCCGTGGTGCAGCTTCGCCGGGAGACGCGCACCGGCGCGGCGATGAACATGGTCGGCTTCCAGACCAAGCTGAAGTACGGCGAGCAGACCCGCGTCTTCCGCATGATCCCGGGGCTGCAGGACGCGGAGTTCCTGCGCCTGGGCTCGGTGCACCGCAACACGTTCATCAACACGCCGGCCCTGCTCGACCGGGGCCTGAGGAGCAAGGCGGAGCCGCGGGTGTCGTTCGCCGGCCAGATCACCGGGTGCGAGGGCTACACCGAGAGCAGCGCGATGGGGCTCTGGGCGGCGCTCTCCGTGCTCGCCGAGCGGGCTGACGAGCCGCTCCCTCCGCCGCCGTCGACCACGATGTTCGGGGCGCTGCTGGACTACCTGTCGACGGGCCCGGCCAAGGGTCGGTTCCAGCCGATGAACGTCAACTTCGGCCTGCTCCCGCCGGACGGGCGCCGGGTGAAGAAGCGGGACAAGAAGGCACGCCGGGTGGAGCGGGGCGAGGCCTGCGTGCGCGCGATGGCCTTCTGGGCCCGCACCCACGGAGTGAACCACGAAAGCCCCGACCTCGCCCCCGCCGCCGAGCTCGCGAGCGCGTGAAGCGGATCCCGGCCTTCCTCGAGCATCTCCGCGCCGAGCGGGGCCTGTCGCCCCACACTCTTCGGGCGTACCGCCGGGACCTCGAGCAGCTGGCGGCCTGGCTCGCCGAGCGGGGCTGGTCGGACGTCGACCAACTCACCCCGCGCGACGTGCGCGCCTTCCTCGCCCGGGCCCACGGGACCGCCGCCCCCAGCACCCGGGCCCGCAAGCTGTCGGCGATCCGGACGTTCCTGGACTGGTGCGCCGAGCACCGAGGAGACGACGTCAACCCCGCCCGGGTCCTGTCCGCGCCCAAGAAGGGCCGCAGGCTCCCGCGCACCCTGTCGGTCGGCGACGCCGAGCGGCTGATGGAGGCCGACGCGGCCTCGTCGACCGGCTCGTTGCGGCAGGACGGGCTCCGGGCCCGGGATCGCGCGATCGTCGAGCTGCTGTACGGCAGCGGACTGCGGGTGGCGGAGTGCGTCGGCCTTGACACCGCCGGGATCGACCTCATGAGGGGCGAAGTGCGCGTGATGGGCAAGCGAGGCAAGGAGCGGATCGTGCCGATGGGGGAGCCCTGTCGGGACGCTGTCGCTGCGTGGCTCCAGACCCGGGACCTCCTGGCGCCCACCCCCGACGCGCGGGAGGCGCTGTTCCTGAACACCCGGGGCGGGCGCCTCGGCGATCGTTCGGTGCGCCGCATGCTCCGACAGCGGGCGCTCGAAGCGGGCCTCCCCGCGGACGTGCACCCCCACGCGCTGCGTCACTCCTTCGCCACCCACCTGCTGGAGGGGGGGGCGGATCTCCGCTCCATCCAGGAGATGCTCGGCCACGCCAGCCTCTCCACTACCCAGCGCTACACCCACCTGACGGTGGAGGGCCTCATGCAGGTCCACCGCCAATGTCACCCCCGCGGCTCGTCGGAGCCGCCTCGATCACCCCGCGGCTCGGACGAGCCGGAGGAGCCCATCGGATGACGACCGTTCTCGCTGTGCGTCGCCCCGGCCAGGTCGTGCTCGTGGCCGACGGCCAGGTCACGCTCGGCAACACCGTGCTCAAGGGCACCGCCCGGAAGGTCCGCGACCTCGCCGACGGCAAGGTGCTCGCCGGCTTTGCCGGCTCCACCGCCGACGCGATGACCCTGTTCGGAAAGTTCGAAGCGAAGCTGAGCAAGTTCCCCGGCAACCTCGCCCGGGCGGCGGTCGAGCTCGCCAAGGAGTGGCGGACGGACAAGTACCTGCGCCACCTCGAGGCGCTGCTCCTCGTCGCGGACGCCGAGCGCACCCTGGTGGTCACCGGCAACGGTGACGTCCTGGAGCCGGACGGCGAGGCCGCGGCGGTCGGCTCGGGAGGCCCCTTCGCGCTGGCGGCGGCTCGGGCCCTGGTCGAGAACACCGACCTGGGCGCCCGGGAGATCGCCACCGCGGCGTTGGAGATCGCGGCGGATATCTGCATCTACACCAACCGGGAGCTGGCGGTGTTGACCCTGGAGGGGGGCGCCTGATGGAGATCGATCACCCGACCCCGCCCCCCGGCGCGGAGCTGACCCCGCGGCAGGTCGTCGCCGAGCTCGACACGCACATCATCGGGCAGGACAACGCCAAGAAGGCCGTCGCGGTGGCGCTGCGCAACCGGTGGCGCCGCAAGCAGGTGGCGGCCGATCTGCGGGACGAGATCTCGCCCAAGAACATCATCCTCATCGGCCCCACCGGGGTCGGCAAGACCGAGATCGCCCGTCGCCTCGCGAAGCTCGCCCGCGCGCCGTTCCTCAAGGTCGAGGCGACGAAGTTCACCGAGGTCGGCTACGTCGGCAAGGACGTCGAGTCGATGATCCGGGACCTCGTCGAGTCGGCGATGCACATGGTGCAGACCGAGATGGAGCAGGAGGTGACCGAGGCCGCGCGGGAGCGGGCGAAGGACAAGATCCTCCGCGCGCTGTACCCGGACCCCGAGCCGGGCTCCGCGGACGCGGACAGCGACCGCGCGGCCCGCACGCGCAAGAAGCTGGGGCGCATGCTCGACTCCGGTCACCTGGACGACCGGGTGGTCGAGCTCGACCTGAGCTCCGCGCCGGCCCTCGGCGGCCCCCAGATCCAGTTCATGGGCGGCGCCGGCATGGACCAGATGGGCGGCCTGCAGGACATGCTCCAGGGGCTGCTGCCCAAGAAGACCACCCGGCGCAGCCTGACGGTGGCGGAGGCGCTGCCGCTGCTCGAGCAGGAGGCGGCGGGCAACCTCGTCGACGCGGAGAAGGTCAAGGCGGAGGCGCTGCGGCGCGTCCAGGAGGACGGCATCGTCTTCGTCGACGAGATCGACAAGATCGCCGCCGGCGGCGAGGGCGGGGGCCGTCGCGGTGGCCCCGACGTCAGCCGGGAGGGCGTCCAGCGCGACATCCTGCCGATCGTCGAGGGCACGACGGTGAACACCCGCCACGGGGCGGTGCGCACCGACCACGTGCTGTTCATCGCAGCCGGCGCGTTCCACGTCGCGTCGCCGAGCGACCTCATCCCCGAGCTGCAGGGCCGCTTCCCGATCCGGGTCGAACTGTCGTCTCTGTCGGTGGAGGATCTCCGCCGGATCCTGGTGGAGCCTCACGGCGCCCTGGTCCGTCAGTACCAGGCGATGATGGCGACCGAAGGCGTCCGCCTGGACTTCACCGACGAGGCGGTCCAGCGGCTCGCCGAGCTGGCCGCGGAGGTCAACTCCCGGTCCGAGGACATCGGCGCCCGCCGGCTCCACACGGTCATGGAGGCGCTGCTCGAGGAGCTCAGCTTCGACGCCCCCGAGCGCGACGGCGCGACCGTTACGGTCGACGCCGAGGAGGTGGAGCGGAGGCTCGCGCCCATTCTGGGCGACCGCGACCTGTCCCGGTACATCCTGTAGACTTCGGCGGGTATGCTGCTTCGGCTCCGTACCCTCCATCTCGCCCCCGGACCGGACCCCGGCACGGACGAGTTCGACTCCACCGAGGGTGAGGTGGAGTTCGACTTCGAGGAGGAGGAGGAGTTCGAGGACTTCGAGATCGGCGCGGACAGCGCCACCGGCCCGATCCCCTCCTTCTTCGACGAAGTCCTCAGCAACCCGTCCCTCCCGGCGATCGACTCGGTCCCCGCCGACCCGACCGCCGGTCCCGAGGACGACGGGATCGCGCTCAAGCCCGACCAGCGGATGGGGATCGAGGTCGCCTTCGACGGGATCGAGAACAAGACGTTCTACGAGATCCTGCTGCTCCCCCGGACGGCCGACGAGCGCTCGATCAAGCGGGCCTACTACCGCCTGAGCAAGGAGTACCACCCGGACAAGTTCTATCGAAAGGAGCTGGGGCCGTACAAAGACAAGCTCGAGGTGATCTTCAACAAGGTCAACGAGGCGTACCGCGTCCTGTCCGACCCGGAGGCGCGCAACGACTACGACGTCCTCATGTATGGCAAGGACGGCAAGGACGCGGCGAGCCCGACCGAGGCGACGGCCACCGTCAACTTCGTGCCGGACAGCGAGCGCCAGCGCCGCGCCGCCAAGGAGGCCAAGGCGAAGGCGTCCGAGGGCAAGGCCCGGAAGAAGCCGAAGCCGAAGTTCCTGCAGGACTTCCAGAAGCAGCTGGCGACCAAGATCGCTCGGGCCCGGCAACACATGAAGTCGGGCGAAGAGTCGATGGACAAGGGGATGTTCGGCGAGGCGGCGACGCACTTCCAGATGGCGATGACGCTGGACCCGAGGAACAACCGCGCCAAGGCGATGTTCAAGCGGGCGCAGGCGACCGCCCGGAACGCTCGCGCGGAGCAGCACTACAAGGCTGCGCAGGACGCGTTGCTGGCCGAAGACATGAAGCGTGCGGCCGAGTCGATGCAGAAAGCGGTCGACTGCAAGCCCACCAAGGGGAAGTACTACAACGAGTTTGGTAGGCTGATCAGCGAGCACACGCTGCAGCAGAGGGTCGGCCTCGAGTTGCTACGCAAGGCGGTGGAGCTCGAACCTCGAAACGTGGAGTACACGTTGGACCTCGCCCGGGCGTACGAGGAGCTGGGTATGCCCAGCAACGCAGTCCGGGCTTTCGAGCGGGTGCTGCACCTGGACAGCAAGAAGAGCGAGGCAGCCAAGGCGCTGAAGCGTCTCAAGTAGCAGCGGTTGAGTGGCTGACATCGGGGCCGATGTCTGGTCGAGGAGCGGAGGATGGACAAGGTCATCGGGATCGACCTCGGCACGACGAACTCGTGCGTCGCGGTCTTCGAGAACAAGGGGCCGGTGGTCATCCCCAATCGGGGCGGCTACCAGACCACGCCGTCGATCGTCGCGTTTGCCGAGAACGGCAAGCGGCTGGTCGGCCACATCGCCAAGAGGCAGGCGGTCACCAACGCCTCGAACACCATCTATGCAGCCAAGCGCCTGGTCGGGCGCCGCTTTCAAACTCCCGAAGTCGGCAAGACGGCCGAGAGCGTCCCGTATCAGATCGAACTGGGTGACGATGGCCTCTGCATGCTCCGCGCCGGCGGCCGGAGCTTCACCGTCCAGGAGGTCTCCGCCTTCGTCCTGATGGAGATGAAGAAGATCGCCGAGGACTACCTGGGCGAGGAGGTCGAGAAGG
>CAYQEG010000250.1:0-11303 GCA_964416435.1 uncultured Rickettsiales bacterium
GGCGTCCAGGATCCCGTCGCCGTCGTCGTCGTCGTCGGTGCAGTCGGGGTCGCCGTCGCCGTCCACATCGTCGAACTCGTCCACGAGGCTGCCGTCGCAGTCCTGGTCGATGCCGTCGCACGCCTCGGCCGCGCCCGGGTAGATGGTGTCGTCGGCGTCGTCGCAGTCGTCCGCGGCGAGGAAGCCGTCGTTGTCGTCGTCGGTGTCGTAGCAGTCCAGGTCGCCGTCGCTGTCGGTGTCGGGGAAGCTCTCTTCGACGTCCCCGTCGCAGTCCTGGTCGATGGTGTCGCAGACCTCCGGGGCGCCGGGGTAGGCGGTGGGGTTGAGGTCGTCGCAGTCGCCCGCGCAGGAGCTGACGCCGTCGCCGTCGAGGTCGAAGCCCTCGTCGGTGGTGCCGTCGCAGTCGTTGTCGACGCCGTCGCAGACCTCGGTGGCGCCGGGGTTGATCGCGGCGTCGGCCTCGTCGCAGTCGGGGGTGGTGGTGGTGCAGCCGGTCAGGTCGTAGCCGGCGCTGCCGTAGCCGTCGCCGTCGACGTCGGTGCAGTCATCGCAGACGTCGCCGATGTCGTCGAGGTCGAGGTCCTCCTGGCCGGAGTTGGCCTCGTCGGGGCAGTTGTCGTCGCTGTTGTCCCAGCCGTCGCCGTCGCTGTCGCCGTCCACCTCGTAGACGGTCAGGGTCGAGTTCCCCTGGACCCAGTCGTAGTAGTAGAGGAAGCCGTCGCCGTAGGTCATGCCCGCGGTGGTGCCCTCGAGACCGAGGGGGTAGGTCTGCAGGAGGGCGCCGGTGTTGAGGTCGTAGCGGTGGATGTCGGCGCTGCTGGTGTACTCGAGCACCCACAGCCAGTCGTTGTCGGCGTCGACGGCGATGTCGCCGATCCCCTGGGTGCCGGCCAGGGTCATGGTCTGGGTGATCGAGTTGGGGGAGCCGACGTTGGCGACGCGGATCTGATCCAGGTTGCTCCAGCTGTAGCTGGTGGACAGCTCGGTCCGGTAGAGGATCCCGTCGCGCACGTCGATCGGGTAGCCGCCGTAGGCCGCGACGTCGTTGGAGTACTGCGAGGGGGAGCCGGACGGCTTGGGGACCCGGTACAGGTCGCGGTAGCCGGAGTTGCCCTGGTAGTCGCTGAAGTACCAGTAGTTGGCGTCCGCGGCGACGCCCGTCGTGTAGTTCTGGCCCACGGAGACGCTGCCGACGACGCCGCCGGTCAGGTTCGTGCGGTAGATGGTCTGGGTGCACTGCTGGACGATCAGCAGCTCCCCGGCCGTCTCGTCGTAGCCCATGCCCTGCGGGTGGTAGTTGCAGGAGCCGGCCTCGAGCTGGGAGCTCAGCGAGTAGGTGCCGACGAGGCTGAGGTCCTGGCCGAACGCGGTGGCGGGCAGCAGGAGCGCGGCGAAGATCGGGAAGAAGGCGAGCAGTCGCATTCGGGCAGGGTACCCTTGGGCCCCATGGACCTCGCCTTCATCGTCATCTTCGGTACGAGATGGACCTTTCGGTCCGTCGACGGCGGCTGGCAGGGGGTCCTCAACTGCCCGGACTGCCGTTCGCCCCAGGTGTTCGAGGAGAAGGAGGCCGTCAAGGCCTTCACCCTCTACTGGAAGCCGCTGTGGACGGTCGCCCGAGGCGGCCGCCTGGTCGAGTGCCAGCGCTGCGAGGGCAAGTTCGACGTGCCCGACGAGCTGCGGGAGGCCGGCGTCGGGGGGTCGATGATCAAGCCCGCGACGGGCGTCACCTCGTAGCGAGCTACTGCTGGCAGAGCTCCTGGGCCGCCGCGTCGTCCTCCGTCACGCCGCACCCGCTCAGGTCGGGGAAGCTGCAGACGCCGCCGTCGCACAGGTTGGCGATCTCGCCGGTGCGCAGGAAGCGGTCCAGCTGCTCCCGCGCCGACTCCAGCTTGCGGAGCTCGCCGTGGGGGTCGCCGCACAGCGACATCGGCACGTTGCAGGTCGGCACCGTCGGCAGCCCGAAGTCGTACTCGACCAGGGCGTGCTGGCCCGGGGTCGCGCTCGCCGTCGACTCCAGCCCCCACAGGGGACGGATCCCGGTGTCGACGTGCACCGCGTCGAGGGAGCGCGCCATCACGTGGGCCCCCAGGGTGGTCACCTGGTGGTCCCCGATCGCGTCGCGCATGAAGATCTGCTTCGGCGGGCTGCCCGGCACCGGGTCGTTGATGTAGGCCGACCAGCCGCCCGGCTCCACCCGGTTCCAGAGCATCTGGGACAAGCTCAGCACCAGCTGGATGTCCCGCGGGTCCTCCAGCACCAGCTTCAGCGCGATGAAGAACTCCTCGAAGTCCACCGACCGGCTCAGCAGCAGCGAGTACGGCTGCCCCATCACCCCGAGGGCGGCCCGGTCGATGTGCGGCGACAGCGCCGCGTAGACGAGCCCCATGATCCCGCCCTGGCTGATGCCGTGGTACTGCGCCTCGGTGGGGTCCAGGTAGGCGCCGAAGTCGGGGTGCGCGGCGAACCCCGTCTGCATCAGGTGCATCAGCAACACCCAGTTGGTGAACCCCTGGTGCAGCCGGTCGTACATCCCCGCGATCTCGTCCAGCTCGCCCCCGAGCAGCACCGAGCGCACCCAGTCCTCGTCGTCCGACGCCATGCCCTTGAGGTCGGCGGCGAAGAAGACCCAGCCGTACTCGTCGATCCACGACCGGAAGTGGCCCGACTCCACCTGCTCCATCTCGCCGAACAGCCCGTGACCGTACTGCAGCAGCGGCTTCGGATCCGTCAGCGCCGACTGCGGGATCAGCACCTCGAAGGGCACGTCCATCGTCGGCTCGTCTGCGTTCACCATCGGTAGGCCGTCGGCGTCCAGGAGCAGCCGCCCGCCGGCCTCCGGCGAGTCCAGGAACAGCGGCGCCTGCATCGTGCCGAACACCCGGAACGCGATGTGCTCGCTGTTCCAGTCGTCCTCCACGCTGTCGATCGTGAACTCGGGCCCGCCGTCGCCGACGATCGCCAGCGCCTGGTCCCGCATCGACACCAACCAGCCGGTCGTCGACGCCCGGCTCGCCGTGGTGAAGTCCCACGCGATGATCAGCTCGTCCCGGGACCAGCCCGCCGCCTCGACCTCGGCGAACAGGTGGTCGTAGTGGGCCTGGCGGTCCTCCGGTCCCGCCCCGTCGAGCAGGCTGCTGATCATCGGGGTGGGCGACATGTCCTGCCCCAGGCTCGTCTGCAGCCCGCGGATGGCGACCACGTACCGCGTCGCGTCGGCCAGCCGGACCGCCGGCTGGATCAGCAGCGTGCGGGCCGAGTCGGTCTCCGTGCTCCGGTCCAGCTCCGCCCAGTGGGGCACCGCCTCTCCGGTCGCCGGGTCGAGGAGCAGCGTCAGCGCGTCGGCGTCCAGCGACGCGGCGATGTCCGTCGACGGGTTGAGCCCCGCCTCCGTCGCCCCGGGCAGGTGCACCATGATCGGCCCGCCGGGCGAGAACCCGTCGGCGTGGTTCCAGGCCGACGGGTCGTAGGCGCCCGCCGACGTCGACGGCAGGGACGCGCTGGTCAGCGCCACGCGCCGGCCGGTCGGCGTGTCCGCCGCCTCGGTGAACACGTTGTTGGGGAAGGGGAAGCCGCAGTAGCTGTCGGCGAGGTCGTCGCACACCAGCGTCGGCCAGGCGAGCACGTAGGGCTCGGGCTCCGGCTCGGTCGGGCAGGCGACCAGGAGGGCGAGCGTCGCGGCGAGGGCGAGCACGCCCGGGAAGCGGTTCATCGGCAGGTCTCCGTGGCGCGGGCGATGCGCTCGCCCAGTCGGTGGGCCCGGGCCGCGTCCGCGTTGACCTCGACCCCGAACGCCATGACGTCGGCGGCGGTCGTCTGGTGGTGGGCGAGGATGCGTCGACTGGCCGCTTCGTGGGCCGACGGATCGCCGTGGTGGGCCCGCCCGGCGCAGGCGAGCTCGGCCGTGACGCGGGCCCAGCGGTCTTCGCGGAGGTCGGCGGTCGGCCACTCCGTCGCGTCGTCCGGTTCGCTGTACATCGACCAGTCGCCGACCTCGATCGGGCCTGGCTCGGCCGTCGCGTTGTCGACCACGCCGTCGTCCGTCAGGACGGTCGGCTCAGGGGTTGGGATCGGCTCGACGTCATCCGAACAGGCGGAGACTGCGAGCAACGAGGCGAGCACGAGGATACGCACGCGCGACAGTCTGCTTGGGAGCCGCCGCCCGCGCCACCACGTGATCGCGGCGGGTCGATCCCGCTGGTACCATCCGGCCGATGTCCCGCTTTGGAATCCGTGACCGTGTCCGTGGCGCCGTCAAGAAGGCGCTCGGGATCGACTCCCCCGACTCGGCGAAGGCCGGTACGGCCGCCGCTGCGACACCCCCGGAGCCGCCGATGCCCCCGAAGCCCCCGCCCGCCGCAGCCCCCGCCGCGCCGAGCCCGCCGAGCGCCCCTGCGGCTCCGCCCCGCCCCGCCTTCGCCGCCCCGCCGCCCCCCGTCGACGACGACGCCCGCACCAAGGGCCGCATGTGGGTCCAGGCCGCCGGCGTCCGTCCGGACGAGGTGCTGCACGGGAGCGTGCACCAGGTCACCGTGTTCGGGGCCCGGTACGCGCTGTACAAGACCGACGACGGCGAGTTCTACGCCACCGTCGACAGCTGCCCCCACGCCGGCGGACCGCTGGGCGAGGGCGCCCTGGACGGCCACGAAGTGACCTGTCCGTTCCACGACTGGTCGTTCGACGTTCGAGACGGCTCCTGCACCAGCGGGGCCGATCTCTCGGTCCGCACTGTCGAGGTCCGTGTCGAGGACGACATCGTGATGCTGGAGACGAACCTGTGAGAACCACCACCACGACGCTCCTGGCCGCGCTGGGCTGCCTCGCCCTCACCGTCGTCGCCTGCCCCCCGCCGGAGGGCAACCTGGACGACGACGACGTCACAGACGACGACGACGCGACGGACGACGACGACGGCGCCGACGACGACGACGCGACGGACGACGACGACTTCACCATCCCGCCGGGCACCCCCCTGGCGGGGGTGATCGAGTACACGCCGTCGGCGGGCGAGGTCCCGACCGGCGCCGTGCGCGTCGGGTTGTGGCACGCCTCCCAGGAGCTCGCCCCCGAGGAGGAGCGCTGGAGCGACCAGGTGACCGAGGGCGGCCTGCTGGGCGGAGACACCGTCTACACCGTCTACGTCGAGGGGGAGCCCGAGGCGTCCGACCTGTTCGACACCGGCGCCGGCTTCGACCTCGGCTTCTACGTGCCCTTCGCCTACGTCGACGCCGACGCCAGCGGCGGCTACACCGCCGGTGACCCGCTGCTCGGCACCAGCGAGGACCTGTTCATCTGGATCTCTTTCGAGGGCGACCTGCCCGAGTACCTGGCGGTGACCGGCGGCGGCCTCGGCTGGAACGTGGTCGCCTGGGAGGACGTCGCGGACGGCGACGACGACCTCGACATCGATCACACGCCCGATGGCACCGGCTCCACCACCGGGCCGGAGATCAGCGTCGAGCTGCTCCCCGTCAACTCCGGCACCGTGCCGCTCACCACCTCGGTCCTCCACCCGACCGGGTCGGTCGTCGCGGCGCTGCACACCTCCGCGATCGGCGGCGGCCCCATCGTCGAGGACGCGGTGCTGTTCACCCACGAAGCGAGCAACGGCGAGCTGCGCGGCGCTGAGCTGCTGCTCGACTGGCCGCTGTCCGGCGCGCCCCCCGCCGACCACCTCGAGGAGCTCGACGGCGGCCTCGGCGTGCTGTCCGCCTTCTACATCGTGTTCGGCTGGTACGACGACGGCGACGAGGTGTTCACCGGCGGCACCTGCGACACGATCCTGACCTTCGGCTCCCCCCGGCTGCTGATGTACATCGACCCCAGCACCCTGTCGCCCGTCTCGGCCTTCCGGGCCTGGCAGTACGGCGTGCCGATGGGCTGGTCGCTGTTCGACCAGGACCAGGAGACGTGGCGGCTGCTCGCCGCCGGCGTCGAGCTCGTCAGCGTGGCGGACCTGGACGAGGGCGACGACGACGACAGCGCCGCGGACGACGACGACAGCGCCGCGGACGACGACGACAGCGCCGAGGGCGGTGGCCTGGACGGTGAGATCCCGCCCGAGTGCCTGCCCGGCGACGACGACGACAGCGCCCCCGACGACGACGACGACAGCGGGGCCGACGACGACGACAGCGGGGCCGACGACGACGACTCCGCCACTCCTTCCTAGACGGACCGCCCCATGCGCCGCCTCACGCTGCTGACCGCGGCGCTCCTCTGCGCCTCCCTGGCGCTGCCCGCCTCCGCCGCCCGGCGACCCAAGGTCGACACCGGCAGCTACAAGGCGCTGCACTACCGATCGGCCGACGGCCCCCACGTCACCACCTATCGGCACACCGTGGTCCTCGACGCGGAGGAGGCGATCGAACGGCACGTGCGCCTCGTCGTCCCCCAGGGCATGGACCGGGTGCCGGTGACGGTGATCGACCGCGCCCTCGGCGACGAGTGCGAAGCGAGCACCAACGGCTCCGTCGAGCTGACGCCCCAGTCCAGCGGGTTCGGCCACCTGGGGGATCCCTGGCGCTGCGACCTGGTGCCCGACGGCCCCGGCGAGGCCCACGTGGTCGTCTACCGGCCCCGGCTCCCGCGGCTGGACCACCGGTTCGCCATCCTCGTCCCGATCCAGCCGGTCGGGGTGGCCGCGGGCAAGCTGATCATCGAGGTCGAGCACGGCGCGGGCCAGGAGCCCCGGGTCGCCGCCCACGGCTGGACCGCCGAGCTGTCCCGGGTGCCCCTCGCGGACGGGCGGGTGCGCGACTTCTTGGAGCTCGAGGGCGTCGCGGCGCTCCCGCTGCCGCCGGGCATCGACACGATCTCCGGCCGGGCGCCCGCCCTCGCGGTCACCTCGGGCGAGCCCTGGGACGCCCTCGTCCTCGACCACCGCGCCTTCTTCGACTCCGCCTCCCGCGCCCGGGACGAGGCGGTCGTGCTGGCAGCCCGGGTGCTCTCCCAGCCCGACGTGCTGTCGCAGGTCGAGGAGGCGGCGCGCATCGCCCTGGACGAGATCGAGTTCGACCCGTCCGGCGGCCGGGGGGGCGGCTGGCAGCTGCCCCGCCGGGCGTCGCAGACGGCGGCCGACGGCATCGGCACCACCGCCGACCGGGCCGCGCTGCTCGTCGCGATGCTCCGGGCGGTCGAGATCCGGGCGGAGATCGTGCTCGCGAGCCGCTCCCACCACCGGGTCGCCCCGGCGGAGCCGCTGGCCCTCCTAAACCAGACCCTGGTGCTGCTCCCGGACGTCTCCCTGAGCGAGACCTCCGGGCCTCTGTTCATCGACCCGTCGCGCAGCTCCCACTGGCTGGGGGCGCTCGACGAGCCGCTGCTCGGCCGGGACGCCGTGCAGCTCGGCCCGCGCGGCGCCCGCTGGCTGCGGCTGCCGGGCGACGCGCCGGGACGCAGCTGGACGCTGAACGTCCGTCAGCGGACCGAGGGCTTCGAGGTCGAGGTCGCGGGCATCCTCCAGGGCGCCCCGGCGGCCCGGATCCGGTCCTGGGACGCGGCGGGGCGGCCCGACGCCTCCCGCCCGACGAGCGACCTGGCGTGGCTCGCCGCCTGGCCGAGCCTGCCGATCGAGCTGGAGGAGCTGGGCGCCGGCGCCCTCAACGTCACCGCCGCCGGCAGGCTGACCCGCGACGAGGTGCTGACCGACGGCCGCCTCCCGGTGCCCGCGCTGCCCCGCCCGTCGCCGGCCTCGGACGGCCGCAAGAACTGGCCCTACGCCCGCGACGCGCTCCGGATGAAGGCCGACCTGCTCGAGAGCTGGGCGTTCCTGCGGCCGCCCCCCGGCGGCGGCGGCCCGGTCCGTCAGAAGGTGACGCCCTTCTGGGAGGTCGACTCGTTCGGCTCCTGGTCGGGGCTGCTGTTCAACCGGCGTACGCGGCTGGAGTTCACCGGCGACCTGCTCGCTCCGGCGGCGGCGACCGAGGCGGATCGCTTCGTGGAGTTCGTCGACGAGACCCTCGGGGGCGTCGCCGCGCCCTGATCGGGATCGGGCTCAGGCGAGCCCGATCGACCTTGAGCCGTGATCGGACTGTGTGTATGGTCCGGCGGCTTCGGGGAGGCCGCATCGGCGGGCGGAGCGGCCAAGGCGGGATGGACAGCGGATGGGATTCCACAAGCAGCTGAAGGTCCGGTTCAACGACACGGATCCCGCGGGAGTCATGTACTTCCCGCGGTTCCTGGACCGGTTCCACAGCGTCTTCGAGGACTGGTTCGACGAGGACCTCAAGATGCCCTACCGGTGGTGTCTCGAGGACACCCGGGTCGGCTTCCCCGCCGTGCACACCCAGTGCGACTACCGCGCCCCCTTCCGCTTCGGCGAAGTGATGGACGTCGAGCTCATCGTCTCCAAGATCGGCCGCAAGTCCTTCACCTGCACCTACAAGGCGTGCGTCCTGGGCGACGACGAAGTCCGCGTCTTCGCGTCGATGGTGACCGCTACCGTCAACCTCGACACGTTCGAGGCGGTCGAGATCCCCGCCCCCCTGCGCAAGGCGCTGGAGCAGCGGCTCGAGCCTCCCGTTCGCGACCTCGAGGCCGCGCGGGCGGGCGGCCGCTAGACCCGCGAGGCTCGATGAGCATCCAGTTCGCGCCCGACGCCGACGAACGCACCTGGTACAGCAGCGTCGCCGCGGCCCGGCTCGCCCACGACGACGCGGCCCGGCTCGATCGGCTGCAGTACACCGTCTCCCAGGCGCGCAACGCTCCGATCTACAGGGACCGCCTCGCCGGGTTGAAGATCAACTCCCTGGCGGACCTGGCGTCGCTGCCGTTCACCACCAAGTCCGACCTCAAGAGCAACGACGCCGACGCCTTCCTCGCCTGCTCCCCGGAGAAGGTGTGGCACTTCCACGAGTCCTTCGGGACCACCGGCCGGCCCGTCGTCGGCTGGTACACGCTGGAGGACATCGAGGTCGAGATCGACGTCATCCAGCGCTGGCTGGCCCAGTACGGCCCCGGCAAGGTGGTGATGAACCGCTACCCCTACGCCTTCCCGGTGCCGGCCCAGCTGGTCGAGACGGCGGTGCGGCTGATGGGCGGCATCCTCATCCCGACGTCGAACATGACCTACAACGTCGGCTACCAGCGGGTGCTGCGGCTGATGAAGCAGCGGCGCACCAACGTGCTGACGTCGCTGCCGCTGGAGGCGGTGCTCCTCAAGGAGGCGGCGCTGGTCACCGGACGGGACCCGCGACGGGACTTCCCGGACCTGGAGGCGTTCGCCTTCGCCGGCCGCATCCTGACCCCGTCGTGGCGGGCGTCGATGATCGACGACTGGGGCGTGCAGGTGCACAACCTGTACGGCTCGACCGAGGGCGGCCCGTTCGCGACGTCGTGTGAGCACGGCCACCTGCACCTGCACGAGAACTTCTTCCTGTTCGAGATCGTCAACCCGGTGACCAAGGAGCCCATGAAGGGCGAGGTGCCGACCGGCACGCTGGTCGCGACCACGCTGGGCCGCGAGGCGCAGCCGATGATCCGGTACTACACCGACGATCTCGTCCGGGTGCTCCCCGGCCCGTGTGCCTGCGGCGCCCCCGAGCGGGCGATCGAGGTGCTCGGCCGCGCCCAGGGCCTCAAGTCGTTCCGGGGCAAGGAGGTCACCGACTTCGACCTGGAGGAGGAGATCCTCGCCTGGTCTCGTCGGTACTACGCCAACGTCTTCTTCGTCTGCATCACGGACAAGGGGTTCATCGTGCGGCTCGAGGCTCACGAGCCCCGCCGGGTCGACGTCGAGGACGGCTCCCGCCGGCTCACCGAGCGGCTCGGCGTGCCCGTCCGGGTGGAGGCGGTGCCGCGCGGGGTGCTGATCAACCACGCCTCCCTGGTGACCCAGCCCGCCGTCTTCAAGCCGCGCACCGTCTCCGACTTCCGCACCGACTCCCGCAAGGTGATCAACCTGTCCGGAGGGCTCATCGACTGGTGGGCCGACTTCACGCCCCGCCTGGTCCTGAAGGTCCTGCTCAAGTCGGTGCGTGACTTCTTCACGAAGTGGCGCATCCGCCTGCTGAAGTAGCCGAACAGCGCCCCCGCCGCCGCGGACGCCTCGTCCGCCTCGCCGCGATGGTGCTGTTCGCCGCCGTCGCGACCTTCGCGCTGCTCGAGGGCACCGAGCCCGACCCCCACGGGCAGGCCCCCCGCGTCGACGGCTGGCGGTTCCTCGGGCCCATCGATCTCGACGCCGAGATCCGCGACCTGGAGCTCCAGTTCTTCGACGGGGAGCGGCTCTGGGCGAGCCGCTACAAGGAGGTCTGGGTGGGCGCCCCGGACGGCACCTACTGGCGGCCCGTGGGGCGCCTGCCGGCCCCCGAGGACGGGGCGTTCGCGGCGGTCCGCCACGCCCTCGGCTCCTCGCGGGCGGTCCGAATGGCCCGCCGGGCGCGCGGCATCGAGTCGATGGTGGTGCTCCGCTCGGGCGCGCTGCTCGCGTCGCTGCCGCCGTGGATCTACCGGAGCGAGGACGGCGGCGTCACCTGGGAGCGGACCTGGCGCCTGCGGGAGGAGCCGGAGGCCAAGAGGATCCTGCGCCACTGGACGGAGAGCAGCGGCGCGGTCTGGTTCGGCGAGTACGGCCACGGCGAGGGCGGCGCGGACAGCCGGATCTGGCGCAGCGACGACGAGGGGCGCACCTTCGAGGTCGCGTGGACGTTCCCGGCCCGGGGTGAGCCCGGCGGGATCCGCCACGTGCACGCGGTCCAGGCCGATCCCGTGCACGGCCGGCTCTGGATCGCGACCGGGGACCGCGACGCGGAGGTGCACCTGGGGTGGCTGGACGAGCTCGGGTTCCACCCGATCGGGTCGGGGGACCGGCGCTTCAAGGCGGTCAGCCTGATGTTCACGCCCGGGTACGTCTACTGGGGCGCGGACAACCCCGACGGACCCTGCGGGATCTACCGCTGGTCCCGGCACCGCGACGAGGTCGAGCAGGTCGCCGAGATCGGAGGGCCGGTGCTCCACAGCACGGTGATGGCCGACGGCACGCTCGTGGTGTCGACGGAGATCGAGGGGCTCGGCGAGCAGGACGTGCAGATCTGGATCAGCCGGGACGGCGAGCGATGGACCCAGGTCCTGCAGGTGCCGCCCTTCCGTCGGCCCGACGCGCGCAAGTGGGGGACCGCCTCGTTCCCCCTCGGACGCCCCATGGAGCACCTCGTGTTCAACGTCGATCGGCTGGGTTCGATCCGACGTTCAGCATTGCGAGGACGGCTGTCCCGGTGAGGGCTAGACGGCCCATCACTCATATGCGGCCTCATTGCGGGAACCGGGTTTGTTGACCGCGGATCCGAAGGCCCCGCGGTTCG
>CAYQEG010000251.1:0-11282 GCA_964416435.1 uncultured Rickettsiales bacterium
CGCCCCGGTCTCACGGGGCTCGGGCTCCAATGCGCTCCAGGCTCCTAGATGTCCTTGCAGCCGCAGCCGCAGGGGTTGCTGAAGGGCGCCTGGCCCGGATCACAGCCGATGCGGATGGCGGCGCACTGGGCGACGTCCGTCGAGATGAAGTGGAACGACGGGTCCTGGGCCGCCTGGCAGCCGTTCCAGTTGCAGCGGTAGTCGACGCAGCTGAAGTAGCCGGGGATGGCCGGGTGGATGACGTTGCTGCAGTCGCCGGGCGCGCTGGCGTTGCTCTCGCACCACAGCTCGGTGTGGCAGGCCCCCGCCGGGTCGACGACGCCGGTCTGCATCGCCTTGCAGTACAGGCCGTCATCACACTGGAGCGTAGCGATGCCCATGCAGGTCGCCCCCACGCCGTCGCCCCAGTCGTAGGTCACGTCGGCGCTGCCGGCCTGGTAGCCGTAGGCGCGCATGAGCAGCGGGCGGGTGGTCGAGCCGGAGATCTCGATGCTCTCGTGGCCCCAGTCGCCGTCGATGCCGTTGTAGCCCGAGTAGGTGATCGTCATGCCGTAGTACTCGGTCGACGCCTCGTCCGGGCCGTTGAGCGTTCCGCTGGGCCACGCGACGATCTGGGTGCCGTCGGCGGGGTCGATCAGCTGCACGTCGACGTCGGCGCCGCCCGCGTCCAGCTCGATGTCCACGTTGACGACGTTGGAAGCGATGGTGCCGATCTCGGTGATCTGCTGCAGGGCGATGTACTGCTCGAAGCTGCCCTCTCCGACCTCGCCGCAGTTGGGCGTGGTCTCGAAGGAGTACTCCACGTCGGCGGTGCCCGGCTGGTAGCCGAACGCCTGCATGACCAGTGAGTTGTTGGTCTCGCCATGGATCTCGATCCACTCGTTGCCGTAGCCGCCGTCGCTCTGGTCGCCGTTGTATCCGCTCCAGCAGTACTCGACGTCGTTCCAGGTGACGCACGCCTCGGCCGCCCCCGACAGCAGGCCGTCGGGCCAGGCGATGATCTCCGTGCCCGTCACCTCGTCGATCAGCTGGATGTCGACGTCGGTGCCGGCGGTCAGCGCGATGGTCACGTCCGCCTTGCCGGTGGGGATGGTGCCCACCTCGACGAAGCCGGAGTGCGGCACGTACTGCTGGAAGGTGCCGTCGCCGGAGCTGCAGTCGCCGCCCCAGTCGAAGGAGGCGAGGGCGGGGCCCGCGAAGAGGGTGGAGCAGGCAGCGATCAGGGTCAGCGTCAGCGTTCGCATGGGACCTCTTCGTGCACGAGGGGCGACGCTTCTAGACCCGTGGGAGGGGGTGGTCAAGAGGACAGATCGGGTATCGCCGACCCAACCAATCTTGACGGGATTGGTCGATCACCTTGATCCCCGTCAATATCCCCGAATAGGGTCGTAGCTGTCCGACGAAGCAGGGTGGCGGTTCGTGACGTGGGGTCACGAAGACACCGGCGCCGTCGGGCACTGAGGACCTTGCCAAATGAACCACGTTCGTATGCCGCTGGCGCTGGCCAGCTGTCTTGCCCTGTTCTGTGCGACGCCGGCCCTGGCCGGCCCCAAGGTGGATGTCTGCCACCAGACCGGGAACGGTCAGCACGTCATCAACATCAACCAGAACGCCGTCAACAACCACATCAACAACCACGGCGACTGGCTCGCGCTGGACAGCGAGATCTGCAACCGCGTCGACGACGACTGTGACGGCGCCCTGCCCGACGACGAGGTGGACAGCGACGGCGACGGGTTTACGGACTGCGAAGGCGACTGCGACGACGACGACGCCACGCGCCACCCGGACGCGGCCGAGATCTGCAACGGCATCGATGACGACTGCGACGGCGCGCTCCCCGACGACGAGGCCGACGCCGACTCCGACGGCATGATGGCCTGCGCGGGCGACTGCGACGACGCCGACGACACCACCTACGCCGGCGCGGTCGAGCTGTGCGACGCGGTCGACAACGACTGCGACGCGGTCGTGCCCGGCGACGAGCTGGACGACGACCTCGACGGCCAGGCCGAGTGCGAGGGTGACTGCGACGACGCCGACCCGAACAACTGGACCGGCAACGCCGAGGTCTGCGACCGCGCGGACAACGACTGCGACGGCGCGGTGCCCGGCGACGAGGTCGACGGCGACGCCGACGGCTTCACCGAGTGCGAGGGTGACTGCGCCGAGGGCGACCCGGCCAGCTTCCCCGGCGGCGTCGAGACCTACGACGGCGCGGACAACGACTGCGACGGTGCGGTCGACGAGGACTTCGCGGCGCTCTGCGACGACGACGGCAACCCGACGGTGGTCACGGTCGAGGAGGCCGCGGAGCTGGTCAGCTGCTTCGGCTGGTCCGACCAGGAGGCCGAGGGCTTCTGCGGCATCCAGCCGGACGGCGCGATGCCGAGCGACAAGACGATCGGCATCGAGGACGACGCGTTCAACACCGGCTTCGACGGCGACAGCGCGGCCAGCGCCTGGTTCGACGAGAACTACGAGTGCCCGGTGACCTGCCCGTGCTACGACGCGGACGATCTGGCCGACATCCAGATCATCTACGGCGCCGGCGGGTACGGAAACGGCCCCGCGTTCACGGAGTACCTGTGGAGCAGCTGCGCCACCGTCAGCATCGGCTCCTACCAGGCCCTGTCCGGCTGGACGAACTACTGCGACTCCTGGATCGTCGGCACCGGGCTGTTCGGCTACTGCGACTACGGCAACGTCATCGCCCAGGCCAGCTTCTACGACCTGACGGACGAGGAGCTGTTCGAGTGCAGCGCGATCCTCCAGCTCGGGCGCGCGGAGTTCTTCTGGTACATCGGCGAGGGCATGGAGGAGGGCGAGTTCTCCGAGGCTCGCGAGGACCTCGCCGCCCTGGAGCAGGACTACGAGGAGGTCGGCGCCGAGTCGGCCGACGGCGAAGGTGAGGAGGACGTGGAGGAGTACTAGACTCCCCCGTTCGAGTTGACCGGAGCGGGGTCCCTCGGGGCCCCGCTCCTGCTTGGAGCGCCCGATGTGGTTCCGCCGCAAGCCGAAGCCGTGGAGTTGGTTCGCCCCCGATGGGCTGACCGCGACGTGGGAGGCCGTGCTCACCGACGCTGGGGGGGAGCGCTCCATGGACCCCATGACGTGGGACGTCTGGCTGCCGTCGCGCGGCAAGGGGTTGGAGGGTCGGCTGGATGCGCTCGTGGGCGGCGCGCCGGGGGCGGTGATCGGCGCGGTGCCGGGGGCGGGCGCCCTCGCGGACAAGCGGCTGCTGTGGGTTCGTCTCGTCCAGGCGCTGGGCCGGGAGCGGGCGGCCGAGCTCGCACCCGAGGTCTGGCTGCCGGACGTCGCCCGGGATCGGGAGCGGCTGGAGGGGCTCGCCGGGCCGTTCATGCTCAAGGACGCTCGCCTGCAGCGTCGCCGCGGGGTGAGCCTGGTCGAGCATCCGCTGGAGGAGCTGACGGAGGAGGCGATGAAGGGTCGGCGGCTGGTCGTCCAGCGCCTCGTCGACGACGTGCTCCGGGTGGATGGACACCGCAGCAGCGTCCGCCTCTGGCTCGTGCTCCAGCGTGACGGGGGTCGGCTGACCGCCTGGCGACACCGCGAGGGGCTGGTGGTCTACTCGCCCGACGCCGACGGCTGGATCACCCGGGCGACCGAGGACTGGCTCGCCCCGCCCGGGGCTCCGACCCGGCTGTCGGGGCTGTTCGAGCGGCTGGGCGCGAGCGGGGACGGCTGCATGCGCGCCGTCGACGGAGCGCTCCGGGCGGCGGTGGCGGCGGTGCGCGGCGACCTCGCGGAGGCCCCGACGCCCGGGGGGCGGTGCTGCTTCGAGCTGTTCGGCGCCGACTTCGTGTTCGGCGCGGACCTGCGCCCATGGCTGCTCGAGATCAACCGCAAGCCCCGCACCCCGCCCCGCGAGCCGGCCGAGGAGGCGCTGCGCGCCGAGATCCTGCGGGACGCGCTGGCCCGGGGCGGGGTCCCCGGTGTCGGCAAGGGTCGGAGCTACGTGCAGGTGGGGAGCTGGGGGCTGTGAGCGAAGGACGTCGGTCGTCCATCGACGCGCTGCGCGGGCTCGTCATGGTGCTGATGGCGCTGGACCACGCCAGGATCATCTGCGCGCCCCAGCGGTTCGCCTGGATCCACTCCCTGGACCACGTGAAGCCGGCGTGGCTGGCGACCGAGCTCGTGCCGCACCTGTGCACGCCCGTCTTCCTGTTCCTCGCCGGAGTCGGCACGGGCCTGTTCGAGGCGAAGCGGGGCCGCGACGCGACCGTTCGGTTCCTGCTGACCCGCGGGCTGTGGCTGGTCCTGCTCGAGGTCACCGTGGTCCACGTCGGCTGGCACACGTTCGACTGGCGACCGGTCTACGCGCTGCAGGTGATCTGGGCGATCGGGCTCAGCCTGCTGTTGTTCGGGGTCCTGATCCGCCTGCCGCGGCCGGCGCTGTGGGTGCTCGCGGCGGCCGGGATCGCCGCGGTGCCGCTCCTGCCCGAGCTCCCCGTGTTGACCGGCCAGGGCTACCTGTTTCGGCGCGGCGCCCTCGAGGTGGGGGTCACCTACCCGCTGCTGCCCTGGCCCGCGGTGCTCGCGGCCGGATACCTCTGCGCTCCGCTCTTCTCCGGGGACGCCGATCGCCGGACGCGGACGCTGATCGGGGCGGGCGGCCTGCTGCTGATCGCCTTCGTGGCGATGCGGGCGGCCAGCGTCGGGGACCCGTCCGCCTGGGCATCCCACGAGCGGGGGGCGGTGATCACGACGCTGTCTCTCTTCGACGTGACGAAGCACCCGGCGTCGCCGGCCTTCCTGGCCGTCACGATGGGGGTCGCGCTCCTGCTCCTCGCCTGGTTCGAGCGCTCGACGGGGCGGGTGACGGCGGCCCTGGCGTCGATCGGCCGGGTGCCGCTGTTCTTCTACGTGGTGCACCTGCCGCTGCTCCAGGTGCTGGCCTGGCTCGGGTTCGGGGCGGCGTTCGACGCGGCGTCCGGGGGCTGGTGGATGCGGGGGAGCCGGCACTGGCCGGACGGCTACGAGCCGGCGCTCTGGACGGCGTACGCGGGCCTGGGGGTGGCGCTGGTCGTGATGGTGCCGCTGTGCCGCTGGTACGGCGGGGTCAAGGCACACAGCGACAGCCGTTGGCTGAAGTACCTGTAGGGGTACGATTCGCGCGATGCGCTGCACCCTGGCCGTGGCCGCAGTCTTCGTGGTCGGCTGCGTTCCGCCGGAGGCGGAGCCCGATCCCCCGGTCGACGAGCGCCTCCTGTTCAGCCTTCCGGTCGCCGACCCGGGGATGATCGACGGCCTCATCGGCGTCGACCACGACCCCGAGGTGCACGACGACTCGGTGCTCGGCGGCGCGGAGTGCACGAACTTCGACGGCGACGGCTTCCCCGCCTGCTACGACGAGCACGACGGCAGCGACTTCCTGCTCGAGGGCCGCTTCGACACGATGGACGCCGGCTCCGTGGCCGTGCTCGCCGCCGCCGACGGGGTGGTGCTCGAGGTGGTCGAGGACCAGTACGACCGCTGCCACATCGAGAACACCGAGGTGACCTGCGACGGTCACCCCATCATCGCCAACCGGGTCCGGCTGGAGCACGACGACGGGACCGTCACCCGGTACCTGCACCTGATGCGGGACTCGGTGCCGGTCGATCCGGGGGACGAGGTCTCCTGCGGTGACGAGCTGGGGCTGATCGGGAGCAGCGGCAACAGCTCGTTCCCGCACCTGCACTTCGAGGTCAACGACGCCGACGGCGCGACCATCGACCCGTTCGCGGGGCCGTTCTCCCAGGAGGACAGCTGGTGGGTGGTCCAGGTCGACTCGTACGGGTGGCCGGCGCTGACCTGCGCCGACTGATTACAGCTCGCGCGCCTTCCGTCCGACCTCGACGACCGCTTCGGCGTAGGCCATCGCGGCGGCCTCGCAGTCGGGCAGCGAGCCGGTCAGCCAGGCGGCGGCGAAGTTGGTCTCGGTCGGCGGGGTGAAGACCTTCGCGGCGGTCACGTCGGCCGCCTTCAGGGCGGCGTCCAGCGCGATCGTCGCCTCGATGGGGGGCGCCACCAGGTAGGCCATCGGCGTGTACGGCTCCAGACCGGCCTCGGCCGACAGGTAGAAGCCGAGGGAGCTGATGACGTGGGGGAAGACCGCGATGGAGCCGTCGTCGTTGGCGCCGTAGAAGCAGGCGTCGTGCTCCAGGCAGCGGATCATCGCCTTCAGCCCCTCGTCCACTTCGGCCGGGTCGGGGCCCGCCAGCACGCCCAGGATCTCACCGGACAGGGGCCCGCTCGCCGAGCCGGCGCCCGCCCAGAAGGACTTCGCGAACACCACGTCGACGCCCGCCTGCTTCGTCGCTTCGTCCAGGGCCACGTAGACGGGGTCGTCCTGGTCGGAGGTCAGCAGGCCGAGCGAGCGGTGCTTGTCCGGGTCGGCGCCGTAGGCCCGCAGCACGGCCTCGTCCGCGTTGGGGATGCGCTTGACGGAGAGGATGTTGGGGAGCAGGGGTTCCAGGGTCATGTCGCGTCCCCTTCGTCACCGACGGACACCAGCGGCTCCCGCACCTGGGGCTCCCGCAGTCCGGTGCCCCCGGCGTCGCCGAGCTCCGCCCCCAGGGGGGACAGGTCGAGCGAGACGCCCGACGTCTCCTGGTCGAGCATCGCGCCGGCGAGCAGCGCCAGCCGATGGGCCGCCTCGGGCGGCGTCGTGCCGCGGGCGTGGATGTTGCTGATCATGTTCCGGTCGCTGTCGGTGTTTCCGACCTTCGGGTCGTAGACCATGTAGGCGCTCAGCCCGTCGCCGGTGCCCAGACCCGGCCGCTCGCCGAGCAGGATGACCGCGACCTTCGCGCCGACCTCCTGGCCGATCTCGTCCTCCAGCCAGACGCGGGCGAACTTGGCGCACATCGGCGTGCCGACCGTCCAGCCGCGCTTGCTGCACTCGTCGGTGAGGTGGGTCAGCAGCTGCACGCCGGAGCCCATGCAGGCGACCGCGGACAGGCCGTCCGCGAGGATCGGCTGGATGTCGACGCCCCGGGTCGCCTCGGCGCGCAGCCGCGACCGGGAGGCCTCGTCCAGTCGGCGGCCGAGGTCGGGGCGGAGCAGGAACTCCCGATGGTCGTTCACGCGGGACTTCAGCGGCAGCAGGTCGTTGGCTTCGGCCCACTCGTCCGGCAGCACGGTCGCGACCGCGGCGTGAGCGACCGCGAGCTCGGCCTGGAACTGCAGCACCACCGGGGTGGCGTAGCGGGTCCCGACCCGACCGATGCCGACCAGCGCGGTGGTGTGGGCGGCCGCCTCGTCGGCGAACGCGCTCCGCTTGCGGGGCTTGGGGAAGACGCGGACCGGCGGCTCCGGCACGTACTGGGCGTCGCCCGGGGGCGCCAGCGGAGCGTCCTCGCCCAGCTGTCGGCGGAGCTCGGCGACCAGGGCTCGGGTACGGGAGGTCGCGCTCATACGAGCACCCCGACGTCGCCGAAGCGGGGCCCGGGCCGGTCGCCATCCATGATGCCGACGGCGGACAGCCAGGCGTCGAACTCGGGGGTCGGCCGCTTGCCCAGGAGCATCCGCACGCTGGGGATGTCGTGGTACGAGGTCGACTGGTAGTTGAGCATGATGTCGTCGCCCACCGGCATCGACATGAGGTACGCGCAGCCGGCCGCGCCGAGCAGGACCTTGAGGCTCTCCAGCTCGTCCTGGCTCATCGACGCGTGGTACGTGAAGCAGGCGTCGCACCCCATCGGCAGCCCGAGCAGCTTGCCCATGAAGTGGTCTTCCAGGGCCGCGCGGGTGATCTGGGGGCCGTCCTCCAGGTACTCGGGGCCGATGAAGCCGACGACGGTGTTGACGAGGAACGGCTTGTAGCGCCGGGCGAACCCGTAACAGCGCGCCTCCATCGTCACCTGGTCGGCCCCGTGGTGGGCGTCGCTGGACAGCGCCGAGCCCTGCCCGGTCTCGAAGTACATGCAGTTGGGGCCGGCGGCCGAGCCCCGCTCACGCATGAGCGCGTACGCGTCGTCCATCAGGGGGACCGAGATGCCGAAGGCCTGGTTCGCCGTCTCGCTGCCCGCGAGGCTCTGGAACATCAGGTCCATCGGGCACTCGAGCTCGGCCAGCGCCTTCATCTGCACGGTGACGTGGGACAGCACGCAATGCTGGGTCGGGATGCCGTTGCGGGTCCGCAGGTCGTGCAGCTCGGTGAGGATCTCGGCCGTCGACTCGGGGGTGTCGGTCGCCGGGTTGACCCCGATGACGGCGTCGCCGCAGCCGTACGACAGCCCCTCCCGAGCGGACAGCAGGATCCCGGTCACGTCGTCGGTCGGGTGGTTCGGCTGCACTCGGGACGACAGCCGGCCCGGCAGGCCGAAGGTGTTGTTCGCCCGGACGACGACCTTGCACTTCGAGCCGACGACCAGCAGGTCCATGTTGGACATCAGCTTGGCGGTCGCGGCGGCCATCTCGGGCGTGAGCCCCGGGCTCACGGAGCGGATCCGGTCGCCGGTGGTCGAGGTCTCGAGGAGCCACTCCCGGAGCTGCCCGACCGTGAGGTGGCCGACGGCGCCGAAGGCCTGCTCGTCCAGGTCGTGCTCTACGAGGCGGGTCAGCTCGTCCTGTTCGTAGGGGACCACGGGGTTGTTGCGCAGGTGACGCAGCGTCATGTCCGCGAGCACCGCCCGCGCCGCGGTCCGCTCGACGGCGTCCCGCGCCGACACGCCGGCGAGGTCGTCTCCGGACTTGGGCGGGTTGGCCTTGGCGAGGACCTCCTTGACGGTGTCGAAGGAGTAGCGGGTCCCCCGGATGGTGGCGCGCATGTGCACGGGAGGGGGAACCTAGCAGGGGCGGGGTGTGGCGGTCAGCCGACGCCGCAGAGCCTCCGAACATGGGCGATCGCAGCCGCCCGGCGATCGGTGACCGCGTCCGGGTCGTGAGGGTCGACCTGCGCGACCGCTTCGGTGAGGCGATCGACCGTGAACCAGGTCATGTGCACGCCGACGATGCTCATCACGAGCTGGCGGGCGTCCTGCTCGACGAACTCCCCGGCCGCCATGCCGGCCTCCAGGAAGCCGACCGCGGTGGAGAGGACCGACACGAACACCTGCCCGCCGGGGCCGGTGAAGAAGGGGCCGCGGTCCATCACCTCGCGGAACAGGACCCGGGCCGCGGCCGGGGTGCCGCCCAGGTAGTCGGTGATCACCTCGGTGAGCCGGTCCAGGCGGTCGGTGAAGCCGGCGTCGCTCGACGCCGCCTCGTCCACCATCGAGCCGAGGTCGCCGAGGATCCAGGCGACCGCCTCCAGGTACAGCGTCTGCTTGCTCCCGAAGCGGTGCAGCAGCGACGACTTGCGGATCCCCGCCCCGTCCGCGATGTCGTCCAGGCGCGCTCCGGCGTAGCCGTGGTCGGCGAACACCAGGGACGCGCAGCGCAGCAGCTCGTCCCGGGGGACGGGGTTGCTGGGGCGTCCAGCTCGCCGGCTGGGAGGTCGGATCGTCACGTCGCAGAGGTATACGACGATCCTTCGGCACAAATCTACGAACAGGTAGATTATTGGTTGAAAATCTACCAGTGGTTCGATAAGAATCGGGCGCAATGAGACTCACCCTCTTCGTGCTGCCGTTCCTCCTGGCCACCCTGTCGCTCGGCGGGTGCCCGACGCCGGTCCCCTATTACGACGATGACGACGCGGCGGAAGACGACGACGACTCTGGCGTGACGGCGGACGACGACGACCTCGCGGCGGACGACGACGACGTCGCGGACGACGACGACTCCACGGACGATGTCGACGACGACGACGACGACGACGACGTCGCGGACGACGACGACGCGGCCGAGGCCCTCGACCCGTTCGCGCCCCGGCCGGACACCGGTGAGGGGCTGGTCAACGTCTCCTTCGACCTGGAGGAGCTGCTCGAGAACGGAGAGCTGGAGGGCGCGTGCGCGGCCTGGCAGGCCGACCCGTCCGATCGTCGGACCAAGCTGCTGTGCGGCAAGTGGATGTTCTTCTACGAGGGCTTCGGGACCCTCGGAATCCCCGAGGCGATGTACGACTGGATGAGCCGCAGCTTCCCCGACGAGTTGGGCTTGGCATTCAGCGAGTACGGCCTGGTGCCGGACCCCTACCAGCCGGCCGACGCGCCGCGCCCGCTGGGGGTCGGAGTCGGCGCGCCGATGGACGGAAACCCGACCCTCGCGCTGACGTGCGCCAACTGCCACTTCGGCCAGATGCCGGACGGTCGGTACGCCGTCGGTTACGCCAACTACGAGTACGAGTACGGCAGCCACATGCTCGCGCTGATGCTCGGGCCGATGGCCGGCATCCCGGGCTTCGACGCGTCGGCCCACCACCCTGACGCAATCGCCACGGTGCAGCCGATCCTGGACCGCTTCGCGGCGGACCCGATGTTGGGCCTGTCGCTGATGTGGGAGATGCTGCCGATGATGCTCGGGGGGGCGTCCGACATCCCGGCGATGCCGGTCGACGTGGAGGGGATGCACGCGTCCTGGGCTCCGGGGACGATGGACTTCGCCATCGCGCCGCTGCCGATCGAGGACGAGGTGCACACGATCAGCAAGACGATCCCGTTGTGGGGGATCCCGACGGCCGACGAAGAGGCCGCGTTCGGGATGAGCGGCTCGATGCTCGCGTGGACCGGCGCCGCCCAGAGCCTCACCCAGTTCCTCCAGGGCTTCGTGATCGTGGGTGACGGGCCCCTGGACCAGTGGGGGCCGGACGAGCTGTCGCCCCTCCGTGAGTACCTCGAGTCCCTCGAGCCCCCTCCGCCGCTCACACCGCCGGATGCCGGCCTCGTCGCGCAGGGCCGGGCCCTGTTCACCAGCGCGGGGTGCGAGGATTGTCACGCCGGGCCCCGCGGTGGGGGTCTCGAGGTCTTCGATCTCGATGAGATCGGCACCGACCCGGCGATCGGGGACTGGGGGGACGCCGACGGCGACGGGCTCATGTGCTGCGGCCTCGGCGACCCGCTGACCGGCGGCGTCAAGGCGCCCCGGCTGGGCGGCCTGCACGCTCAGGGTCGCCTCCTGCACAACGGCTCGCTCACGAGCCTGGAGCAGCTGTTCTGCCTGGAACCCCGGCCCGCGGACGTCGTGCCGCCCTACTCGAGCGCCGGTCACAGCTACGGCTGTGAGCTGGCCGGAGACGAACTCACCGCGCTCCTCGCCTTCCTGAGGTCACTCTGATGCGTTTCACCAGCCTCCTCCTGATCGCCCTGTTCCTCGCTGGATGCCCCGTCACGCCCCGGGTCGACGACGCGGCGGACGACGACGACGCGACCGACGACGACGACGTGACCGACGAC
>CAYQEG010000252.1:0-11238 GCA_964416435.1 uncultured Rickettsiales bacterium
GGGGGGGGGGGGGGGGGGGGGGGGGGGGGGGGGCGGGGGGGGGGGGGGGGCGGCGCGGGCGGCGCGGGGGGCGCGGGGCTGGCGGTCGGCTCCGGCGTCGGGGTCGGGGCGGTGGGCTCGGGGGTGGGGGCGGTCGTGGGGGCCTCGGTCACCGGCTCCGGGGTGGGCTGGGGCGTCGGCTCGGGGCCGGGGCGGAGCCACCAGAAGAGCACCACTGCGACGAGGACCAGCGCAGTCACGGCGATGGTCGCCACGGGGGGCTGGTGCGGCGGCTCCTCGTCCGCGGCGGCGTCGGGGTCGACCCCGTCCGGCGTGGGCGCCGGATACGGGCGGGTCGGCCCCGGCTGGAGCTCGTCGATCGTCGCGGTGGGGTCGTCGGCCCCGACGGAGCTGAAGCCCGCGGTGGCTGGATCCGAGGCGGCGCGGACCGCGCCCGGTCCGGTCCGGGTCTCCGACTCCTCGTCTGCGGGGGGGTAGAAGACGGTCGCCGCCTCCTGGGGCGTCGGCGGCGGCGGCCCCTCGAGCACCCGTCGGCTCAGGGTCGTCGGCGTCTTCAGCGTGCTCCCGACCTCGGCCCGGAGCTCCTCCAGGGCGGCCACCAGCTCGGCGCCGCTGGCGAACCGGTCCTCCGGTCGCTTCGCGAGCATGCGGCGCAGGACCGGCTCGGCGACCGGCGCGGAGCGGCGCACCGGCTCCATCGCGTCGTCCAGTTCGAAGTGCGCGATCCGGAACATCGCCGCGAGGGTCTCGGCCGCCTCGAACAGCCGATAGCCGGTCAGCGCCTCGTGGAGCATCGTGCCGAGGGAGAAGTGGTCCGACGCGAAGCTGATCGCCTTGCCGGTCACCTGCTCGGGCGACATGTACGTGACCGTGCCCCGCACGGTGCCGGTCTCGGTCGTGTCCGCCAGCCGGTCCCGTGCCTTGGCGATGCCGAAGTCGAGCAGCTTGACCTCGCCCTGGTCCGAGATCATCACGTTCTCGGGCTTCAGGTCCCGATGCACGAGACCCAGCGGCGCGCCGTCCTCGCCGGGCAGGCTGTGGGCGTAGTCGAGCGCCCGGGCGAGGTGCAGGTGGACGTCGAGGGTCTCTTCGACGGACACGCGGCTGCCGACCTTGCGCGCGTCCTTGAGCAGCTGCCGCCACGTCCGGCCGGACACGAAGTCCATCACGATGGCGAGCACCGGACCGTCTCGGGGGTGCTCCAGCTCGCCGAACCACTGGGCTGCGACGATGTTGGGGTGGCGGAGCCGGCCCAGGAGCCTCGCCTCGTCCGCCAGGCTGCGCGTCACGCTCGGCTTGGTGGCGAGGAGGCGTCCGTGGAGCAGCTTGACCGCGACCTCGCGTTCGAAGCCCATCTCGCCGCTCGCGACGGCGCGGTACACCGTCGCAAACCCGCCCGAGCCGAGCTTCTCGATGAGTCGGTAGGGACCAAGCTGCAGGGGCTCGAAGCCACTCATCGCAGCGAAGCTATCAGATGCCCGGCGACGGAGTCCGAGGCGTGCGCAGCTGCATCGCGCACAGCACCACGAAGGTGGCCGCCGCCGAGTAGTTCAACAGGAGGTACCGGCCGCCGACGGAGGGCAGCGCGAAGTGGCTCGCCAGCATGGCCAACAGCATGACCCCCCCGACGAACCGGGGTCCCGCCCGGGGCAGCGCGAACACGAGCACCCAGATCGACGCGTAGTAGCGCGACGACGTGGTCAGCAGCCAGACCGCGAAGAGCATCAGCAGCATCGCGTCCGCGTCCTCGGCGCGGGCCACGGCGAGGAGGCAGAGCGCCCCGCCGAGCAGCATCACCGCGTGCTTCACCGTCTGCTGGCGCTCGAGCGCAGACCCCTTCGCCTTGCGGTTGGTGCGCCAGAACCTCCCCTCCCGGGGCGCGTGCTGAACGAGCTTGCCGAGCCCCACGCGCTCGGCCCCGGTGCGTGGGTGGTGGTCGCTGTGCATCCGGATCTTCTCGACCCACTCGGGCCACGTCTGCAGGCCCCGGCCCGTGCCGTGGGACGCCACCAGGAGCACCGCGCAGGACGCACAGAACGCCACCGCGAACGCCTTGCGGCGGGGGTCGAGCGGTCGCCGCCGGGCCAGGGACCAGGCGACCCGCGCCACGATCGGGATCGCGATGAGGCCCGGGAAGACGCGGGTCATCGCGGCCCAGGACAGCGCCACGCCGGCCAGGGTCGGCCGTTCCCGCTCCCAGCAGGCCCAGGCGACGGCCGCCGCCGCGAGCCAGTCGTAGGTGAAGAACGCGCCCGTCATCCGTCCGTGGTTGAACGGCATCGCGTGCAGCCAGACCGTCGCCACCGCCGCTGTGCGGAGCCCGAACCCCCACCACAGCGCCGCGAACACGACCGCCAGGGCGAAGACGTCGCTGGCCGTGATCAGCGGGTACAGCGGGCCCCCGAGGTCGACGACGTTCGCGAGCGGGGTGCCGAGCAGCGTCCACGGCGGCGCGGGGTTGTAGCCCAGGTCGCTGAGCATCCGGCGGGACTTCTCGTGGCCGGCGAGCTCACCGATGAAGCGGGTGTCGGCCCCCAGCTCCGCCAGCCGCTCGGGGGTGATCGCGCCGCGGTCGAAGCTCGCGGCGGCCTGGTCGCGGGGGACCAGGCGGTACGTGTGCATGTCGCGGGTGCGGCGGACGTGGGCGAACCCCGCGTCCGGGTCCCCGCCCCCCGCCAGCCAGTCGTCGTCCGCCGACATCGTCGCGGCGTACAGGTCGAAGTAGCCCAGCTCGCCGAAGTACTTGCTGCCGACGTAGTAGTGGAACTGGTTCCAGGTGTGGACCCGCTCGCCGGTCAGGGTCCGGGGGATGCTGAGGCCGTGGGCGCTGAGCACCACGAACGCCGCGAGCGCGACGAAGGCCCAGGTGAACTGCTTGACCTCCTCGCCGCGTCGCCGCTCGACGACGTGCATCGCCACCCAGAGGGCGAGGGCGATGACGCCGATGATGGTGGTCCAGGGACCCACGGCGCCCGGCCCCGTCCCGGCTCAGGTCCGGCCGAGGCGGATCTCGGCGCCCAGCCGCAGCGTCTCCCGCGCCACCATGCGGATGCGGCGCAGGTTCAGCACCTTGCTGCTGCCGCTCATGCGCGGGCGGATGTGCATCGTCGCTTCGCCGGGCTTCATCCCGGAGCGGATCGCCTTGATCGGCAGCTCGAGGTTGAGGAAGAAGGTCTCGCTCTTGAGCGGCAGCGACTGCACCGTCGCCCGGGGGATGAGGTAGACGCCGTCCATCTTGCGGCTGACGCCGGTGGCCGCCCACATGAAGACGCGCAGCCCGCGGCTGAGCACCTTGCGCATGAGGTTGTCGGCCTCGTCGAAGCGGTGCGGGAAGTGGCAGGTCACCAGGTCGATGGTGGGGTCGCCGCCGACCACGTCGAAGAGGTTCTGCAGGCCCGACGGCGGCACCTGGCCGTCCGCCGGGAGGCAGGAGATCCAGTCCTTGGTGGCGACCGCGTACCCCGACTTCAGCGCGCCGCCGATCCCGCGGTTGGGGCGATAGGAGACGACCTGCACGTGCCCGGGGTGCTCGGCGGCCACCTCGCGGGCGGCGTCGGCGGTGCCGTCGCTGCTGCCGTCGTCGACCAGGATCAACTCGTAGTCGGAGGTGGCGCCGGCGAGGAACTCCAGGGCCTCCTCCATGCAGGCCCGGATATTCGCCTCTTCGTTGTATGCGAACATCACGACGGAGACCGAAAGCATGCGCGGGAAGATAGCAGGGCTCCCCAGAGGCGCCCGTCTGCTGCTCGGGTTGTTCACCGTCGTGGTGTTCGCCTTCTTCGGGATGACGATGAAGGAGAGCTCCCCGGTGGTCGGCTGGGCCCTCATCGGGCTGGCCGGGCTGCGGCTGTTCGTGTGGCTCGGGGAGGCTCGCCGACTCCTCGCCGCCCCCCCGGACGACGACGAGTGAGGGCGGCGCTCGCCGCGCTGCTGGCGCTCGGGCTCGTCGGCTGTCCGACCGTCGACGACGACGACGACGTCACCGACGATGACGACTCCGCGCCTTCGGACGACGACGACTCGGGGTCCGACGACGACGACTCGGGGTCCGACGACGACGACGACGACGTACAGCCCGTCACCGAGCGCATGTTGGTGGTCTACAACGCCGAGGATCCGGACTCGCAGACTGTCGCCGAGCACTACGTCGCGGCGCGGGGCCTGCCGCCCGAGGCGCTCTGCCCGACCACCCCGGGCGATCCGGTGGAGGTCGAGGTGTCGGTCTACAGCGCGGGCGTCGCGACGCCGGTGCTCGGGTGCATCGACGGCGAGTGGGAGCGCTACCTGCTGTTCGTGACCGTGTACGGCATGCCCTATCGCGTGACGGGGTCGGTCTACGACATCTCGGGCAGCGGCGACCTCCGCCCCGGCGCGCTGGACGCGCTGCTGACCCGACCGTTCCGGCACGACGAGCTGCCCCTGCAGGTCGGCTGGGCGCCGTACGCGGCGGCCGGCTGGTCCGAGGACGGGATCTACGAGGAGGCGACGCCGATCGCCCAGTGGCGGGAGGAGTCGGGCGAGACGTACTACCTGGTCAGTCGGCTCGACGGCGCCACCGCGGAGGACGCGATGCGGCTCGTCGACGACGCAATCGCGGCGGAGGAGGCGGCGGCCGCGGGCGAGCTGACGGGCGGCGCGTGGGTCGACCGCGGCTGGCAGGATCGCGGCGCGGACGACTTCGGCAGCTACGCGTCGGTCGAGTGGGACCTGACCCGGCTGGCCCAGGTGTTCGAGGCGGCCGGCTTCGACCTCACCTACGACGAGACGGCGGCGGAGGTCGGCACCGAGCCGGCCCCCCTGACCGGGGACGACGCGCTCTACTACGGCGGCTGGTACTCGTTCAACAACTACAACGACGTCTGGGACTGGTCGTTCGGGGCGATCAGCCTGCACTTCGACAGCTGCTCCGCGTGCGACCCTCGCGGGGGTCCCAACTGGTCCGCCAACGTCCTCCAGCGCGGGGCGGTGGCGACGATGGGGGCGGTCGCCGAGCCGTACGTCGCCGGGCTGATGTCCTACGACCAGTTCTTCCTGTACCTCTTCCAGGGCGCCAGCTTCGCGGAGGCGGGCTACCAGTCGACGCCGCTGTCCGAGTGGATGGCGATGTTCCTGGGGGACCCGCTCTACCGGCCGTACGGCGCCGAGCCCCTGCTCCCCCCGGACTGGCAGCCGCCGCAGCTTTAGTCGCCCGGCGGGACCGAGTAGCCCGACGCGACCTCGTGGGCGGTCTCCTGGAGCGCCCGGATCTCCTCGACGTCCAGCTGTCCGAAGCCGGCGTGGTCGGCCCCGGCGCTGCTGCGGCCGGTGAGCACCGAGTAGAACGTGGCGGCGGCGAGGTAGGTGCCGGCGGGGGACGGGTGGGAGCCGTCGCTGTGCCACAGGTGGATGTCGGGCCGGCGCTCCCACGACGTGCCCCACGCGAGGCCGGCGGGCACGACGGTCGCCCCGAGCGTGCGCCCGACGTGCTCGTAGCCGCCGGACACCGCCTCGAGCATCTGCGGGTGCTCCCGTCGAGCCCAGGTCATGAACAGCACGGTGGTGGCGCCGACCTCACCGATGGCCGAGTCGAAGCGGCGGGCGTACTCCAGCAGGCCGTCTCGCTGCTGCACCGTGGCGAGGCTGTGTCCCTGGAGCACCACGTGGCTCCAGCCCCCGTCCCGGACGCGGGCGAGCGCCCGTCGGTCCTGCCAGTGCTGCTCCAGGGTCCAGCCGGGCTCGGCCACCATCACGGTCTGGATGCTCGGGCCGCCGTCCGTCGCGGCGGCGATCTGCTCGAGGACGCGGGGCAGTTCGTGGCTGAAGGTGTACGAGTTGCCGATGAAGAGCAGGCGCAGGGCCGGGTCGGGCGTCGCCTCGACGGTGGGCGCCGGGGGAGCGGGGACCTCGCTCGGCGCACGGGCGGTGCAGCCGACGATCAGGACGAGGGCCAGCAGGGACCCGAAGCGCTTCATCCTCTCAGTGTAATCTCAGGGCATGCGCAGCCTGCTCCTGATGTGCCTCGCCGTGCCGCTGCTCGGCTGTCCCGAAGAAGACCGCTTCCCGTTCAGCGAGCCGGACCAGCCGGTCGACGACGATGACACGGTCGACCCGTGGGACAACCTCGCGCCGGAGGGCAGCCTGCAGGGGGTCGTGGTGGACGCGTCGACGGCCGCCCCCCGGCTGGAGGCGACGGTCACCGAGCTGGTCTCGGATCCCGTGGTCGAGGCCGAGACCGACGCCGAAGGCTGGTGGCTGCTGTTCCCGACCAGCTGGGAGCCGGCCCAGGTGGTCTCGGCCGACGCTGGCTACATCGGGACGTCGGTGGTCACCGACGAGCGCAACTACCTGGGGATCGGCGAGCCGGTGGTCATGGAGACCTGGCCGCGGAGCTCCGGGGAGGAGTGGTTCGACCAGCAGTTCGACTACGCCTGGGTCCCCGCGCAGGGCGCCATCTTCGTCGACGTCGATGCGCCCGGTGGAGCCGGCGGGGTCACGGCGCTGCTCGATCCGGAGGCGAGCGCCGGACCCTTCGTCTGGACCGTGGCGGACGTCGCGGTCGAGGGCGAGGTGATCCCCGACAACGCCGCGCGGAACACGGTGGTCTTCCTCGGCGTCGGTCCCGGACCGGTCTCGGTCACGCTCGTCGAGCCCGACGGGCTGGAGTGCTGGCCGACGGAGGGGGTGACGGCGGTGGCGGATACGATCGTGCGCGTGCCGATCTCCTGTCACGCGCAGGAGGACTGATCAGCAGCGCGTCTCAGGCGTCTTCGCCGCCTGCGCCCTCGATGGCCAGCCCGCTGCCGATGAGGTAGGTGGCCGACTTCTCGTTGCTCGTGCCTTCGCAGCGGTCGCGCAGGCGGAACTCGATGTCGACGACCTGGCCGTCCTGGAACCCGTCCTCCGCCTGGTAGATGAAGGTCAGGGTGCCGCCCGGGCAGGACTCGATGTCCGTCGACGAGCAGCCGTTCATCGGGTGGCCCGAGATGGAGCAGAGGTTGGGATCCTCGGGATCCTCCGGCGGCGGGACGTTGCACGCCGACGTCAGCAGGGGCTCGTCCAGCTCGAAGTCCTGGGCCACGTAGCCGCTGAACTCGGTGGTGAAGTTCCCGCCCCAGACGTTGGGGGCGTCGCTGGCGCCGGAGACGCCGGGGTCGATCCACTCGAAGTTGATCGACATGTAGGTCGTCTGGCCCTCGGCGGGCGCGAACGAGTTGATCTGCACGTTGCCGACCGCCGGCGGGCTGTTGCCGTAGCAGTTCTCGCCGAACTCGTTGATGTGGATCGGCGCGCTGCCGAGCGGCGTACAGCCGGCCAACAGCGAGGCGCAGGCGAGCGTCAGGGCGAAGCGGCGCATCCGAAGCATCCTACCAAGTGGGCGTCCGTCAGCGGACGCCGATCTGACCCAGTCCGTGTTGCCGGCCGGGGCCCATGCCGACGTAGTGGGCGGCCCGCAACAGCGGCGCCAGGCCGCCGAACTGGCCCTTCCAGGTGATCGAGCCGGTCATCGCGGGCACGCGGTCGTCCATCGAGCCCTGCTGACCGGCGGCGCCCAGGAGCATGCCGGGGACCTGGATGACCCGCGTGTGGTCGGCCGCGATCGTCGCTTCGCCGGCCGCGCGCAGCATGTCGTCCACGGGCAGCCGCGGTCCCTTGTGGGCGGTGCGGCCCATCCAGGCGCCGAGGGTGCGGCTCATGCGGTCGACGAACAGGGCGAGGTCGGGCTTCGGGGTGCCGACCTCCCCCTGGCGGGCGATCGGGGTCGCGGTCAGGAAGCCGAGGGTGAGTCGCTGACGGCCGAGGCGCGGGGTGGTCACCTCGTCCAGCGCGAGGAGCGGCGGCGGTCCCTCCTCCTGCACCTTGCGCCAGCGCAGCTCGCCGTCGCCCCAGACCAGCGCCTGCACGGCGGTCCAGCGGACGGGCCCGCCGACGTCGCCCCGCAGGGCGGCCGCGAAGTCGCCGCCGAGGGAGGTCGCCTCGGCGCCGGCGAGCACGACCTCGACTCGCACGTCGCCCTTGTCCATCGAGCCGTTGGGCATGTCCGCGGGGCGGAGCGCCATCGGGCTCCAGGCCTCGCCGTCCGGGCCGCCCTCCTTGCCGTGTCGACCGAGGAGCCGGCCGGCGCGGCACTCGGCGCGGGTGCAGCGCAGCCCCGGGCAGGTGCAGAGCGCGTCGTCGACCGCCTTGAGCACGTGCTGCCGGGCCCACCGGCCGGGGTTCCGGCCGAACCGGGCGGTCGCCTGGAGGCTGCCCGTCAGCCGCATGTGCAGGATCGGCCAGCCGACGAGGGCTGCGGTGATGCGATCGGCCAGGTCGTCCGCCTCGGGGGCGCGACCGGCGGGCGCGCGGACCTCGAGGACCGGCACCTCGTCATCGACGGGCTTCGGCTCGGGGGTGCGGCGGCGAACCCACTTGTGGGTAATCGGCTTGTCGTCGGAGGCCATGGGCCGGACACCCTACTCCCTTTGTGGCCCGGTTGGTGACGAGCCGCGCGCGGATCGCGCACGCGCGGGTGCGCGATGCGGTCTCGCGGGCCGGGACCACCTCCCTCGGAGTCCTCTCGGAGCGTGTAGCGCATAGCCGCCTGTCGCCCCGCGGACCGGATGCGCCCGATCCCGGTGTTGCTCCTCGTCGTGCGGGGCCGTCTAGAGGCCCCGGTCGAAGCGGTCCATGAAGGCACGGAACGCGGCCAGGCCGTCGACGTCCAGGTCGCCCGAGGCGAGGGCCCGGACCGGGGTGGTGCGGCCCAGGGCGAGGGCCCGCCAGGTGTCGGCGTCGGTCCGGACGGTGGCGACGGGCGGCGGGGTGCCGGGCAACGGCTCGCCGGAGACGACCTCGGCGACGCCGTTGCGGATGGTGATGTTCCAGCGCTCCCCGCCGGTGAACTCGAACCGCACGCTCTCGTGCAGGTCCATCGCGCGGCCCGGGATCAGGCGGGGGCCGAGCGCCGCGAAGAGCACGTCCAGGGGGATGGCGGCGACGAGCTCGTCGTTGACCTCGGGCACTTCCGGATCGGCGGGGCCGCCGTTGCCGCGCTCCCAGGCCGACTCCAGGAGGTAGGCCCGGCCGTTGGTGTTGGCGATGGCGGACGCGCGGTCCTGGAGCGCCGTCGCGATCAGGGCGGACAGCTCGTCGGCGAGCTCCGGGGGCGGGCCCGCGGCCTCGGCGATGGCGAGGAGCTCCAGCGCCCACTGGGGGTCGTCGGCCGCGAGGGCGACGCGCGCCTCGCCGATGACCCGGTCGGCGCCGCCCATCAGGGCGAGCTGTCGGGAGGCCCGCTCGGCGGGGGGGAGGGGGTAGAGGAGCTCGGGGCGCCCGTCGAACCAGCCGAGCTCGTTGTCGTAGATGGCGCGGGCGGACCAGTCGATCTGGCCGTAGAGCTCGCGCAGGTCGGGGGCGTCGGCGAGGGAGGGGGGGAGGCCGGTGGTGGCGGCGATGGCGTCGGGCCCGAGGCCCTGGTTGGCGCCGCGCACGACCTGGTCGTGGACCCACTGGACGCCGTCGCGGTAGGTGGTGAGCCGGCGGGCGACCTCCGCCTCTCCGACGATCGGGGCGGTGTGGGACGGCACCAGGACCTCGGGGGAGAGGCGGCGCATGGCGTCCAGGCTGTCGATCCAGTCGCCCACGGGGCGGGGTCGGCTGCCGCGGATCGTGTAGAGGTTCGGGAAGGCGGCGTAGAAGTTGTCCCCGGGCAGCAGCACCCGCTGCGCGGGGAGCCAGACGAAGAGCTGGTCCTCGGTCTCGCCGGGCGCCTCGAAGAGCTCGAAGCGGACCCCTCCGACCTCGAACGCCGCCTCGCCGGAGAAGGTCCGGGTGGGCATCAGCACGCCGGTGCGGAGCGCGGCGTCGATGTCGACCTGGCGGCCCAGGGAGGAGCAGGGGAGCTGCTCGAGGGTGACGTGGCGTCCGAACTGGCGGGCGCCGCGGATCGTCTCGATGCGGCGGAAGACGCCGTACTTGTTGAAGAACCCGTCGCGGAAACGGTCGGTGGCCCAGATCGGGGTGTCGGCGTTGGCCCAGACGTCCGCGCCGCCGACGTGGTCGATGTGGCTGTGGGTGTAGACGACGGCGGCGGTGGGGCCCGGGGCGGCTGCGGTCAGGGCGGCGTGCACCGGGCGGGCGCGCTCGGGGCTGAGGGAGACGTCGACGACGACGTTGCCGGCGTCGGTGCGGACGAGCACGGTGTTGGCGAGGTCGTAGCCGATGGCGACGAAGACGTCGGGGGCGACCTCCTCGACCCGCGGCTCGCCGATCAGCTCCCGGCAATGGCGCTCCAGGTCGTCGGGGACCGGCATCGCCCGGGCCTGGCGGACGTCGACGTCGACGGGGGTGCGGGCGCGCCGCACGATGAGGAGGAGGGCCACCGCGGTGGCGGCGAGGAGCAGGACCGTACCGACGCGACGGGCGGACATGACACGCTACTTACCAGCTGGTAAGTAGTTGCGCCATGGGAGCCACGCGACGACGCCGCCGGAGCGCCGAGGAGGCGAGAGCGGAGATCCTGGACGCGGCCGAGGGGCTGTTGTTGAGCGAGGGTCCCTCGGCGGTGCGGATCCGGGCCGTGGCCGAGGCGGTGGGGATCTCGCACCCCGGGGTGCTCCATCACTTCGGGACCACGGACGCGCTGCTCGAAGCGGTGTACCGCCGGGCGAGCCGTCGAGCGCGGGACGAGTTGTTGGCGTTGCTCCCCCGGGCGACGACCCCCGAGGCGATGGCCGCGGCGGTCGACGCGGCGATGGAGCGCATGTCCGACCCGGCGGACGGTCGGCTGCTGGCCGGCCTGGTCGCGTCGGGTCGAGACCCGTTCCCGCCCGAGCGGGAACGTGGCCTGCAGGCGGTGGCCGAGGGGCTGCACGCCTCCCGCCCGGGCGAACCGGACCTCGAGGAGACGCGCTTCATCGTCATGGCGGCCGCCCTGGCGATGTTCGGTGACTCGATGCTCGGCCCCGCGATCCGTCGCCGGGTCGGCCTCCCCGACGACGAGCCGACCCGGGAGCGGTTCCGCCGCTGGTTGGAGGGCCTGCTGGGAGAGCGGCTGTTCGGGCCGGACCGCTGAGTCGGGGCAGCGGCATCCGGTCTCCAGGTGACCGAAGGGGTGGACATGGCCCATGTCGGCCGTCCCGGTCCGTGGAGTCGTGACTGGAGTGGTGGACATGGCCCATGTCGGCCGTCTCGGTCCGTGGAATCGTGACTGGAGGGGTGGACATGGCTCATGTCGGCCGTCTCGGTCCGTGGAATCGTGACTGGAGGGGTGGACATGGC
>CAYQEG010000253.1:0-11228 GCA_964416435.1 uncultured Rickettsiales bacterium
GTGGCCTCGGGGGTGGGCTCGGGCGTCTCTTCGGGCGTCGGCTCGGGCGTCTCCTCGGGGGTGGGCTCGGGCGTCGGCTCGGGGGTCGAGGACTCCGTCGCCGGCTCGGGCGTGCTCTCCGGCGTCGGCGCGGGCGTCGTCACCTCACCGCCCCAGGACGACTCGGTGCGGGGCTCGGGCGTCTTGTCGCCGCCCCAGGCCGCTTCGGTGCGAGGCTCGGGGGTCTTGTCTCCGCCGAACGGCGCTTTCGTCGGCGGCTCGCCGCCGGCGTCGTCGTCGTCACCCAGCGAGCCGAGCACGCTCAGGTCGAGATCGTCCCCGCCGAGCAGGCCCAGGGGGTCGTCTCCCTCGCCGAGCTCGCCCTTGCCCTTGTCCACGACAGCGGGAGTGGTGGCGTCGTCGTCGTCGGTCTTGCCCGAGTCCTTGCCGAGCAGGATCATCGCGACCGCGATCGCAGCGAGCGCGCCGAGTCCGAGACAACCGACGATCAGGAACGGCTTCTTGGACGGTCCGCCGCCGCCCTCATAGCCTCCGTCTTCGTACTCGTCGTCTTCGTACTCGTCGTCTTCGTACTCGTCGTCTTCGTAGTCGTCGTCGTAGTCGTCGTCGTGCAGGAACATCCGGCTCCTCCTGGGAGGCTGCAGATTCTAGTGGGGTTGAACCCGTCAGCCAAACCGGGGGCGCACATCGCTTGTTGGACCGCCTCGATGGCACGATGGTTCCCGCATGCAAACCGAGCCCCTGGGAGAGTTCGACGGCGCCGTGTTGGTGCGCGTCCGTTTCGGCGAGCCCTCCACCGATCTGCACCCGCAGGAGCGTGCCCTCGCGGACGCCAAGCCGCCCCGTCGGCGGGAGGAGCTGGTGGCCGGTCGGCTGGCCCTGCGATCGGCGCTGCGCGCGGTCGGGTGGCGGGGCGACGGGCCGCTGCTGCCGGGGCCGAAGGGTCGCCCCGAGCTCCCCGACGGCTTCACCGGGTCGATCACGCACAAGGACGGCCTGGCGCTGGCGGTCGCCGCCCCGCTGGTCGACGGCTGGACGCTCGGGGTGGACTCGGAGGTCCTGGGGGAGCGCGATCGCAGCGCGATCGCCCCCAAGGTGCTGCGGGCCGCCGAGCACGAGCGCTGGAGCGCCGCCGGCGCTGAGTGGCCCGACCTGCTCCGCCTGTTCTCGCTCAAGGAGGCGATCTACAAGGCGCTGCATCCCCACGTGCCGCGCTACATCGCGTTCGAGGAGGCCGAGATCGCCCCCGACGGCGGGATCACCATGCACCTCGCGGGCGGCGAGGGGCCGTTCGAGCTGCGCGGAGCGAGCCGCTGGGAGGGCAGTCGCCTGGTCAGCCTCGTCGCCGCGAGGCGGCTATAAGGGGCTCATGAGCGGCATCCGGAACATGCTCGAGCGGGGGGTCAAGAAGCTCGCCCGCAAGAAGGTGCAACTCCCCGAGCAGGTCATCCTCGGCCTGGGTGAGAAGCAGATGTACCCCAAGGGTGGCGCGCTGCGGAGCGACTTCCTGAAGGCCGAGTCCAAGGGGCTGCTGGACAAGTCCACGCCCATCGCGTCGATCGGCAGCTGCTTCGCCCGGGAGATCAAGGACTACCTGACCGAGGCCGGCTTCAACTACGTGCAGACGGCGACCGGGCCCAACGCCCGGCACGGCTCCGCGGCGTGGGACCGCGTCTACAACACGTTCTGCCTGCGCCAGGAGTTCGAGCGGGCGCTGACGTCGTTCGAGCCGGCCGAGCCGCTGTGGGCCCTGGACGACGGTCGGTTCCTCGACCCCTACCGCAAGGACGTCCAGTGGGACAGCCGCGCCGAGGCGGAGGCGGCGCTGGAGGAGCACCGGCGCACCGCCCACGCGGCGCTCATGCAGGCGCGGGTGCTGTTCGTGACCGTCGGCCTGACGGAGCTCTGGTACTCCAAGCTGGACGGCTCGGTGTTCTTCCAGGTGCCCCCGGCCGACGTCTTCGACGAAGCCCGCCACGCCTTCCGGGCGTCCACGTTCGCCGAGAACCGCGAGAACCTCGAGGCGATGCGGGACGTGCTCTACACCGCCAACCCCGACTGCACGATGGTCGTCACGGTCAGCCCGGTGCCGCTGCGGGCGACGTTCCGCGGCGAGAACGTGGTCAGCGCGAACGTGCAGAGCAAGTCGACGCTGCTCGCGGCGACGCGGGAGTTCTGCGACGCCCACGACGACGTCTTCTACTTCCCGAGCTACGAGCTGGTGTCCGCGGTCATCGCCGACCCGTTCGAGGATGACAACCGCCACGTCAAGCGGTCGACGGTGCAGCAGATCATGAGCGTGTTCGAGGCGAACTTCCTCAGCTGACCGCCGCTACCTCTCCAGCAGCGCCTCGACGTTGCGCATGAACTGCGCGTGGGCGGAGTCGTCGTACCCGGTCGTGCGCTGGCGGATCGTGCCGTCCCGCTCCACCCAGAAGGTGAGCGGCACGCCGCCGCTGCGGGACTGGAACGCGTCCATGATCGACTTGTCGGTGTCGAAGATCACAGGGAACGGCAGCGGCGTGCGCTCCAGGAACGGCGCCACCTTGCTGGCGTCGCTGTCGACGTTGATGGCGATGACCTTCAACCCCTCGCCCTGGTGCTTGTCGTACGCCTCGGCGAGCGCCGGAAGCTCCTTCTTGCAGGGCTCACACCACGTCGCCCAGAAGGTCATGATGAACGGGCTCCCCCGGAGCTGTTCGGTGCCGTAGACGCCGCCGTCGGGGCGCTCGCCCGAGAAGTCCTGGACCGTGTCGCCGACCTTGCCGCCGGGGTACTCGTCGGCCGTGGCGTCCGCGTCCGGGTCGCCGCCGCTGCAGCAGCGGAAGCCGATCGTGTCCTCCCGGGCGTCGGGGGCGTCGCTGTCCTTGTAGTAGCCGCACCGGGCCGACGCGCCGGACTTGTAGGAGCCGCCCTTGGTCACCGCCTGGTCCGGGCTGAGGCCGATCCACTCCTTGGTCACCCCTTCGAGGTCGTAGACCCCCTCGGGCGTCGCGCACCGCGGGTGGTTGCCGGTGAGCAGCTCCCGCAGGTCGTCGCTCTTGCGGCTGTCCGCGCACCAGCCTTCGCGGTAGTGCTCGCCGTAGGCGTGCTGCCGCCCCTGGAGCAGGTCCCGGGACAGGATCCCGTCCTTGTCCTCGTCGATCTGCTCCGCGCCGGTGCAGGCGATCATCCACTCCTGCTCGGTGCACAGCCGCTTGCCGGCCGCCTCGCAGGCGTCCCGGGCGTCGTACCAGGTGACCGATCGCGCGGGCGGCACACCGGCCCTGCTGACGGCGGCGCCCCGGTCGATGGAGGCCTCGAACGCGTCGATCGTGAACGGCCCGTCGGGCCCCTGCAGCGTGACGGTCGGGGCCGCCCCCTCCAGGTCGCCGATGGTCTCGCCTTCGAGCTCGACGTCGAGCAGCACGCGCCCCTCGGTCCCCTCGACGACGACGTCGATGGCCGCCTTGAGGGACTCCACGGGCTGGGCGCCCACCAGGCGGCGTCCGCCGATGAACAGCGCCGGGGTGCCGCGCACGCCGCCCGCCTTACCGACGCGAGCGTCGGCCATGATCTTCTCCTTGGTCGCCGGGTCCTGCAGGCAGGCGTTCCAGGCGTCCATGTCCAGCCCGATCTCCCGGGCGTAGCTCCGGATGTGGGAGCCTCGCAGCCGCCCGTTGTTGCGGAACAGGACGTCGTGCATCTCCCAGAAGCGGCCCTGCTGCTCCGCGCACACCGAAGCCATCGCGGCCCCGCAGGCGAACTTGTGCATGTCCTTGTTGAGCCCGGTGTCGTTGCAGCTGCTGTGCATCGGGAAGTGCATGAAGCCGACGCGCACCCGGCTGGCGTACGCCGGGTCGTCGAGCAGCGTCTCGATGTTGCCCGTCAGCTTCTTGCAGTAGGGGCACTGGAAGTCCTCGAACAGGACGATGGTGACTTCGGCGCCCGCCGGCCCCTTGAACGGCACGGAGGAGTCGATCGCCAGGTCCACGACCTCGTCGGGGAGCACCAGCCGGCGGGTGCCCGGAGGCGGCGCGCCGGTCGGGCGTCGGGGCGTGGCGGTCGGCCGGGCCGGGGTGGCGCTGGAGGCCGGGGTGACGGTCGGCGCCGGGGTGGTCTCGACCACCACGCTCTCCTCGGGCGGCGCCTCCCGCACCGTGGCCGCCTGCACGGCGAACATGCCGACCAGCACGACGGGGGCGAGCAGCAGCTCCGGCGTCATGCCCTTGAGGTGGGCCGGAAGGCCGGCGATCGACTTCAGCGCGCCCTTGGGCCCGTCGGGGTGCAGGAACAGGGCGAGCACCAGCACCGCCAGGTTGCTGCCGTCCATGACGAGGCAGAACTGACAGATGCTGTCGATGTAGTAGACCATCTTGAACAGCAGCCAGCCGCCGTACAGCAGCCCGACGCCGGCGCACAGCGTGCCCAGGGTGGCGAGGCGCGCCCGGTCGAACCGGTCCGCCAGCACCAGCCCCCCCAGCACCGCCAGGAACAGGAACATCGGCACCGCGGGCACGCTGACGGGGATGCCGAAGATCTCGGCGTCGGACGACTGGAGCACGGCCGAGCAGCCGCCCTCGGGGCCGCACGCGGCCCCCTCGACCTCGTAGACGGCGTCCCAGTGGACCCCGATCAAGTAGAAAGCCCACCACCCTGCCCAGAGGGAGGCGGCCAAGAAGGCGATCAGCAGCACCTTGTCCTTCATGGGGCGGGACTGTAGTACTGCGGGCCGGAGGAAACCAGATGCGCGCCGAAGCGATCCTCGCCTTGCTCCTGTTGACCCTGCCCCTCGTCGGCTGTCCCACCGCGGTGGATGACGACGACGACAGCACCACCGACGACGACGACAGCGAGCCCGTCGAGTTCGCGATGTGGGGGCCGGACCACGTGTCGGCCGACACGCTCGACGACAACCCGCACGACTGCGAGCAGGCGCTGCCCCCCGAGTTCTCGTGCTTCAACCCGAACCCCGAGATCGCCTGGGAGGGGGCGCCGGACGGCACGGTCGCGTTCGCCCTGATCTTCGACGACCCGACGGCGGGGAACTTCGCGCACTGGGCGATCTACAACATCCCCGGCGACGCCGACGGCCTGGACGGGGACATCAGCGGCGCCGGCTCGGGCGGTGACATCCCCGATGGCGCGTCCGAGCTTCGCAACGGCGCCAACCAGGTCGGCTACCTCGGCTCCTGCCCCAGCGCCGGCTTCATCAACGAGTACAGCTGGCGGCTGTACGCGCTGGATGCCGAGCTGACGACCGACTCGGGCGCCAGCTTCGGCCAGCTGGAGTCCGACGCCCAGGACGCCGAGATCGAGATGATCGAGATGTGCCACGTCTTCGACGGCGACAACTCGGACTTCTAGAGGGTGTTCAAGCGACGAAAGACGACCACTCGGGCGCTCCGCCCGGGCACCGTGGTGCGCCTGCCGGTCCAGTCCCGGCTCCTGGAGGGCAACCTCCTGGGGGACCCGACCGAGCGGGTCCTGCCGGTCTACCTGCCGCCGGGCTACGACGAGGACGCGGACCGCCGGTACCCCGTCGCCCACTACCTCGCGGGGTTCCTCGGCACGGGTCACAGCCAGCTCAACTGGAAGCCGTGGGCGGAGACGCTCCCCGAGCGCCTCGACCGGCTGATCGCGGAGGGCGAGATCGGCCCGATGATCGTCGCGTTCCCGGACTGCTTCACGCGGCTGGGGGGCTCGCAGTACGTCGACAGCAGCGTCTGTGGGCCGTACGCCCGGCACCTGGTCGAGGAGCTGGTGCCGCTGGTCGATCGGGAGCTGCGCACCCTGCCGGGCCGTGAGCACCGAGCGATCTTCGGCAAGTCCTCGGGCGGCTTCGGCGCCATGGTGCACGGCATGCTCCACCCGGAGACGTGGGGCGCGCTGGCGTGCCACTCGGGGGACTCGTACTTCGAGTTCTGCTTCCTGACGGACCTGCCGCGCACCCTCAACGAGATCAACAAGCACGGATCCGTCGGCGCGTTCCTCGAGTCGTTCGCGGCCAAGCACAAGCGCACCGGGGCGGAGACCCACGCGATCATGCATATCGCCATGGCCGCCTGCTTCGACCCGCAGCCGGGCCACCCCGACCTGTTCGAGCTGCCCGTCGACCTGCACACCGGAGCTCTGCGCCAGGACCGCTGGGACCGCTGGCTGAGGTGGGACCCGGTCCGCATGATCCCGCAGCACGCGGACGCGCTCCGGAGCCTCAACTTCGTGATGATCGACTGCGGCTCCCGGGACCAGTACCACCTGCACTACGGCGCCCGGATGATGCGCCAGGCGCTCGACGAGGCGGGTGTCGGCCACCGCTACGAGGAGTTCGCGGACAACCACTCCTCGATCGACTACCGGATGGACGTCTCGCTGCCCCGCCTGTATTCGGCCATCGGAGCCAGCTAAGCTCCCCCGGAGATGGGGCGTCGCAGATGAAGCAGATCACCGTGCTGTGGGGCGGCAAGAAGCAGGGCGCGTACCTGCTGGACGAGCCGCATGTCGTCATCGGCCGTGGCCGGAGCGCCCACATTTCCCTCGACGGAAACCCGATCGTGAGCCGCCAGCATGCGGTGATCCGCCAGGAACTCGACGCCCACGTGCTCGAGGATCTCGGCGGCGCCAACGGCACCTTCGTCAACGACCAGAAGATCTCCCAGGTGCGGCTCCGCGTCGGCGACCGCATCACGCTCGGCAAGCACACCCTGCGCTACGAAGCCGGAACGCCGGCGGCTCGCAGCATCAGCGGGGCGCCCGAGGGGGCGCCGGAGGAGGGCGACTCGCCCGAGACGGTGCACATGATGTCCACGGTCGCGCCCGGCGCGGCTCCGCCGCCCCCCGGACCCTGGAGCGCCGGCCCCGGCGCCGCCGCCGGCGGGCCCGGCCAGGAACGCACGATGGCGGCGAGCAAGGACGAGCTGGAGACGCTGCTCGTCCAGATGAAGATCAAGGCGGGACCGCACCTGTCGGTCAGCCGCGGCGGGAAGATCGACCTGATGCCGCTGGACGCTCCCCCGGTGCTCGTCGGCCACACCGACGAGTGCCTCATCCGGCTCAAGGGGAGCCGCTGGTTCGGTCGCATCGCTGCGTCCCTGGAGACCCAGGGCGCCGACTGGGTGATCGTGCCCCGCTCGCCCTTCTGGAACCCGGTGCAGGTGGGCTCGGACAAGCTGCGCAAGAAGCGCAAGCTGACCGACGGCCTCACGATCACCGCCGGCGACCTGAAGTTCCGCTTCTCGAGCGGCGAGCAGTCTTGACGGACGCCGGCCCCTCGCGCCGGCGCTTCATCCAGGGAGGTCTCCTCTTCGGCGCGGCGGCGTTCGGCCTGTGGCACGCCTGGGGTCGTCGCCCGATCGGTGAGCCGGTCGACGGGGCCGGGGGCCTGAAGCCGGGCCAGTTCCGCACGCTGGAGGCGGCGTTCGTCGAGTTCCTCGAGGACGCGGACGCCGGACGCTCGGCCGCGCTGGAGCTGGACGGCCTGCTCGCGACCGACGCAGACCAGGCGGCCCAGCTGGGCCTGGCGCTGTCCCTGCTGGAGTTCGCCCCGGGCGGCGCGCTCCGCGGCCGCCGGTTCAGCCGGATGACGCCGGCGCAGCGGGTCGACGTGCTCCGCGCCTGGCAGACGTCGGGGCTGGGGATCCGTCGGATGGTCCACCAGGCGCTCCGCCAGGCGGCCCGGTTCATCTACTTCAGTCGGCCCGAACAATGGGCGGCGATGGGATACGACGGCCCCTGGGTGGCCCGTTGAGGACGGCGCGCACCCAGGACGTGATCGTCGGCTCCGGGGCGGGCGGCGGCGTGCTCGCGCAGCGCCTCGCGGCCGCCGGGCGGGCGGTGGTGCTCCTCGAGGAGGGGCCGGAGGTCGGCAAGGCCGACTTCAACCAGCGCGAGTCCGACATGTACGACCTGCTCCACCGCGACGCGGGCGGACAGGCGACGGCGAACGGCGCCATCGCGGTGCTCCAGGGGCGCTGCCTGGGCGGCTCGACGACGATCAACATGGGCGACTGCGTGCCCATCGAGGAGGCGGTGCTGGACCACTGGCGCCAGCACTTCGGCTGGGGCGACTGGGGCGGGATCAGCAACGACGACGTCGCCGCCGCGGCCCGGGCCGTGATGGCGGACATGGGCGCCGGGCCGATCCCCCCCGAGCTCGTCAACCGGGCCAACGGGCTCCTGCGGGCGGGGGCCGAGAAGCTCGGGCTGCAGGGCAGCGTGCTGCTGCACAACCGGGTCGGCTGCACCGGCTCGGGCTACTGCCTCATCGGCTGCTCCTACGACGCCAAGCGGGGCACCCTGGTCAGCCACATCCCCGACGCCCGGGCCGCCGGCTGCCAGCTGATGTGCGACTCCCGGGTGGACCGCGTCGTGCGGGAGGGGGACCGCGCGGTCGCGGTCGAGGGGGCCGGGTTCCGGGTCGAGTGCGAGCGCGTGTTCCTGTGCGCGGGGGCGATCCACACCTGCGGCATCCTCGCGCGCTCGGCGCTCCAGAGCGGTGGGCTGGGTCGTCACCTGAGCCTGCAGCCGCAGGCGCCCATCGTCGCGCTGTTCGATGAGGACGTCGTCTTCTTCCGGGGCGTGCCCCAGTCCTACGGCGTGGACGGGTTCCTGTCGGCGACGGCGGAGGGCGGACTGGGCGGCTACACGGTCGAAGGCGTGGCGACGGGCCCGGCGATGGCCGCGTCGATGATCCCCGGCGACATGGCGCAGCTGCGCTCGGTGATGAGCCGGTACCGCCAGATGGCGGCGTCGCTCTGCCTCGTCCCGGACCGCCCCTCGGGCGTCGTCAAGTGGGGCAAGCGGCCCCGGCCGACGATCCAGTACGACCACGATCCGGTCCACCTCGAGGTCATGCGGGAGTCGCTGCGGACCGCGGCGCGGTGCTACCTCGCGGCCGGCGCCAAGGAGGTCATCCCGACCGGCGTCGAGATGACGTCGATCCGCTCCGAGGCGGATCTCGGCCTCATCGATCACGTCAGCCTGCGGCCCTGCGACCAGCCGATGATCTCGGCCCACCCCCAGGGCACCTGCCGGATGGCGGGCGAGGAGCACGATCCCGTCGTCGGCCTCGACTTCAAGGTGCGCGGCACGGCCAACGTCTACGTCTGCGACGCGTCCCTGTTCCCGACCACGAGCAGCACCCACACGATGGTGCCGGTGATGTCGATGGCGCACCTGCTGGCGGCGTCCCTCACCTAGCGGCCTAGCGAGCGAAGAAGGTCCGCAGGCCCAGCTCCGCGGCGACCACGAAGCGGGCGATCGCGGCGTCGTTCTGGAACGCCGAGACGTCGGCCGGGTTGTCCAGCCAGTGGGTCTCCACGAGCACCGCCGGCTTCTCGTTGCGGTCGAGCACCCCGAGTCGTCGCCGGGCGGTGGCGAAGACGCCGTAGCGCTCGTCGGTGGCGACGTAGTGCTGCCCCGCGCGCCGGGCCTTGGGGATGGGGCGTCGGCGACCCTCGAGCAGCGGGAATCCGGCCTGGCCGATCGCGGCGCCGAGGCAGCCGGCGAGCAGCTCGCTCCGGCGCGCGATGCGTCGGCGCTGACGAGGCGACCAGATGAGCATGGCGCCCCGGCGGGCGCCCTCGCCGCCCGAGCCCGAGTTGGCGTGGATCGACACGAAGACGGTGCGGCGGCCCGGGGTGGCGTTGGCCTTTCGGCGCCTCGCCCCGATCGACAGGCTCCGGTCGCTCGAGCGGGTCAGCACGACGTCGTACGGCCCGGCGCCCCAGAGCTGGTCGGCCAGCGCGAGGGCGACCCGCAGGTTGATGTCCTTCTCGGGGGGCGACCAGCCCCGAACGGCGCCCGGTTGGCCGCCGCCGTGCCCGGCGTCGATGATGACGCGGGGCCGACCGAACCCTGTCGGCCAGTCGCGCCGAAGCGGGAGCGGGTCGGGGCGCAGGGTCACGGGCCCGCAGAAGGCGCGGGCGGTGGTGGTCGTGGCGGCGGTTCCGACCACGCCCAGGCCGAGCAGCCGCAGCGCGGCGCGACGGGACAGCGGCAAAGGGGGCATCTCGGGGCTCGCGGGGGGCGTGGTCCATCTCGCCAACCCCCCGGTTCGGCTCGGGATTCCACCCTTTGTGGGCGACATGACGGCGGACATCGCGGGGTGCGTCGGCTAGCGTGCACGGATGCGGAACTGCGCTCTGGCCCTCGTGCTGCTCTTCACCACGGTCGCGGTCGGCTGCCAGTCGGACATCGCGCTGTTCGAGTCGGCGGCCTGCGACGGCGAGCTCAACGGCCCCGAGGACACGGTGGACGACGTGTTCGACGCGGACGGCGACGGGTGGGTCGACGGCAACAACGCCACCTGCGCCGAGCACTACAGCGAGCTGGACTGCAACGACGCCGACCCGGAGATCAACCCCGGCGCGGTGGAGGTCGCCTGCTCCGGTGTCGACGAGGACTGCGATGCCGACACGGGCGACCCGGACCTGGACGAGGACGGCGCCGACGTCTGCCTCGACTGCGACGACGCCGACCCGCTCAACTTCCCCGGCAACCCCGAGGTCTGCGACGGCCGCGACAACGACTGCGACGGCGAGCCCGAGGAGGGCCACGAGGACGAGGACGCCGACGGCTGGGCGATCTGCGAGGGGGACTGCAACGACCTCGACCCCGCCGTCCATCCCGACGCCCCCGAGATCTGCGACGGCCTCGACCAGGACTGCGACAGCGACACCTGGGCCGACGAGGCGGGCGAGGTCGACGACGACGGGGACGGGGTCCTGTCTTGCGCCGACTGCGACGACGACGACATCGACAACTTCCCGGACAACGAGGAGATCTGCGACGGGGTCGACAACGACTGCGACCCGTCGACCTGGGCCGACGAGGACGGGGAGGTGGACAGCGACGGCGACGGCGACCTGTCCTGCTCTGACTGCGACGACGACGACGCCGACGTGAGCACCGGCGGGGTGGTGCTTTGCATCGGCTTGTAGTATGTCTGCGACCGGTCTACCTGGGCGGAGGCGGAGGGGGTGGTCGAGGTCGACGTCGACGGCTTCCTGTCGTGCGAGGACTGCGACGACGGCGACGTCCTGGTGTTCCCCGGCAACGCGGAGTTCTGCAACGGCGTCGACGACGACTGCGACCCGGCGACGTTCGCGGACCTGGCCGGCGAGGTCGACCTGGACGGCGACGGATCGCTGTCCTGCGTCGACTGCAGCGACCTGAACAGCGCGCTGTTCCCGGGCAACCCGGAGATCTGCAACGGCGTCGACGACGACTGCGACGCCGGCACCTGGGCC
>CAYQEG010000254.1:0-11144 GCA_964416435.1 uncultured Rickettsiales bacterium
GCGAATCGTAAGTATATTCCGGGTCGCCTTCCGGGTCCTCGTCGGACTGGTCGTCGTTGGGGTGGTTGTGCGGATTGTGGGAATGGGGATTTTGTGTGTGGGGGGGGTGGGGTGTTTGGTGGTGGTGGGCGTGGACCTCGCGCCGGCGTGGCGTCTGTTTATCACGCCGCACGGGGCGTTCGTGGGGGGCTCCAGGGGGGCTATGCTGGTCGGTTGTCGCGCGGAGCACGTCGGCTCCGCGCATGTCTGGGACGGCGAGTGCAGGCTGGGGTCGCTGGCCGCCGGCGCGCGCGCGGGCCTGGACTTCGAGCTCATTCCGCCGGCCCGGGTCGGGCGGATCGGGATCCGGATCGGCCTGTTCGGGGAGGCCCTCGCGGCCGGGCTGGTGGCGGTGCCGGGCGATCCCCTGACCGGCGCCGAGGACGCCACCTTGCTTCGCCTCTCTCGGTGGCGTTTCACCCTGCTGCGCGGAGGGCTCGATGTCGGGCTGTCGATCCGGTTGTAGCAGGGAGGCGGGGTCCGGCTCCCGTGCCCGTGCCCGCCGTACTCACGGCCGCGCCCGCGTGGCCGTGAGCCTCCTCCTGCTCACGCTCACGGTGCTGCTCGCGGTGCCGGGGATGGCGGGGGAGGGGAGCACGTCGTACAGCCACCGGATGGCCCAGGGGCGGTTCTTCCTGGAACAGGGCCAGTACGCCCGTGCGCTCGAGGAGTTCGAGGCCGCCGCGGCGATGCCGGTGGGGCAGGGGGAGGCCGAGGTCCACGAGCTCGTCGCCCGCACCGCCTACCGGACCGCCGACGTGGGCAAGGCGGTGGACTCGATCCGGACCGCGCGGGCGCTCGTCGACGGCGCGATGCCGGCCGAGATGGCCGAGCTGTACGAGTTCCTGACGACCCGATTCGGCAAGGTGCTCGTGATCGGCGCGGGGAGCGATGGGGCCCACCGGCCGGAGCCGTCGGTGCCGCTGCTCGACCCGGAGCTCAAGCGGATCTTCGAAGCCGCCCTGCAGAGCCTGGACGGTCCCCGGAGCAGCGGATCGACGTCGATCTGGCTGCCTGTCGGCAGTTATCGCGTAGGCGGTCTGCTCGTCGAGGTCGCGGCCGAAGGCACGTCCCGCATGGATCTGAGGCCCACCGTGGGCCACGCCGGGTCGGGCGTCTACGGCGAGAAGGACAGCGATCGCGCAGAGGGTCATCGGCCCCCGCGGGAGCGCCCCCCCAGGGAGCGCGAGCCCCGGGAGCGCCCGCCGAAGGTGGAGCGGCCTCCGCCGGAGCCCGTCGACGTGGACGACCGGTTCGCGCTGCGGCTGGGCGGGTTCGGCTTCTCCCAGCAGCGCAGCGGCTCGGGCGGCGGACGCATCCTGCTGGCGTGGGAGGGGCACCTGTCGGTCCCCCTCGCGCTGCGCGTCGGCGGAGAGCTCGCGGTCGCGCGGGTGGAGCGGATCCAGGCCGACGAGCCCGCTCCTCCCGGGGTCGCTCCGGCGCTCCACGTGGCTGTCGGGCCCCGGATCCGCCTGCTCCGGGCGTGGCTCGTGCCGAGCTTCGTCTTCGTGATGGGCTACGGCCATCCCCTGGAGTTCGGCCTGCCCGACGGCTACGAGGGGCCGGTCCACTACCTGTACGGGGGCGTCGACCTGGACGTGAGCCTGGGCCTGCCTCCCACGGAGACGGCAGGGGGGGGCACGGTGCGGCCGGTGATCTCGGCGCGGATGCTGCTTCGTGAGACGCGGCCGCTCGCCGTGCCCGACGGCCACGATGTCCGCCCCCACGTGACCGCGGGCGCGGGCCTGGACATCGGGCTGCTGATCGGAGGGCCACGATGATGCGCCTCGTGTCGCTCGTGCTGGGGCTCGTGCTCACGGTCGGATGCGGGCCGGGCCAGCTGTTCGAGGACGTCGCGGTGGACGTCGACGGGGATGGCTTCGTGCCCGAGGACGGGGACTGCGACGACCGTGAGCCGGCCGCGCACCCCGCCCACCCCGAGATCTGCGACGGCATCGACAACGACTGCGACGAGGCCATCGACGACGACGACGCCGACGTCGGGGACGCCGACGGCGACGGCAGCGACGCCTGCAGCGACTGCGACGACGCCGAGCCGCTCGCCTCCCCCGACTTCACGGAGGCGTGCGACGGGCTGGACACCGACTGTGACGGGGCGCTGCTCGAGGACGAGATCGACGCTGACGGGGACGGCGCGCTCGCTTGCCTGGGGGACTGCGACGACGACGACGCGTCGATCTCGCCGTCTGCGCTGGAGGTCTGCAACGGCGTCGACGACGACTGCGACGAGGACATCGACGAAGGACTCGATCCCGATGGCGACGGAGTCACCGCCTGCGACGGGGACTGCGCGCCAGACGATCCGACGCGCTTCCCGGGCGCGGCCGAGGGCTGCGACGGGCTCGACACCGACTGCGACGGCGAATTGCCCGACGACGAAGCCGACCTGGACGGCGACGGGGTCTCGACCTGCGACGGCGACTGCGACGACGGCGACGCCACGGTCCTGCCCGGCGCGCCCGAGCTCTGCAACGGCGAGGACGACTCGTGCGCCGGGTCGGTGGGGGTGGACGAGGTGGACGACGACGGGGACGGCCTGGCGGAGTGCGCGGGCGACTGCGACGACGCCCTGGCGGCGGTGTTCGATGGGGCGCCGGAGCTGTGCGACGGGCTGGACAACGACTGCGACGGCTCGGCGCCCGCCGACGAACTCGACGGTGACGGCGACGGCGCCGCCCCGTGCGCGGGCGACTGCGACGATGACGATGGGGACGTCGGTCCGACCGAGGCGGAGGCGTGCGACGGCCTGGACACGGACTGCGACACGGTCCTGCCGGCGGACGAGGCCGACAACGACGGCGACGGCGAGCTCGCCTGCGCGGACGACTGCGACGACGACGAGCCGACGGTGTTCCTGGGCGCCGCAGAGGTCTGCGACGGCCTCGACAGCGACTGCGACGGCTCACCCCTGGCCGGGGAGTCGGACGGGGACGGCGACGGCGTCCTCGGCTGCGACGGTGACTGCGACGACGGCGCGGACGACGTCTTCGCGGGCGCGCTCGAGCAATGCGACGGGGTCGACAACGACTGCGACGGGGTCGTGCCGGTCGACGAAGCGGACGATGACGGCGACGGGGTCCGACCCTGCGCCGGAGACTGCGACGACGCCGAGCCGCTTCGCTCGCCACTGCTCACGGAGGTCTGCAGCGGGCTCGATGATGACTGCGACGGGGACGTCGACGGGGCCGACAGCGACCTGCCGGACGGCGACGGCGACGGCGACGACCCGTGCGTCGACTGCGACGACGGTGCGTCGGCGATCGGTCCGTCATCCCCGGAGGTCTGCGGCAACGGGATCGACGACGACTGCGACGGTCACGCCGACGAGACCGCGGCTTCGGCCGTGCCGGTCCGCTCTGCGGTCGGCCGGGAGGGCGAGGGAGCGGTCACGCTGGTCGGCTACGGCAGCGCGGGCGAGCCGGCCTCCCTCGGACCGTTCGGGGACGTGCCGGCGTCGGGGGCAGCCATCGCGGCTGCCATCGCGGACATCGACGGGGACGGCGCGTCGGACGTCTTGTTCCAGGAGTACGACCCGTCGGACCCGGCCGCCGACGCCGTCGCCGCGGTGCGGACCACCTGCACCGGATCGACGGAGACCTACGAGCCGTCGGGGGTCGTCCTGCCGGGCGACCATCGCCTGTTCGCCGCCGCCGATCTGGACGGAGACGGAGACACCGACCTGCTGTCCGTAGCCTTCGACGCCCCCGCGGGGGAGGTGCGCAGTTACCTCGGCGACGGCTTGGGCGGCTTCACGCCGGTGGACGCGGGACAACTGGCCTCTGCGGGGGCGACCGACCGCTGGACGGTCGGCCGCACGCCGACCGACCACGACGGCGACGACCTGCCCGACCTCGTCGAGTGCGGCTGGAGCCCCCCGGCGGGCGCGAGCGCGTGCTGGCTGCTCCCGGGCGTCGGGGACGGCACGTTCGGGGACCCGCTGTTCGTCGCCGTGCTGGCGCTGCCCGTGGACGCGATCGCCCAGGCGGACTACGACGGCGACGCGATCGCCGATCTGGTCGTCGGCTTCAGTGAGCACGGCGTCGCCGGGGCTGGCTACCTGCTGTCCGGCAACGGCTCCGGCGGGTTCGGCTCGCCGGCGCTGGCGGTCGACCTGGGAGACGCGCGCGCGGAGGTGTCCGCGGCCGACGTCGATGGCGACGGCGACGCTGACCTGGTGGCGCTGCTGTTCGAGGGGGCCGGACCGGGCGACCGGACGCTGGTGACGGCGCTGGGGGACGGCGCCGCGGGGCTGTCGGTGGCCGGTGATCTGGCGGTGGTCAGCAGCGCCGCGGGCGCTCCGGATCACCTGGCGGCGTCCCCGCCTCCGTGACGACGGCGGGACAGACATTTGTGCCGATGGCCGACCGCAGGCATGATCGGTCTGTGGGAAACCAGCGGCCGACGTCGGCCCTCGAAGAGCGGATCGGCTACCGCTTTGAGGACAGCTCCCTGCTCGAACGGGCGCTGATACACCGCTCCTGGGCCCACGATCACACCCCGCCGGTTCCCGACAACGAACGGCTCGAGTTTCTCGGCGACGCCGTGCTCGGCCTGGTCGTCGCGGAGCACCTGTTCGCGACCTTCGCCGAGGACGAGGGCCGGCTGACCCGCGGCCGCGCGGGCCTCGTGAAGAAAGAGACGCTGGCCGCTCACGCGCGGGAGGTCGGGCTCGGGTCCTGGCTGAAGCTCGGTCGGGGCGAGGAGGGCAGCGGGGGGCGGACCAAGGACTCCATCCTCGCGGACGCGTTCGAGGCGCTGATCGGAGCGATCTATCGCGACGGCGGCCTCGAGCCGGCCCGGACCTTCATCCTCGACACGATGGACGCGGCCCTCCAGGCCCGGGACGTGGACGGGAGCATCCACTCGCCTCGCGACGCGCGCACGCTGCTCCAGGAGAGCCTGCAGCAGCAGGGTCGCGGCACGCCCCGTTACCGGATCGTGTCGTCCGAGGGGCCTCCCCACGCGCCGACGTGGACGCTGGAGGTGTGCATCGGAGGCGAGCCGGCGGGCCGGGGCCAGGGGGGGAGCAAGCAGGAGGCGGCGCGAGCCGCCGCGCTGGTCGCCCTCGCGGGTCTGGACCAGCCCGCCGAGCCGGTGGAGACCGTCGCTTGAGCGCGCGCCCTCCGATCGCGGCGATCCCGCTCCCCCATGGTTTCTGTCACCCCGGCTGCCCCTACTGCCCGGTCGGAGCCCAGGTCCCCGCCGAGGCGCTCGTGCCGGACCCGACGGCGGTGGCCGCGGCGGTCGACCGGGTGAGGGACCGACTCCTGCTCGCGGGCAAGGCCCTCGTTCCGGTCGAGATCGGGCTGTACGGCGGGGATCTGTGGCAGCTGCCTCGGGGCCCGCGCACCGACCTGTTGGACGCCGCGGAGTGGGAGGTCCGTCGGGGCCGAGCGTCGGGGATTCGCATCACTGCCGATCCGCTCTCGGTGCTCCGGGCGCCGCTGAACGAGTTCCGCGCGCGCGGCGTGACGACCGTCGAGGTGCCGGTGCACTCGTTGGACCGACGGGTCCTTCGGCGGCTGGGCCTGCGGCACGACCCACGCGCCCCCCTGGAGGCGATCGGCAGGCTGAACCGGTTCCGACTCCGTTCGGTCGCCCACTTGACCCCGGGCCTGCCGGCGAGCTCCCATCGGAGCGACGTCGCGAGCGCGGAGACCCTGGTGAAGGCGCGCCCCCGAGCCGCCCGGGTGCTGCCCGCGTTGGCCCTCGAGGGCACGCTCCTGGGCAGCCTGCACCGGCCGCACGCCTGGCACCCGATGAGTCTCCGGGAGGCGATCTCGACATGCCGGCACGTCGTTGCGCGCCTTCGCGCGGCGGGGACTGAGCTGATCCGCGTCGGTCTGCAGCCGGAGGTGGACCTCCTCCGGGGCCCGCCCGTGGTCGCTGGCCCCTTCGACCCCGCGCTGCGGCTGCGGGTGGAGGCGGAGTTGATGCGGGTGCGCGCGGCGGAGGCGATCGCCCGGTCGTTCCGGCTCGGCACGCGCCGGTTCACGCTCGTCGTGCACCCCCGGGAAGAGAGCTGGCTGCGCGGTCCCTGCAGCGGCAACCTGTTGTCTTTGCGGGAGCAGTTCCGGCTGGTCGACCTGCGGGTGCTGCCCCTGGAGGAGCAGCCATCCGGGGAGCTGCGGGCGTTCGAGGGGCTCCTGGAGCCGGCCGATGTGCCGCCGGTGCGCCGTCGCCGCAAGAAGGCTTCCTAGCCCGATCGTAACCACGGGGCTGGTCAGCGAGCGCCGGACGGGCTATCAGTCCCCGCCGTGTCCACCACCCACCGCAGCGGCTACGTCGCGATCGTAGGCCGCCCCAACGTCGGAAAGTCGACGCTCCTGAACTCGCTGCTCGGCAGCAAGGTGAGCATCGTCTCGCGTCGACCGCAGACCACGCGCAACCGGGTGCTCGGGATCTACTCGCGGGACGACGTGCAGGCGCTGTTCCTCGACACGCCGGGCATCCACGAGGCGCGCGGCATGCTCAACCGCCGCATGGTCGACGAGGCGGTCTCCGCGCTCGGGGACGTGGACCTCGTCCTCTTCATGATCGATCCGAACCGCGAGCGAGACCCCAAGGAGGACTCGCTGGTGCTCCGCAAGCTGCAGGGGCGCGGGGTGCCGACCGTTCTGGTGCCGAACAAGATCGACACGCTGTCCAAGGCCCAGCTGCTCCCGCTGATGGCGGCCTGGGCGGAGGCCCACGAGTTCGAGGCGATCGTGCCCATCTCGGCGAAGACGGGGGATGGGGTAGGGGACCTGCTCCGCGAGGTGGTCGACCGCTTGCCCGAGGGCCCCCCCTGGTTCCCGAAGGACCAGATCACGGACGTGACGGAGCGCTTCGTCGTCGGCGAGCTGGTCCGGGAGTCGGCGTTCCGGTACCTCGACAAGGAGCTGCCCTACAGCCTCGCGGTGGAGATCGAGGAGTTCGAGGAGGGGGAGAAGCTGGTCCGGGTGATGGCTCGGGTCTGGGTCGAGCGCGAGGGCCAGAAGGGCATCGTGATCGGCAAGGGCGGCTCGATGCTCAAGCGCATCGGGACGACCGCCCGCATCGAGATCGAGCGCCTGCTCGGGACCAAGGTCTTCTTGCAGTTGACCGTCGGGGTCGACCCGTCCTGGACGCGCCATCGACGCGCTGTGCAGCGGCTCGGCAACTTCGATCCCGGGGGGACGTCATGAGCCGCCCCGTCGTCTCGATCGTCGGCCGGCCGAACGTCGGCAAGAGCTCGATCTTCAATCGGCTCCTGGGCCGCCGCAAGGCGCTGGTCCAGGACACGCCCGGGGTCACCCGGGACCGCAACTACGCGCTCTCGACCCTCGACGGCCGTCCCGTGATCCTGTGCGACACCGGCGGGTTCGAAGAGGGGCCGGCGGTCGCGGACGGACGGATGGCGGCCTTGATCCGGGAGCAGGCGCTCGTCGCGATCGACGAGTCCGACGTGATCGTGTTCGTGATGGACCTCCGGGCCGGCCTGACGCCGACGGACGAGGAGATCGCCCAGCGCCTGCGGGCGGCCGCACAGCCGGTGGTGTGGGTGCTGAACAAGTGCGACCACCCGAAGGTCGAGATCGAAGCGGCCGATTTCTATCGGCTGGGCGTCGACCGGTTCCTGCTGGTGTCTGCCGAGCACAGCGTCGGTCTGGGCGACCTGGTGGAGACGATCGTGGACGCGCTGCCGGCCGAGGCGGATGCGCTCGGCAAGGTTCCGGAGCCCTGGGTGGATCGCGGCCGCTCCCGCCACCGGGACGACGACAGCGCCCGCGGGCGGGGTGGCCGCCTGCAGTTCCTGGGCGAGGACATGCCGGAGGAGTCGACGACCCACCGCGGGCCGGCGCCCCAGCCGTGGGACCCGCGCACGGACCCGGACGCCACGGCCGTCTCCGACGACGTCGAGTTCGAGCCGGGCGGCGCGTTCGACGAGGACGGCGTGGAGGTTCGGTGGGTCGGCGGTTCGTTCGATGACGCCGACCAGACGGTCGGCTGGGACGAGGCTGAGGCGCCGCCGGATCTCCCCGATTTCGAGTTGGGCGAGGACGACGACTTCGTCCCTCGGATCGCGCTGCTGGGCCGCCCCAACGTGGGCAAGTCGACGCTGCTGAACCGGCTGCTGGGGTACCAGCGTTCGATCACTTCGCCCGAGGCCGGCACGACACATGACACGGTCGACGCGTTCGTCGAGCACGACGGCCGCAGGTACGTGTTGATCGACACCGCCGGCATCCGCCGCCGCCGCAAGGTGACGGAGCGGGTGGAGAAGCTCACGGTCGGTCGCTCGATCCGGACGGTCGAGGCGTCGCACATCTGCTTGCTGCTCATCGACGGCACCGAAGGCGTCACCGACCAGGAGGCGAAGCTCGGCGCGCTGATCGCGGACCGCGGCCGAGCGCTGATCCTGCTGGTCAACAAGTGGGACCTGGCAGGGAAGGGGAGTGGGGCGCGCAAGGCGTTCATGCAGAACCTGCGGCGCCGCATGCCCCACCTGCAGTTCGCGGACGTGCTCTTCATCTCGGCGATGACGGGCAAAGGCACCCAGCGAATCTGGACCTCGATCCAGGGCTGCAACGAGGGGCACCGGATGACGGTGCGCACAGCCCCCCTGAACCGATGGGCCCGCAGCGCGTGGGCGATGAACCCGCCCCCGATGCACAAGCACCGTCCGGTGCGCCTGTACTACTGCTCGCAGACGGGAGTACGCCCGCCGAGCTTCGTGTTCTTCTGCAACCAACCGCGCTCACTCCCGGAATCCTGGAAGCGGTACCTCGCCGCGCAGCTGCGAGCTGCCTTCCCGGCCCCCGGAAGTCCGCTGCGGTTGTCCTTCAAGGACCGCTCCGGATCTTGACGGCGCCGCCGTCAACGTATAGCAACCTCTGGTCGCGCAATCGGCCGGCGGAGGAGAGACAAAGTGGCTGACGACCAGGCCCGCAAGGCTGACCAGACCGAAGGCGGCGCAGCGCCGTCCAAGCCCGTGAAGACCACCGAAGGCGTCAAGCGTCCGGTGATCAAGAAGCGGGTCGGCACCAAGAAGCGCCGAGAAGAGATCGAGCAGCCCGACGAGTTCATCGAGAAAGGCACCACGATCGTCGACTGGGTCGTCGAGAACGGCAAGCTCGTGGGCAGCGTCGTCGGCGTCATCCTCGCTGCGCTGCTGATCTACGGCGTGATGCAGCGCGTGGACGAGGGGACCCGGGAGGGTGCCGCCGAGGCGCTGTTCGAGGCTCGCAAGAAGCTGCCCGACTCGGGCGCCCCGATCGCGGTCTCTCCCGTCTCCGCGAAGTCGCCCGAGGAGCTCAAGGCCGAAGTGGACGAGGCCGTCGCAGCCCTGGACGCCGTGGCGACCGAGCACGAGGGCACCCCCCAGGCGCGCGTCGCGCACCTCGAGGCGGGTGCCGCGCTGTACCGAAGCGACCGGTTCGAGGAGTCGATCAGCCACTTCGAGGCGGCCGAGTCCGGCGGTGGGTCGATCGGCCTGCTCGCGTCGGGCAGCAAAGCCGCCGCGCTGGAGTCGCTGGGGCGTCACGACGAGGCGATCGTCGGCTACGAGGCGGTTCGCTCCAAGGCCTCCGGCCAGATGAAGGAGCAGGCGATCATCGACCTCGCGCGGGTGTACACCGCCAAGGGCGACACCGCGAAGGCCAAGGAGCTCTATACGACGTTCGAGACCGACTTCCCGGACAGCGCGATGCTGCCGGAGGTCCAGGCCAAGGCGTCGGCGCTGGCGGCGCTCTGAGCCCGCAACCTTGAAGAATTACTCGAACGTTCTGGCGGTCGCCGCGGCGGTGCTGTTGGCCGCGTGCGCGAGCGCCGACCAGGCGCTCCACGAGCCGCAGCTGACCAACCCGCCTCGCCGCATCGAGTGGCAGGGCTGGGACGCCTCGGAGGAGGACGCGGACGCGACGGTGGCCCAGCGGAAGTACGACGGCGCGCTCCGTCTGCCGCTGAGCGAAGACTGGGAGTGGGAGCTCCCGGACGACGGGGTCTGGGCGATCAGCCGGCTCGAGCTCGCGAGCCCCGCGGTCGCAGAGGACAAGCTGCTGGTCGGGAGCAGCCGGCGACCCGGCCTGTTCGTGCTCGACCGCACGACCGGCCGAGCGATGGCAGCGGTCGATACGGAAGGTCCCGTGCAGGCGGCGCCGGTGGCGCTGCCCGACGGCGGCTGGGTGGTCGTCGACTCGTTCGGCACGATGCAGCGGCTGAACGCAGCCCTCGAGCCCGTCTGGAACGAACCGTACCGGGTCGGCGGGGCGGTCTATCGCAGCCCGACGCTGTCCGGCGACGAGGTGCTGGTGTCGACGGTCTCGGACTCCGTGGTCGCCGTCGGCCTGGACGACGGGGCGTGGCGCTGGGCCTACACGCGGGACGTTCCGCGCGGCAGCCAGGAGCTGGCGATCCTCGGCGCGCCGGCGCCGGTGGTGATCGGCGACGAGGTGGTCATCGGGTTCTCCGACGGCGCCATCGTCGGGCTGCAGCCGGGCACCGGCCGCGAGCTCTGGGCGGCCCAGGTCGGCACGGGCAAGTTCCCGGACATCCAGGCCGAGGTCATCGACAACGGCGACATCATGATCGCCGCGGCGTTCGGCGGGCCGGTCGTCGGGCTGGACGCGACGAGCCACCAGGTTCGCTGGGTGAGCGAGGAGTCGAGCGCGACCTCCACGATGGTGATGGCCGGCGGCTACCTGTACACCGCGGACACCCAGGGCCGGGTCCGTTGCCTGGACCCGGACACCGGCGAGGCCATCTGGACGTTCGACAAGGAGAACGCGCAGTTCGGACCGCCGGTCCGGGCCGGCGGCAGCATCCTGGTCGGCGACGTCACCGGCACGCTCTACGCGATCGACCGCTTCGAGGGCACCGAACAATGGAAGTTCATCCCGCGCGCCGGCACCCGGCTCGCCGGAGTCGCCGCGCCGCCCGTCGTGGTCGGCCGCCAGGTGCTGTTCCCGTCCGCCGGAGGAACCCTGTGGTCCCTGGTCGGCGGCGCCGGCTCGAGCCCCGACGACAGCGAAGAGCCCGCCGTCCGCGGCGACCGCATCCTGGGCTGGTAGCGCCCCCCAGGTCCGAGCGACTCTGCCCACCGTCGAGCGACGGTCTCGGGAGAC
>CAYQEG010000255.1:0-11038 GCA_964416435.1 uncultured Rickettsiales bacterium
CGCTCAGCCCGTCGTCGTCGCTGTCCTCGTCCAGCGGGTCGGTACCTTCGGCGATCTCGTCCGCGTCGTCCAGGCCGTCGTCGTCGGTGTCCGGGTCGAGCGGGTCGGTGCCGAGGGCGTCCTCCTCCTCATCGGTCAGGCCGTCCCCGTCGCTGTCGGTGTCGGTGCAGTCCGGCGTGCCGTCGCCGTCGAAGTCGTCGTACTCGTCGACGAAGTCGCCGTCGCAGTCGCTGTCGATCTCGTCGCAGAGCTCGGGGGCGCCGGGCCAGATCGTCGGATCGGCGTCGTCGCAGTCGTCGACCGCCCCGTCGAAGCCGTCCCCGTCCACGTCGTCGTCGACACAGTCGGGGAGGCCGTCGCCGTCCAGGTCGGCGTCGCCGTCGACCAGGTCGCCGTCGCAGTCGCTGTCGATCTCGTCGCACGCCTCCGGGGCGCCGGTGTAGACGCTGGCGTCCAGGTCGGCGCAGTCGGTGGCGTCGGGGTCGCCGTCCCCGTCGTCGTCCAGGTCGACGCAGTCCGGTTCCCCGTCCCCGTCGCTGTCCAGCTCCCCGTCGACCAGGTCGCCGTCGCAGTCGCTGTCGATCCCGTCGCACGCCTCGGCCGCGCCGGGATGGATCGTGGGGTCGAGGTCGTCGCAGTCGTCGCAGGCGGCGTCGTAGCCGTCCCCGTCGGCGTCGCCGTCCACGCAGTCCGGCGTGCCGTCGCCGTCGCTGTCCGGCTCCCCGTCGAGCAGGTCGCCGTCGCAGTCGCTGTCCACCGTGTCGCACGCCTCGGGCGCGCCGGTGTAGATGGACGGATCGAGGTCGGCGCAGTCGGTGGCGTCGGGGTCGCCGTCCCCGTCATCGTCCAGGTCGATGCAGTCCGGATCGCCGTCCAGGTCGGTGTCCGCGAAGCCGTCAACCAGGTCGCCGTCGCAGTCGCTGTCCACGTCGTCGCAGACCTCGACGGCGTCGGGGTTGATCGCCGCGTCCAGGTCGTCGCAGTCCTCGGTGTTGTCGAAGCCGTCGCTGTCCGCGTCGATGTCGGCGCAGTCCGGATCGCCGTCGCCGTCCAGGTCGCCGAAGCCGTCCACCAGGTCGCCGTCGCAGTCGCTGTCGATCCCGTCGCAGAGCTCCGGGGCGCCGGTGTAGATCGTCGCGTCGGCGTCGTCGCAGTCGCTCGCGTCGGGGTCCCCGTCCCCATCGGCGTCGGGCGAGTACTCGACCTCGACGTCGAGCAAGGAGACCGCCTGGGTGCCGTCCCCCTGCAGCCACGCGCACCAGCTGACGTCCGCGCCCGGGAAGTCGCCGATGTTCGCGTCGACGTCCGCCTGGGGGCTGCTCTCCGCGACGCCGGAGGAGCCGCTCCATGCGGCCCCGTCCCACCACCAGGTGGCGGCCGACTCGTCGATCAGCACGTAGGTGATCGCTCCGCCGTCGGGCGCCTCCACCGTCGTGAAGCCCTCCCAGACCACCGGGCCGCCGGGCGCGACCTGGAGGATGGCGCAGACCTCGGAGGAGGTCGGGTAGGAGGCCGACAGGCCGTTGACCGAGCCGACCGCGTGGGCGGCCCAGGCCTGGACCTCGGCGTCGAACCCGGCGTCGGCCGAGGGGATCCCGTTGACCGAGCCGGCGTCGACGCGGATGCGCCCCTCGCCGCCGCCGCCGCCGCCCGACACCCGGTTGGTCGTCGCCGTGGGGCCGGCGCCCGAGGCCGACAGCACCCCGCTGAGGGTCAGCGCTCCGGCGCCCAGCCAGACGCTGCCGCCCGCGCCGGAGCCGCCGTTGGCCGAGCGGTTCGCGGTCGAGACGGTGCCTCCCGAGGCGCCGTCCGCCGACACGACACCCGCGACGTCCGCGGACGCCGCGAACGCGAGCACCGCGCCGCCCCCGGCGCCGCCCGCGCCGCCGGTGAAGCCGTAGGTCGAGCCGCCGCCCCCCGCGCCGCCGCCGCCCAGGTGGAGGGCCGCGAGGTCCGCGTCACCGTAGATCGACCCTGCGCCGCCGCCGCCGCCGCCGTAGTGGGAGCCGCAGGTGTCGCCTCCCCCGCCGCCCAGGCCGCCGCCGCCGACGTTGCCACCCTGGGGGTTGGGCGCCCAGAGGCAGGAGCCGCCGATGGCGCCGGCCGAGCCGGCGTCGCCGCCCCCGCCGCCGGGGCAGGAGGAGCCGCCGCCCCCGCCGGCCTCGTCGCCCGCGACGCCGCCGCTGCCGCCCGCCCCCGCCGGGGCGCCGCAGCCGGTGCCGCCGCCGCCGCCGCCCCCGCCGCCCGCGTGGGAGCCGCCGCCCCCGCCGCCCGCGCCGTCGTCCGCGTTGTCGGTGCCGTCGGCCCCGCCGCCGCCCGCTCCGAAGCCGCCGTCGCCGCCGAGCAGGCCGACGCTCTGGGAGGGGCCCTCGCCGCCGCCGCCGCCGCCCACCCCGGCGCCGCCGTCGTTGCCGCCGTTGCCGTCGACCCCGGCGAAGCTCTCCCCGCCGATGCCGCCGCCGCCGGACGACGCCCCCCCGGCCCCGCCGCGGTAGCCGAGCCCGTCGGCGTGCACGACAGAGCCCGCGTCGACCGTGAGCGTGCCCGCCGCCCGGAACGCGACGAGGCCGCCCAGGGCGCCGCCCCAACCCGACGCGGTGAGGGTCCCCGAGCTGAGCGTCACGTCGTCGTAGTTGGGGACGCGCTGGGCGAACACCGTGTAGGTCGAGCCGTCGTAGTCGTTGGCCAGGGGGGTGATCAGGGTGGGGCTGGCCAGGGGAGCGGAGAGCACCCGGACCGTCTCCCAGGTCCCCACCGCGGCGTTGTCCGCCGCGGTGCCCTGCGCCACCAGCAGGAGCAGCTCGTCGCCGGCGGCCAGGCCTCCGCCGTAGCCCGGGATGAGGACCGAGCCGTCGCCGGCCGAGAGCACGCTCGGGATCGCCCAGGCGAGCCCGTCGGGCTCAGTCCGGAACCCGGAGAAGTCGACGGACAGGTCGAAGGTCGTAGACGAGACGACCAGGTCACCGTCGAGCCCGGTGCCGAACTCGCCCGAATAGAGCGTGGCGGCCGAGTTCGCGAGGGACACTTCGGTGGCGTCGAAGTCGTAGACGAAGGAGTCGTCCAGGCCCCAGGACGTGGTGTCGGCCGAGGCGACGGACACCACGAGGAGCAGGGCGAGGACGGTCAGGCCGGAGCGCTTGGACATGGCCGCACGATAGCCGGCGCGGTCGCCGGATCGGGGATCAGACCCCCGCAGGCGCCCTGCACGACGTTGTCGGCCACGACCCCGCCGGTCCAGTGGACCTCGCTCCCCAGCCACCCGCCGCCGCCGTCCATCCCGGCCTCGTTCCCCGAGACCACCGGATCGCTGACGACGACCGAGCCACCGTCCATCCACAGGCCGCCCCCGTCGAAGGTCGCCTCGTTGCCCGTAACGACGAGGTCGCCCGCGATGAGGGAAGAGTCGGCCACGTACAGCCCGCCGCCGTAGTCCGCGTCGTTCCCGGACAGGGACACGTCGTCCAGCTCCGGGGCCCCGCCGGACAGGTAGATCCCGCCACCGTGGAACGTCGCGCCGTTGCCGACGACCGCCAGGCGACGCAGCGTCGGCGAAGCCCCGTCGACGTGGATCCCACCCCCCTGGGCGGCGAACCCTCCGGTGATCGTGAAGCCCTGCACCGTCGCGTCTGCGCCCGCGCCGACTACGCTGACCGTGGATCCCGAAGAGCCGCCGTCCAGCGTCGTCAGGTGCAGGCCGCCCCGGCTGACGAGGTCGATCGCCTTGCCCTCCAGGTCGAGGTTGCCGGTGTAGGCGCCGGGGGCGACGCAGACGCTGTCCCCCGGGGAGGAGGCGCTGACCGCCGACTGGAGCGCCGCGAAGTCCGTGGACACCTCGAAGGTGCACGCGACGCAGTCCCCGTCGGGCACGCCGTCGCAGTCGCCGTCGGCTCCGTCGCAGACTTCGGCCGACGACGGGTTGACCAGGTCGTCGCCATCGTCGCAGTCCCCCTCGCAGATGCGGTACCCGTCCGAGTCGTCGTTGGCCTCGTCGGCGGGCACGACCCCGTCGCAGTCGTTGTCCACGCCGTCGCACGCCTCGGAGAGCCCGGGCGATCGCTCGGGGTCTCCGTCGTCGCAGTCGCCCTGGCACGGGAAGTAGCCGTCACCGTCCAGGTCCGACTCGGTGTCCTCATCCACCACCGCGTCGCAGTCGTTGTCTACCAGGTCGCACAGCTCCGGTGCCCCGGGGAAGACGTCCGTCGCCGCGTCGTCACAGTCGCCGTCGCACAGCCGATAGCCGTCCCCGTCGGCGTCGGCCTCGTCCGAGACCACGCCGTCGCAGTCGCCGTCAACCCCGTCGCACGCCTCCGGCGCCCCCAGCCAGGTGCCCGCGTCGGCGTCGTCGCAGTCCCCGTCGCAGGTCGCCTGGCCGTCCCCGTCGAGGTCGTCCCACTCGACGGACGGGTCGTCGTCGTCGCAGTCCGGCGGGGCGTTGCAGGTCGAGTAGCCGTCCCCGTCGGCGTCGGCCGGCGTCGCCCCGCTGTCCCCGTCGTCGCAGTCGCCCTGGCAGGTGGAGAATCCGTCCCCGTCGTCGTCAGCCTCGTCCGGCGGGATGAGCCCGTCGCAGTCGTTGTCCGCGCCGTCGCAGGCCTCCTCCGCGCCGGGGAGGCGGGCGCCGTTGACGTCGTCACAGTCCGGCGGCAGCGCGCAGGTCGTCACGCCGTCGCCGTCCACGTCGGCGACGTTGCTGGCGAGGCTCGCGTCGTCGCAGTCGCCCGGGAGCGAGCCGTCGCAGCAGACCACCCCAAGGCCGAAGTCGTAGCCCTCGCAAGAGCCGTCGCCGTCGTCGTCCGCGGCCACCGTGCCCTCGTCGACCGAGCCGTCGCAGTCGTTGTCCTTGCAGTCCAGGACCTCGGGCGCCCCCCAGAAGACCTCCGGGTCGCCGTCGTCGCAGTCGTCCAGGCCGGCGGGGGCGCCGTCCCCGTCGGCGTCCACCGCCTCGCCCCCTACGCAGTCGTCGTCGAGCCCGTTGCCGGGGATCTCCGTCGCGCCCGGGTGCACCGCCGCGTTGCTGTCGTTGCAGTCGCCCGCGCAGGTCGTCACGCCGTCGCCGTCGACGTCCAACGACTCGACCCAGGCGGCGGCGTCGTCGCAGTCGTCGCAGGCTGGGGAGCCATCGCTGTCGCCGTCGACCTCCCCCTCGGGGAGCTCCCCGTCGCAGTCGTCGTCCAGCCCGTTGCAGAGCTCCTCGGCCCCGGGGTGGGTGAGCGGGTCGTCGTCGGCGCAGTCCCCGTCGCAGCTCGACACGCCGTCGCCGTCGCCGTCGGCGGGGCTCAGGCTCAGGTCGTCGTCGGCGCAGTCTCCCGGCGAGGAGAGGTCGCAGCAGACGAGCCCGTCCCCCAGGTCGGCGCCCTCGCACCAGCCGTCGCCGTCGTCGTCCGCGGTGGTGGTGGCCTCGTCGATCGAGCCGTCGCAGTCGTCGTCGACGCAGTCGGCCTGCTCCGGGGCGCCGGGGTGGGTGTCCGGGTCGCTGTCGTCGCAGTCGGCGCCGCCGGACGCTTCGGAGGCGTGGCTGTCCCGATCGACGTCGACCCCGTCCACTCCGTCGCAGTTGTTGTCGACGCCGTCGCCGATGCTGTCCGCCGACCCGGGGTGGACGACGTCGTTGCTGTCGTTGCAGTCCCAGTGCAGCTCGCCGGACTCCTCGGGGTTGGCGGGGTAGCCGTCGCCGTCCAGGTCGAGCCCGTCGTGCCCGTCGCAGTTGCCGTCGACGTCGTCGCCGTAGGGGTCCTCCGCCTCCGGGTGGATCGACGCGTCCCAGGGGGCGCAGTCGTTGGCGTTGGTCCAGCCGTCCCCGTCGACGTCGGGGCAGTCGGCGTCCGCGGCGTCGATCGCCTGGTCGCAATCGTTGTCGACCCCGTCGTCGCAGACCTCGTCCACGAAGGGGTGGACCGCCGGGTCTGCGGGCTCGCAGTCCACGTCGTCGGGGCTGCCGTCCTCGTCGAAGTCGAAGAGCTGCGGCGGCTGGGCGCAGCCGCCGACGGCGGACGAGGCGCACAGGATGAGACACAGAAGACGGATATGGACCATCGAGCCCCCTCCCCAGGCTACCAAGCGCGCCTCCTGGGGCCAGTCCTCAGGGCACCGCGTCGATCTCGAACACACCGCAGTTACTGCCCGCGAACACCCGCCCGCGGGGGCCGACTTCGACGGCCTTGATGTGACCGCCGATGCGATGTCGGAAGACCTCGGACCCGTCGACGACGCGGCGGCCCACCACCTGGCCGGTGTACAGGTTGCCGGTCACCACCAGCTCCCCGTCGGGCGACACCTCGACGGGCCGGACCCCGAACGCCGCGGGCAGGGAGCCGCGGGACTCGAGCGAGTCGGCGTCGAAGGCCCACACCTTGCCGTCGGTCAGCCTCGGCACGAACAGGAGTCGGTGCCGGCCGCTCAGCGCCACGTCCCACTGGTGCGTGCCCAGCCACGTCATCGCCGTCTGCTGGCCCGAGCCCAGGTCGACCCGACGCAGCAGACGGTCGGTCCACAGCCCGGCCGACCAGGCCGACCGCGTCGCCGCCTCCACCACGATCTTGTTGGTCTCGGCGCCTCCGAGGTCGAGCCGGCTCACCTCGGCCCCGGTGGCCGGGTCGATGCGCACGATCCGGCCCGCGAACTCCGTCGAGAGCCAGACACCGCCGGCGCCGTCGGACACCACGTCGGACACCCCGCGGGCGGGCAGCCGGTCGCCGAGCTCCCCCGTCGACGGGTCGAACAGCGCCAGCCCGTTGCCCTGCTCGCTGTCGCTGCTCGCGAGGAGCACCAGGAAGCGGCCGTCGTCGAGCCGAAGCAGGGTCTCCGGCTCGGTCCGGTCGAACAGCGTGTCCCGATCGCGGCCCGTCGGCACCCGGCTCGGCGCCCCCCCGTCCAGGTCGAGCAGCAGCAGCTCCTGGGGCTCCCGTCGGGAGACGAGCAGCTGTCCACCGTCGCTCGACGCCTCGAGGTCGAACGCGCCGGACAGGGGGCTCAGCCGGGTCACCCCGTCGACGTCACCCGGGCAACCCCACATCGTCGTCGTGTAGTGCGCGCCCACCACCGCCAGGGCGGCGAGGGACGGCAGCGCCGCCAGGTCGACGAGCCGACGGGGGTCGACGTGGGGCCAGTCGATCGGTCGGAGCCCCCGTCGCATGGCGTGCGCGGCGAGCGCCAGCGGACCCGCCACCGCCGCCAACACCACCAGCTGGGAGAGCCCCGGGACCCGGGAGGCGCGGCTCATCCCGTCGGAGACGACGTGCAGCCAGGGGGTCAGGATATGGCCCGCGGCCCCCTCTACGAGCACGTGCAGCAGGGCGAAGAGCGTCACCACGGGTGCGACGGGCAGGGGAGCGGCCGACCCCGTGTCACGTGGAACCGGGGAGCGCAGCCGCCACGCCACGCCGCCGCCGAGCACGACGACGAGTCCGACGATCAACCAGGCGGGCCGCAGGACCCAGGCCAGCGCCAGCAGGTAGCCCTGGCCGAGGAGCGCGAGGGCCGACAGCAGCCACCAGGTCGGCACGAGCTCCCGCCGCAGGCCACCGCGCCGCGGCTCGATGGCGGCCGCCGCCCCGACGACGACCACGTAGCCGGCGACCACCAGGGACGTCGGCCGGTCGAGCACCCGGCCGATCACCTCCAGGAGCACGAACCCGGTCTCCTCGAGCCGGGTCGCCACGTCGGCGCTGACGAGCACCCCGAGCCCGAGCACCGCGGCGATGGCGGTCCCCGCGATCTGCCACCGGTCCGGCTTCCAACCTCGGGCGGTCATCGGTCGACCCCCAGCCGGTCGAGCCGCAGTTCGAGCAGCCCGCACTGGCTCCACAGGAACGCCCGGTCCGCCTCTTCGTCGATCGCGATGTCCTTGACGTGGCCGCCCACCTGGAGCCGGTCGATCAACATCGGCGGCGGGCTCGCCGTCGTCCAGACGCGCAGCTCGCCGTCGTAGGTGCCGCTGGCGAGGAGCAGCTTCTGGTTGCGTGCGACCGCGACCTCGCGGGTACCGAAGCCCGCCGGCAGGGACCGCACGTGGGTCAGCCCCTCGGTCTCGACCACGCGCACCCGGCCGGCGTAGTAGCCCGACGCGAACAGGCGGCGAACGTCCGGGTCGTAGGTCACGTGGTAGCTCATGCCGCCGATCGCGACCTGTCGCTGCACCGACAGGTCCAGGCGACTCAGCTCCGTCAGCCGGTGGCTGTTCCACAGCGAGACGCTCCACAGCCGCCCGTCGTCCGCCCCCGAGCCGAACGCCAGGTCCTGGACGTCGCCGATCTGCGGGTCGAGCTCGCTGTCGTGCAGCCCCTCGTCGGGATCCCACCGGTGCAGGCCCGCGGTCTCCTCGCAGCCGATGTACAGCAGCCCCTCCTCGTCGCTCCAGTGCAGCGTGTTGATCCAGCACAGCCCCTCGACCCCGGTCGCGCCGACCACCGCCGAGGCGTCGGCGTCCAGCGTCGCGATCAGGTTCTTGGGGAGCACCGGGCCGTCGGCCCAGCGCGCCTGTTCGTGGGGCACCAGGCTGCCGAAGAACGCGTCCCGGGAGGGCGCCCAGACCAGCTCCTCGGGCGTGCCCGCGAGGTAGCCGCCCGCCGCGCCTCCCCAGGGCGGGCTCAGCGGACCGGCCGACGCGTAGCCCAGCCCCCGGCCGTCGGGGGCGAGCCGGCCGAAGCGCTGGTCGGCCCGCATCGACAGCGCCAACACACCGCCGTCGCCGCGCGCGATGCGGAAGATCTCGCTCGGCGTGGCGAGCACCCGGACCCGGTCGTCGTCGGGCGACGGACAGGCGAGCACGCGGGCCGAGTAGGTGTGCCCGAACAGCAGCCCCGCGAGCACGCACGGCACGGCCGCGAGCACCGGCCAGCGCAGCGGCCCCCGAACCGCGGCGAGCCCGGGCCACAGGGCGGCCACCACGAGCACGCCGACCGGGCCCGCGAGCACCGCCGCTCCGGGCGAGCCGGCCGCCCCGACGAGCGCCGCCACCGCCGCGGCCGGCGCCACCTCCTGCAGCCACGACGTGCCCCGCTCCCGGCTGAGCAGGGCGACGGCGAGCCCGCCGAGGAGGGCCACGGAGACGGCCCACGCGGTGAAGAACGAGGTCCCCCCTCCCCGGAGCAGGTCGCCGAGCCTCTGCAGCAGCGGGTACCCCTGCCCGTACGTCATGAAGAGGGCGTAGACGTAGTACAGCGAGCCGGCCGCGGCGGCCGCGGCGACGCCCACGAGGGGCCAGGACGGGCGGTCCACCGAGCGCCGCTCCCGGCGCCACAGCCAGACCCCCACCCCGGCGAGCAGGCCCAGCCCCAGCGCCCGCTCCATCAGCAGCGCCAGCGCGACGGTGACCGCCTGGCCGGCCACCACCACCGCGGCCGTCAGGCCGAGCATCACCCGGGCCGGACGGCCCTCCCGTCCGCCGTACAGGGCCGAGCCGAGCACGAACGCCCAGAGCCCGAGCGCGACGCGCAGGCGGTGGCCGTCGTCCTCCGTCAGCCAGACCAGGGGCACCACCAGGGCGCGGAAGCCGGCGTGCTGCAGGACGGCGGCGCCGGGCAGGTCGCGGCGCAGGAGCAGGTCCGCGAAGGCCCACAGCAGGGGCACGCCGACGACGAGAGCGGCCACGGTCACGGCGCGGCGGCGTTCGGGGGCCTCCATCGGGGGGAGTCTAGACGCCTGGCTAGAGCGGGACCGTCACCTCGGCCTCGAACAGGAGATCATCGCGGCAGACGTCGCCGAAGATGCAGACCGGCTCGGGGGGGGCGGCCAGCTCGCCGCGGAGGACCAGGTCGCGCCAGGCGTCGTAGGCGGCGCGGTCCTTGAAGTAGAGCGTCCACAGGCCCTCGCGGCCGTCGGCGCCAGCCCGGCGGAGGAGCGAGTCGATGTTCCGCATGGTCTCGATGACCTGCTCGCGGTGATCGTCCAGGTGCAGCGTCGCGCCGTCCCCGTCGATGCTCGCGGTGCCCGAGATGGTGACGAGCCGGCGTCCGCCGAGCTCGATCTCCATGCCGCGCGAGAAGGACGACCCGTAGTCGTACGCCTCGCCCTGCAGCTCCGGCCGCACCGGCTCGAAGCGAGCCCCGTCGACGGCGATCAGGTCCAGGAAGCAGGCCGAGCCCCGGGGGTGCACGCCCTGGATGCCGGTGCTCGCCGGCGGCGGGCAGAGCCACTCGTGGTCGTTCTTGAGCCCCTCGCGCACGAAGACGTCGTCCCGCACGGCGTTGAGGTGACCATAGGTCGGGATCAGCTCCTGCACGTACAGCCAGGTCCGGGCGACCTCGGTCAGCGCGAACCCGTGCTCGGTCACCGCGTCCACGGCCCCCTCGAACATCGCGCGCAGCGGGTCGGGGGTGCCCGGGTCGGGGGCGAGGTCGGCGACGAAGAGGACCCGCCCCTGGGGTCCTTCGAGCAGGCGGCCACGCGCTCCGCCCGCGCTGACGGTCCGCACGGTCTCGTCGGCGGTCGGACGGATCGCGAGGACATGGATGCCGGCGCAGGCTCCTTCGATGCAGGACGGGTTGGACACGAGGGTGACGGGCCGCTCGGCGTCGAGGCCGCGGGCGGTCAGGGCTTCCCGCCGCATCGAGCAGATGGTCGGCACCGCCCACGCCGGGGCGTAGACCCGCTCCTGGAGCACCAGCAACCGCTCGGCGGCCAGGCGCGCCGCGATCTGGTCCCACGCCTCCCGAAGCTCGTCCTCGTCCGCGGGGCTCGCGCCGGGCGCCCACCGAAGCGCGACCAGGCGCGCCCGGGCGCCGGGGTGCCGGACGATGTTCGTCGATGTGGCGGGGGGACTCATCTGCGACATGAAGTATGCCCGACGGCTGAGCAACCCGCTGTGGCGATGGTCCGGGGGCGCTCCCAAGCCCGAAGGAGCCGCCGCGAGGTCCGGTATCATCGGCCGTCCCGGAGGTTTCCATGCGCTCGATTTCCGTCCTGATCGCCCTGCTCGCCCTGCTGTTCGTCCTGCCCGCCTGCCCGACCACGCCGCGGGATGACGACGACGACACCGCCGACGACAACGACGACACCGACCTGTCCGCCGCCTCCCCCGCCGACGACGGCAGCAACGCCGGCG
>CAYQEG010000256.1:0-10971 GCA_964416435.1 uncultured Rickettsiales bacterium
CGACAACAGCGGCGACGACGACGACGACGACGACGGTGACGACGACGACGCCAGCGACGACGACGACGACGACGACGCCAGCGACGACGACGACGACGCCAGCGACGACGACGACGACGCCAGTGACGACGACGACGACGTCACCCCGCCCCACGACGACGACGACGCGACCGACGACGACGACGTGGGTCCGGACGACGACGACGTGGGTCCGGACGACGACGACGTGGGACCGGACGACGACGACGCGTCGAGCTCGCTGCCGGCGTTCGTGGACGACTGCGGCGGGTCGAACGACACCATCGAGACCGCGTCGGGCCTCGACGCGATCGACGGCGAGACCTGGACCAACGTGGAGATGTGCGCCGGCGAGATCGACTACTACGTCACGATCGTGCCCGGCTACTCGACCCTCAGCGTGCAGATCCTCATCGACGGCACCGGCCAGGGCAGCACCGACCTGGACCTGTACGAGGTCGACACCGACGGCACGACCGCCCTGCAGGCGAGCTACTCCGAGCAGGACTACGAGCGGCTCGCCGTGCACAACGCCGGCTCGTCCGAGGAGTACTTCTACTGGGCCGTGCAGCCCTACAGCTCGGCGGTCGCCGACTACGACATCGTGGTCGAGACCAGCGACTACCACGAGGTGATGGACTGCGACTCGGTCTACTCGGACACGTCCGAGTCCGGCCCCTGCAACCAGATCCTGCAGTACCCGCGCAACCCCAGCGACGACGACGGCTACCTCGTCGAGCACCAGGCGCACTACAGCAACCTGCGCCGCGAGCTGCACTACCTGGTCTCCTACGCGGCCGAGGCCACGATGGACCAGTTCCCGGGCACCACGGTGCTGTCGCTGATGGACATGAGCGAGGACGACGGCAGCACGCCGGGGGCGATGGTCAGCTCCCTGCGGCACCCCGCGGGCACGCACATCGACGGCAACGACCTCGACATCGCCTACTACCAGAACGACGGTGAGAACAACGGCCAGATCGTCTGCCCGTCCAACGACGGCCAGTTCTGCACCGGCCCGCCGACGCTGCTCGACGCCGAGCGCACCGCCTTCTTCATGGCCAAGCTGCTCGAGAACCCCAACATCCGGGTCATCGGCGTGGACGTGATGATCGGCCCCGAGATCGAGGCCGCGGCCGACGCGCTCGAGGCGTCCGGCGTCATCTCCTCGTCGCTCCGCAACCAGTTCGACTACGACGTCACCTGGGGCAGCGGCTGGCCGTTCCACCACCACCACATGCACGTCAGCTGGGACTGGGAGGACGGCTGGTGGGCCGACGGCGACGGCCCGATCGGCTGCATGCTGGAGCCCAGCCTCGTCGAGCTGCCGGGCAAGACGCCGGCCTGGCCGATGGCCACCACCTGGTAGAGCGCCGCGCCGGGGTTGTCTAGCCTGACCGGGTGACCCGCCCGACCCTCGGTGTCTTCGAGCTGCTGGAGCCCATCGGGCAGGGCGCCGCGGGCTCCGTGTGGCGCGCCGTCCACCGCGCCTCGGGCGTCGACGTCGCCATCAAGGTCATCGCTTCGTCTCACGCGGACCCCACCCAGGTGGCGTCCCTGCGGGCCGAGGTGCAGGCCGTCGCCGCGCTGGACCACCCCGGCGTCGTGCTCGTGCTCGACCACGAGACCGTCACCTCCGACGAGGCCGACCGCAGCGGCGGCCACCTCGTCGCCGGCACCCCGTGGCTCGCGATGGAGTTCGCGGATCGCGGCTCCCTGGACTCCCTCGCGAAGCCGCTGACGTGGCCGGCGCTGCGCCGGGCGCTGCGGGCCGTGCTCGCGGCCCTGGCCCACGCGCACGCCCACAGCGTCGTGCACCGGGACCTCAAGCCCCACAACATCCTGCGGTTCGCGGCCGGCCGCGGTCGCCCGGCGCGCCTCAAGCTGGCCGACTTCGGGCTCGCCCAGGCCCTCGCTGGCTCGGTTCGAGGCGGCGTCTACGAGGCGCCGGCCGGCACGCCGCTGTACATGGCCCCCGAGCAGATCGAGGGGTCGTGGCGGGACTACGGCCCCTGGACCGACCTGTACGCGCTCGGCTGCACCGCGTGGCAGCTCGCTACCGGCGCGCCGCCGTTCCCCGGGGACGTCCGCGCCGTGGTGTTCGGGCACCTGCAGAAGCCGGTGCCCCGCTTCGAGCCGGTGGAGCCGATGCCGCCGGGCCTGGAGGAGTGGCTCCGGCGACTGCTCGAGAAGGCGACCGCCGATCGTTTCCAGCTCGCGGCCGACGCGGCGTGGGGGCTCGAGCACCTGGCCGGTGAGCCCCCCGCCCGACCCGTGCCGAAGAGCTGGCGGGGGGTCGCCACGCTCAGGCGCCGCACCCACCTCGTGGGCGCGGGTCTGGGGCTGCACGGGCTGCGGCCGATCCCCCTGGTGGGGCGGGCCAACGAGCGGGACGTGCTGTGGGGCGAGCTGCGCCGGACGGCCCGGGAGGGGCAGCCCCGGGTGGTGTTCCTTCGCGGGGCGGCGGGCACCGGCAAGTCGCGGCTGTCGTCCTTCGTGGCGACGCGAGCCCACGAGTTGGGCGCCGCCGAGGCGCTGTTCGCGAGCCATCGGGAGACCCCGACCGCCGACGAGGGGCTGACCGGCCTGGTGCGGCGGCACCTCCGGCTCGGCGGGTTGCACGCCGAGGCGAGCCTGCAGCGCGTCCGGTCGGTGCTCGACGCGTCGGGCCCCGAGGAGACGTGGTCGACCAACGGCCTGGTCACCCTGGTGGCGCCCGACGCGCGCCCCGACCAGGCGGTCCCGGCGCGGGCGGAGGAGCGGTTCGAGGTCGTGCGGTCGCTGCTCGCCGACGTGACGAGGCGCCTCCCCGCCGTCGTGGTGCTGGACGACGTCCAGTGGGGCGGCGAGGTGATCCGGTTCGTGCGCTGGATGCTGGAGCCGATGGTCGACCGGGCGCTCCCGGTCCTGTTCCTGCTCACCGCCCGGGACGAGGCGTTGGCGGAGCGCCCGTCCGAGGCGGAGCTGGTCGAGCGGCTGGAGGGCCACCCGTCGGTCGTCCGCGTCCAGGTCCTCCCCCTGCCCCCCGAGGACCGGGACGAGCTGATCGCCGGCCTGCTGGGCTTCTCCGGCGAGCTGGCGGGCGCCCTCGCCGAGCGCACGGCCGGCAACCCGCTGTTCGCGGTGCAGCTGGTGACGAGCTGGGTCGAGCGGGGCGTGCTCGTACCGGGGCGGGGCGGGTTCGGCGTGGTCGGATCCCACGCCACCCCCGACGTGCCGGACGACCTCCACTCCGTCTGGTCCAGCCGCACCGAGCGCCTGCTCGCGGCCCACGCTCGGCAGACGGGCCAGGACGTGGTCGCGGTCCGGGCGGCGCTCGAGCTGGCCGCCACCCTCGGCCAGGACGTCGACGGGCCGGAGTGGGCGGCGGTCTGCGAGCACGCCGGGTGTCGCGGCGATCCGGCCCTCGCGGAGCGCCTGATCGCGAGCCGGCTCGCGCTGCGCCGGCCGTCGGGCTGGAGCTTCGTGCACGGGATGCTGCGCGAGTCCCTCGAGCGCGCGGCCATCGACTCGGGCCGATGGCACCACCACCAGCGGTCATGCATCGAGGTCCTGACGCAGCGGCTGCCGGCCGGCGAGCTGCTGACGGACGAGCGGATCGGCCGCCACCTGTGCGCGGCGGAGCGCTGGCGGGAGGCGTTGACGCCCCTGCTGCGGGCCTCGGAGATCCAGCGTCGTCGGGGCAACGTGCGCCGCTCGATGGCGATGCTCGTGCTGCGCGAGGAGGCCCTGCGGGCCCTGGGGCTGCCCGAGGACCACGTCGAGTGGGCCGTCAACCACCCGCCGATGGCGCGCAAGCTGATGCGACTGGGTCGGCTCGACGAGAGCATCGAGGTCGCCCGGAGAGGGGAGGCGGCGGCCCGCGCGGCCGGCCGCCTCGACCTCGTCGCCGAGTCGTTGCAGGCCCGGGTGCTCGCGGTGCGGCTCCAGGGCGACCTGACGACCGCAACGGAGTTGACCCTCCAGGGGCTGGAGATCGCGCGCTCGATCGGGTTCTCGTCCGGGATCGCCAAGCTGTGCCAGGGGCTCGCCACGGTGGACCGGTTGGCCGGTCGGCTGGCGACGTCGCGTCGCCTGTTCCTGGAGGCCGAGCGGCGGTGGCGCGAGGCCGACGAGGTGGTCGGCGCGGCGTCCTGCGTCTTCAACCTCGGCGTGCTCGCGGTCCTGCACGAGGACTACGACGAGGGGCGGAGCAGGTACGAGGCGGCGATCGTGGAGTTCGAGCGCCTGGGTGACCGCACGGGGTTGGCGGACTGCCTCAACGGGCTGGGCGAGGTGGCTCGGTTGACCGGTGACCTGGAGCAGGCCGAGGCCTTCTACCGACAGGCCGGGCGCCTGTACCGCGCCGTCGGCTCCAGCCAGATCTTCCTGCCGAAGCTGAACATGATCCTGGTGCTCGTCGAGCAGGGCGACGCCGAGGGGGCGGCCGCGGTGGCGCGGGAGGTGCGTCCGCTGGTGGTCGCGCGTCGGGCCGCCGGGCTCGTCGCGTTCGTGGACGCGGCGCTCGTTCGGTGCTCGGCGGAGCTGAAGGACCGCGCCGTCTTCCGAGCCGCGGCGGACGACCTGCAGGGCTACCTCGACAGCGGGGTGCCGTTCGTGTCGGACCTCGTGCGCGACGTGAAGCACCTGGTGGAGGGGGCCGTGCTGCACGCCGAGGAGCAGGGGCTGCCCCGCCTGGCCCGCCGGGCCAGGACGATCCTCGCCGGGTTCGAGGCGCTGGGCTGAGCGGCTATCGCCCGCGGTGGAGGTCGGCCAGCAGCCTGGACGTCGGGTCGTCCTCCGGCACGCGCCGGGCCACGAACCGCGGGGCGTCGGGGGAGCTGGTCACGAAGTCCAGGTCCGCCTCGGTCGAGGTCCCGGTGAACGTGTCGACGTGCTGGTCGACGATCGCGCCGCCGGTGTCGGCGGCGAAGAACCAGCCGTCGTGGGTGTACCGCACGCCCTCGTGCTCGAAGGCGTCGCCCACGGCGTCCGGTACGAACAGGGCGGTGCCGTAGGGCACGGTCTCCTGGTCCCGGTCCACCGCCAGCGTGCGGTAGGGGACCAGCCGCCAGTCCTGCACGCCGTCGCCGTAGGGGCCCCGGGCGAGGCCGAACCGAACCCGACCCTGGCTGCGCCAGCGACCCCCGAGCCAGCGGTCGCACGGCACCGCGACGTCCCGCTGGGCGGCGTAGTTGAGGGTCACCGCAGTGCCGTCCAGTCGCTGGATCCGTCCGCTCCCCTCCAGCGCCATGAAGCACCAGTCGCGGCCGGTCAGGTGCACCGGCTCCTCGGCGGGGAACGGGTCGTCCTGGGGGTCCAGCACCGCGAAGACCTCGTCGCCGTCGTCGGCCACCTCGTCGGCGAGCCACAAGTGGTAGTGCGTCGACCAGAGGTCGTCGACCTCCCCGTCGGTGCGGGCGGGCGGCGGCAGCTCGAACCGGAGCGCCCGGCGGCGGAGGTCATCGGCCGGGTCCGGTACCGCCGCGGCCGATGACCGCGAGTCATCCGGCGTCGCTTCGGAGGTCGCGGCGGGCGGGGGCAGCGTGCGCGTGCGCACGGTCGCGCACGACGCGGAGAGGGGCAGCAGCAGGGCGAGCACGCCCAGGGTTCGGGTCACGTTCGGGGCTCCGCGGGGGCGATGAGATCGTATCAAGGCGACGCGGCCCGCGGCGCTCGCCTTCGAGCCGGTTATCCTCCTGCCCTACGGAGGGCCCCCGTGAGTCGAACAACCGTCCCTGTGCTGCTGCTCTTGTGTGCCGCCGTCGTCGCTTCGTGCGGCTCGCCGGCCCAGGAGATCACCTCCGACGGCGTGACGATCACCGCGCCGGCGGGCGCGGTCCCGCCGGGCGTGGAGCTCGGCGCGGCGGAGGTCGAGGAGCCCCCCGAGGCGGTGCCGGACGAGCTGACGGTGGTCAGCGGGATCTTCGAGCTGACGCCCCACGGGACCGAGTTCGCGTCTCCGGTGACGGTGGAGATCCCGTTCTCCGCCGCCGACGTGGACGACCTGGGCAGCATCGGCGTGTTCACGTTCGACGACCTCGGCCCCCTGGACGCCGGCTGGACCGCGGTGTCCGGCGCGCAGCTCGACGCTTCGGGCGTCGCGACCTTCGACGTCGACCACTTCTCCTGGTTCCTGGTCGCCGAGGGTGAGCTGGGCGCTGGCGACGACGACGACTCGGCGGGTGACGACGACGACTCCGCCGGGGACGACGACGATGACTCGGCGGGTGACGACGATGACGACGTGATCACGGACGACGACGACGACATCGCCGACGACGACGACTCGGCGGGCGACGACGACGACGACTCGGCGGGCGACGACGACGACTCGTCCGGTGACGACGACGACTCGGCCGCCTCCAGCCTCTGGGAGGGCGACCTCTCCATCTCCACGGACGAAGAGGCGGCCGGCTTCTGCCCGCAGTACACGGGGATCACCGGGGACGTCACGATCCAGGGGAGCGACAGCCTGACGTCGCTCTCCACGCTCGCTTGCCTGGAGGACATCGGCGGATCGCTGCAGGTGATCGGCACGGCTCTGAGCAGCGTCGGGTTGACGGGGCTGAAGACCGTGGGGGGGCCGATCGTGATCCACGACAACACCTCGATGACCACCCTCGGGCTGCCGTCGCTTGAGTCCGTCGGGGGCGACATCGACGTGCAGAGCAACGGCCTGCAGCTGTTCGACCTCCCCAACCTGCAGACGCTCGCGGGCGGCCTGATGCTGGACGAGGAGCCGGCCCTCACGGACCTGCAGTCCCTGGGCACCGCCGTCGTGATCGGCGGCGCGCTCGACCTGGGGAACGGGGTCGGCACGGACCTGCCCGTGCTGTCCGACATCGACGGTCTGTCCTCGCTCGTCGAGGTGACCGGAGGCCTCTCGGTGACCGGCGCAGCCCAGCTGGAGAACCTCGCGGGGCTCGGCAACCTGGAGACGGTCGGCGGCAGCGTGCTCATCGCCGGTAACGCCCTCCTGGACTCCCTCGCGGGCCTCGAGACGGTGGAGACGATCGGGCTGCACCTGAGCGTCACGGACAACCCGGTGCTCAACGACATGCTGATGCTGACGAACAACCTGTCCTCGATCGGCGGAGACGTCACGGTGACGGGCAACTCCGAGCTCGACGCCGACCAGGCGGCCGAGCTGACCGCCTTCTTCCAGGGCATCGCGGCGGGCGTCGTCCAGGTCTCCGACAACGGCTGATGATCTTCGGGCTGATCCGCACCCACCCGCGTCCCCGGTACGTGCCCGACCGGCCGTTCCCGGCGTACGCCCACGACCCCGGGATCACCCCGCACCCCTACCGCGACGAGGCGGGGCACAGCCACGGGAAGCCCGAGCCCCAGGTGCCGCCGCTCGACCCCGAAGCCCCGCTGGACTCCGAGGCGTTCCTGTTCGGCTTCGACCTCTTCAACCACGGCTACTTCTGGGAGTCGCACGCGTGGTGGGAGGCGCTGTGGCACGCCCACGAGCGTCGCGGCGACGTCGCGGCCGTGCTCAAGGCGCTGATCCGACTCGGGGCGGCCGGGGTCAAGGCGCGGGCGGCGGTCAACGGAGGCGTGCGGTCGCATTGCGAGGGCGCCGCCGAGCTGCTGGAGGGGGTGGCCGACCGCACGGGGCGGGAGTGGCTGATCGGCATCCAGCTGCGGGAGCTGGCGGAGCACGCCCGCTCGGTCGCGCAGCAGACGCCGGAGCGAGGGCTGCACGCCGACCTCGAAGGAGGCCGGTGGGCCTGGTCGCTGCGGCCGGGCGATCCCCGCGGCCGCGGCAAGCTGGACCCGGCGGCGGGCCTGACGGGCTAGGAGCCTGGAGCGCATTGGAGCCCGAGCCCCGTAAGACCGGGGCGTCCGAGGCCAAGGCGCGACGAGGAGATGCATCGGGAATGCGCGACGAGGAGCAACGCCGGGATCGGGCGCATCCGGTCCTCGGGCCTCTCCCTGCAACCCAGGTTGCCCTGCTCCGCCAGAACCCCGGGGAGATGCGACGTCTGGCCGGGGTTGCGGCGGTCCGCCTCCGCCAGAACCTCGGGGAGATGCGACGTCTGGCCGGGGTCGCGGCGGTCCGCCTCCGCCAGAACCTCGGGGAGATGCGACGTCTGGCCGGGGTTGTGGCGGTGCCGGCCCGCCGCATCCTCGGTGGTATGCGCCGTTTGGCCGGGTTGTGGCGGTGCCGGCCCGCCGCATCCTCGTTGGTATGCGCCGTTTGGCCGGGTTGTGGCGGTTGGAGCTCCCCCCCTGGGGCGCGCGTAACGGGGACGCTCGTCGCGAGGGTCGGGGTTACGCTCGCCGGGGCGCGTGGAGCACCCGGGTCGGGCTGGAGCGCTACCGCCGCGCGCGCAGCCACGCCCCCAGGCCGAAGAAGGCGACGGTGCCGCCGCCGATCCAGGGCGACAGGTGCCCCTGGACGCACAGGACGGCGCAGGCGGAGCTGATCGCGGTGGCGCCGCCGATCACCAGCAGGTCCTCCAGCTTCGACACCCGGTCGAGGGTGCGCTGGGCCACGTCCAGGGCTTCGGCTTCGGAGGTCTTGGGGGGGACGGAGTCGATCATCGTGTCCGGCGCTACGTCCTCGCGGGGGGGGCTATTGCCGGGCATCTCCGGGCAGTATGGCGGAAACCGTTGACCGGACGCCTCCAGGGGGGTAGCTACCCTGCCGCGGAGGGAACATGCGAAAGCTCCTGCTGCTGCTCGCGGCGCTGATCCTGGCCGGCTGTCCAGTCGACCGATCCCGGCTGCGTGGTGACGCCGCCGACATCCCCGATCTGGACGACGACGACGACGACGACGACGACGCGACGGACGACGACGACGCGACGGACGACGACGACGCGACGGACGACGACGACGCGGCGGACGACGACGACGCGACGGATGACGACGACGCCACGCCCCCCGACCCGGGGCCCCTCGGCTTCGTCGGCTCTCCCTGCGACAGCGCCGCCGACTGCGACTTCGACGACGCGATCTGCCTGACCGACGGCTTCCCCGACGGCATGTGCAGCCAGGACTGTGGGCTGTACTGCCCCGACGAGGACGGCCACCCCGTCACCTTCTGCGTCGATTCCCTCGACCTCCCGTCCTCGGCGCCGATCGGCGACGGCGGCTGCGTCAGTCGGTGCGACTTCGAGTACTTCCCGGAGACCGGATGCCGGTCGGGCTACGGCTGCGCGGTGGCGCCCCGGGCCAACGAGCCCGGCACGCTCAAGTTCGTCTGCTTGCCGAACACGCCGTCCGAGCTGTCCCAGTGCCACGCCGACCTGGCGGCGCGCGGGGTCGCCTTCGAGCCGACCATCCGCGCGGTCGAGCACCCCGACGGCCTGCCGAACCTCGACTGCGAGATCGAGGACCCGGTGTACGTCAAGTCGCCGATCTTCGGCGTCGACCTGGAGTACTACGACGGCAGCCCGGACGACGAGGTGCTCGCCGGCTGCGAGATGGCGCACGCGCTCGCCGACACCGTGCTCGACGTGATGCCCTACGACGCGGTCGTGCTGCGCCACATCGGCACCTACAACTGCCGCGTCATCAGCAACACGACGACGCTGAGCGAGCACGCCTTCGCCAACGCCATCGACATCTACGGCTTCGAGTTCGCCAACGGGGACCTGTGGACGCTGGTCGATGACTGGGAGCACGACACGACGGCCTTCTCCACCGACGCCGGCGAGTGGCTGTACGACAGCGCCTACCGCTGGTTCGACGACGACATCTGGAACATCATCCTGACGCCGAACTACAACGTCGGGCACGACAACCACTTCCACGTCGACCTGACCCCGGGCGGCAACTACATCGGCTACCAGGGCAACCGGTACATCGGGCCCGCGCCGTACGCGGACTGACCATGAGCCGACTCCCGCTGCTCGCCTTCGCCCTGCTGCTCGCCTGCGACGGGGGCGAGCCGGAGCCCGCGGGGGAGCCGCCTGCAGCGACGCTGAGCCTGGACGATCGGATCGAGCAGCTCCGGGCGCTGCAGGCGGGTCGCACCGACGCTGCCGAAGAGCGGCAGATCCTGAGCCTGTTCCAGGGGGTCTCGGGGGCGGATCTCCGGGAGCTGAAGACCCGGTTCGACGAGATCGACAGCGACCGGAACCTGGTGCACCTGGTCTGGTCGGACGTGGACGACGAGGCGATCCGAGCCGACCTGCTCGCCCACCTGGCGACGGCGGCTGACGGCCTCGCCGAGCGGCCGGTGCGGGTGCTGTCGGACATCGACGACACCATCTACGCCAACTGGATCGACAGCCGGTTCCCCAAGGGCACGACCTACCCCGGCGTCATCACCTTCTACGAAGAGATGGCGCGGGCCGCCGGGGTGGATCCCGCGGTGCGCGGCTTCGCCACCTTCATCAGCGCCCGACCGGGGGACCGCACCGGCGCGGTCGAGGCGCTCACCCTGGGCACCCTGCAGGAGCGCGGCTTCCCGAAGGCCACCATGCTGGCGGGCACGTTCGCCGGGCTGACCAGCCACGAGGCGATGGCGGACGCCAAGTACGACAACCTCGACCGCTACCGGCAGGTGTTCCCGGAGTACCGGTTCGTCTTCGTCGGGGACAGCGGGCAGGGGGACGCGACGTTCGGCGAGCGGATCCTGAAGGACTTCCCGGACGACGTCGTCGCGGTGTTCATCCACGACGTGGTGAACCCCGAAGAGGGCAAGGAGCCGGTGCCGGATGCCGAGCGTCAGGTCGCCGCCGAGCGTTCGCTCTACTATTTCGACTCCTACCCCGAGGCGGCCGCCATCGCCGCCGAACGCGGGCTGCTCCCGGCCGCCGCCGTCGGCCGGATCGAGGCCGCCGCCGAGGAGACGCCGTGAGCCCGTCGACCCCCCTCCGCTCCTTCCTCCTCCTCCTGCTCGCCGCGCTGGTGGCGTTCGCGGCGTGTACGCCGATCCGCGGCGGGGGCCGGGGCGGCAGCGACGACGACGACAGCACCGACGACGACGACGCGACGGACGACGACGACGCG
>CAYQEG010000257.1:0-10822 GCA_964416435.1 uncultured Rickettsiales bacterium
CGTCGGTGGCGTCGTCGTCGTCGCCGGTGGCGTCGTCGTCGTCCCCGGTGGTGGTGTCGTCGTCGTCGCCGAGCTGGGGTGGGCAGCCGACCAGGGCGGCGGAGCAGAACAGGGCGAGGAGCAGCAGGAGTGTCCGGGTCATGGCTTCGCCATACCGCGATCGCCGCCGCGCGGACAGGGCGCCGGTCAACCCGCTGACGCTGCATACTGCGAGCAAGGGCCCCCCACGTGCGTCGATTGCTCCTGATCCTGCTGCTCGCCGGCTGCTCCAACGAGGGCACGCTGGGCCTGCCCGAGGCGCCCGTCGACCTGGGCCCGCCGGACGACCCGGCCGCCTACGTGGCGGATCTCGCCTACGGCCGGGCGGTGCTGGAGCGGGACCTGACGTCGCTGAGCAACGACTACGCGCAGCGTCGGCTGAGCCGGTACGGGCTCGCCGACGTGGGCTGGGCGCTGCTCCCGGAGCGGGACGTGCCGAGCCGGCCGTTGACCGACGCGGATGTCGCGGCGGCGCTGGCCGGGGAGCCGTTCCCCGACGGGGGGGAGCTGAGCGCGCTGACGCCGGACCAGCTGCCGACGTCGGAGGAGGCCTGGATCGAGCTCGGTCGACGGGTCTTCTTCGAGTACCCGCTGCGGGAGGAGGCGACCTACAGCGCCCTGCTGACGATGGAGGGGGCGCTGGACGAGGTCGGGTTCTTGCGCGACGGAGAGGCGTGGGTGGGTCTCCGGATCTTCGACGACGGCGATGGGCTGGTGGTCGGCAACACGTGCGCCCAGTGCCACGCGTCGGCGGACCCGGAGACGGGGGAGCTGTCGGCCCGGCTGGCCAATCGCGAGATGGACGTCGGCGCCGCCCGTCTGCTCGCGGCCGGCTTGACCCCCGGGGACCTGCCGCCGGAGCTGGACTCGACGACCGCGGCGGACTGGGACCGGCTGGGTCCCGGGCGGACCGACGTGCTCCCCGACAACCGCTTCGACCCCTACGCCTTCCCCGACATGGGCGGCATCGCGGACCTGCCCTACCTGCACCACAACGGCAACTGGCGCCACCGAGGCGTGGCGACCCTGGCGGTGCGCTGTGAGACGCTGTTCATCACCAGCAACTCCGAGCGCACGCGGATCCCCCGGGTGCTCGCCTGGGCGCTCGCCGTCTACTACCGCTCCCTGGAAGCGCCGCCGCCGCTGTACGCGGGGGACGGGATCCCCCCCGAGGCGGAGCGCGGCGCCGAGGTGTTCGAGGAGGTGGGCTGCGACGAGTGCCACGTGCCTCCGCTGTACACGTCGGACCGGGAGGTGCGGGTGGCCGAGATCGGCACCGACCCCCTCGCCGGGGACTCGCCGTCGCGGCGCACGGGCCACTACCGGATCCCCAGCCTCCGCGGCGTCAGCCACACCGCGCCGTACCTGCACCACGGCGCGTTCGATGACCTGGAGCAGATGTTCGAGCCGGGGCGGGAGGTGGACGAGCCGGGGCACACGTTCGGGCTGGATCTGGAGGACGCCGACCGGGCCGCGCTCATCGCCTTCCTGCGCACGCTGTAGGCGTCGGCTCCGGGGCCCACGCCTCGTTCCCCTACGACCGAGGAGTGACGCCGACATCGCGCCGCGGGACCGAGGAGGTGTCGTCAGGTAACCCGGTCGGCGCGATCAGTCGCGTCGCGGGGGCTTGCCGCTCCGGGCTCGCTGGTGGCCCGTGGCGAGGAGGGGCACGCCGGCGATCGCCACCACCCCCCCGACGACCGACAGGCCGACGCCGACGCCGGCCTGTCGACGGGCCTCGTTGAAGCTGGGGGCCAGCGCGTCGAAGTCCGACCGGAGGCCGATCAGGTCGTCGCCGTAGATCAGCGAGCGGGTGTCGGCGGCGTAGACGTAGCCGTCGATGCCGACCGCGCCGCCGATGATGAAGGTCGCGAGTCCGCCCGCGAGCATGCCGATCCCGGCCCCCCGCATCCGCCGACCGGACGCCCGCCAGTCCTCGATCGCGTCGATGTCGGCGAGCCACCAGCGCTGCCCGGCGTTGTCGAACTCGTGGAACAGCGTCACGTCCCAGGGCTGGGCGACGAACAGGCGCGCTCCCGCCTCACGCTCCACCGGGGCGAGCACCCGGGCCATGGCGTAGTCCGTGAGCGCCGCGCCCGCGCCGCCGGTGAGCAGCTGCGCCATCGCGTCCGCCCGGTGGACCAGCTCGACCGACTGCCCCTCGCCGGCGTGCACGATCCAGGACATCAGCCCCGCGCCCTCGGGTCGCCACTGGACCAGGTGCGTGCCCTCGAACAGCGTCGTGGTGCGCGTGCGCCGGTCCACCGGCAGCCCGTCCAGCCACAGGCCCCCCTCCGCCGTGATGCGGCCCGACACGCCGAGGAACGCCGACCCGGCGGCCAGGGCGCTGGTCACCGCTTCGTCGAACGCCGGGCGGAGCGGCGGCGGGAACCGCTCGTCCCATTGCAGGAACGGCGACGCGAGCAGCGCCTCCTCGAAGCGGTCCACCGCCGCCTCGTGGCCGTCGCCGTAGAAGGCGACCACGCCGCGCAGGAAGTGGTGCCGACCGAGCGCGTCGGTCGTCGGCGTCTCCGAAAGGCAGGGCAGCGCCGCCTCCGCCTCGGACAGGGCGGTCGCCGCCTCCAGGTACTCCATCATCGCGAGCTTGTCCGCCACGGCGTCGGTGAGGGCCGAGAACCCCGCCGCGTCGACCGGATCCCCGTCGCAGCTCGCGACCGCCGCGTCCCCCAGCAGCACGAGCTGGGACGTCGCGGGGAACACCGTCTCGGCGGACACGAACCGCACCTGGGCGTCCCGGCCGAACTGGTCCAGCCAGGCGTCCCGGGTCGCCTGCTCGCCGGCGCCCTCGGCGGGGTCGAACACGACGACCGTGGCGGCCGGGTCGGCCTCCGGCTCGGCCGCGGCGAGGGGCGCCGCGGCGAGCAGGCCGGCGACGATCAGGGGCAGGGCGCGGCTCATTCTTCGCCCTCCTCGATCAGCATCTGGATGGACAGGCAGCCGATGCTGACCGGCGCATAGACGCCGTGGCAGGGCTGCGGCCCGTCGTCCTCGACCGAGCACGGCTGCCCGGCCGGGTCGACGGCCTCGACGAGCACCGGCATGCGGGCGGCGCCGAAGGCCCGGCAGCCGGCGAGGTCCAGCTCGTCCAGGTCGGCGACGTCCCGATCGGCCTCGGTCTGGGGGCCGCCCTCGGACTCGACGCCGTCCCACGACGCCGGGCAGAGCTCCACCTCGGGCCCTCCCTCGCCGGGCGGGTAGCAGTAGAAGGGGTTGGTGAGGCTGCCGACGTACTCCGCCTTGGGGGCCAGGCCGGCGGCCAGGGTGAGGTACTGGGTGGTGTCGTCCCCGCCCGCCGGGGCGGGGAAGTCGACGAACTCGTACTCCCAGTCGGTGCGGCCGGGGTCGGGCTGTCCGTCCGGGTCCACGACCGGCTCCCAGAAGGGCCGGAACGAGGCCTCGTGGGAGTCCGGCCAGGAGGCTGACAGGCCGCCGGCGATGCTGCTCTCGTTGCCCGCGGGCACGACCGACCGCAGCCGGATCTTCCCGGTCAGGGTCTGGCCGGTGTTGATCTTGATGTCCGAGGTGGTTGCGTCGATCCGCTGGCCCGCGATCTCGCTGCCGCCGAGCAGGAAGAGGTGGATCGGCACGGCGTGGGGCGAGCACGAGAACACGAAGCTGCCCTCCTGCCCCTCCTCCTCCTCCTCGCCCTCGACGTCGAAGTCGCTGTCGCCGTTGCAGTCGTTGTCCAACCCGTCGCAGACCTCGACGTTGCCGGGGAACGCGCCGGCGTCCAGGTCGTCGCAGTCGTTGCCCTGGGTGACCTCGCCCTCGTCGCAGACGCCGTCGTTGTCCAGGTCCCCCAGGTCGCCCCCCCAGCCGTCGCCGTCGAGGTCCTCGTAGCAGTCCGCGGGACACTCCTCGAGGTCGAGCACGAGCCCCGGGTAGCCGTTGAGCTCGCAGTCGTTCAGGGGCGGCACGCAGCCGGACGCGCCGACGCAGACGAACGCTGCGAAGACCGCGCGGGTCGAGACTCTCACCAACGGGATCACGGCTCACCTCCGACGGTTGCAGAGAGCCTACAGGCTGGGGGTGGCCGTCCGCTCCCGCGCCCCTCCGCGAGATTCTGGGAACCCGACGTGCTGGCGCGTGTCGACACCTTCGCCGGGACCAACCTTCACGAACGCGGAGTCTTCCATGTCCCCACGCGCCCTCGCCGGCGTCCCGGTCGTGTTGTGCCTGCTCCTGTCGACCTCAGCCCTCGCCGATGACGGCTCCTGGGAGCGCCGGTCCGCCGCGTTCGACCGGGCGCTGGCGTACGACGTCGACATCAAGTCCGTCGAGCCCGAGCCGGCCGGCTACCAGGGCGTCACCGAGGGCGGCTCGCTGGAGGCCGTCGTCAACGAGAAGGCCTGGCGGCTGCCGCTGCTCCACACCGACGTGGACGCAGAGGTCAGCGGCGCCCTGGTCGACGTCCAGCTCACGCAGACCTTCTCCAACCCCTTCGACGAGCCCATCGAGGCCATCTACCTGTTCCCGCTGCCGCAGTCGGCCGCGGTCGACGACCTCTGGATGCAGGTCGATGGCGAGCTGGTGGTCGCCGAGATCCACCGGCGCGACGACGCGCAGCAGATCTACGAGGAGGCCCGCGACGACGGCAAGGCGGCCGCCTTGATGCAGCAATGGCGGCCCAACACGTTCAGCCAGCACGTCGCGAACATCCCGCCGGGGGGGCGCATCGACATCTCGATCCACCTGGTGCAGCCGCTGCGCTACCGGGGCGGCGGCTTCGAGTGGGTCTTCCCCACCGTCGTCGGCCCCCGCTACACCCCCGCCGGCGGCACCGGCGATCCCGAGGAGGACGGCGGCGCCTACGTCGACCTCATGAGCGGTCCCGTGGCCGACCAGCCGACCGGCAACACGATCGACGTGTTCGCCTGGATCGACGCCGGCGTGCCGATCACCGACATCAGCTCTCCCTCGCACGACATCCTGTACGACCAGGAGCACGACGAGACGGCCGACGTCTGGCTGGACGTGACCGACCGCGTCCCCAACAAGGACTTCATCCTCCGCTGGAGCGTCGCCGGCGCGGCGCCCGACCTCGCCCTGCACGCCCACCGCGACCCCGACCTGCACGACGACGGCTACGTCTTCGCGACCGTGCAGCCGCCGGACCCGGGCTTCCTGGAGGAGGACGAGATCCAGCCCCGCGAGATGGTGTTCGTGGTCGACACGTCCTGCTCCATGACGGGCTTCCCGTTGGAGACCGCGGTGGACGTCATGCGCCACGCGATCGAGGGCATGAACCGCGACGACAGCTTCACGATCCTGCGCTTCTCGTCGGAGACCTCGACCCTGGCGCCGGCCCCGCTGCCCAACAGCGAGGACAACCGGATGCGGGCCCAGACGTTCCTGGCGACGTTCAGCGGCGGCGGCGGCACGCAGATGGAGCCGGGCGTGCGGGCCGCGCTCGACATCCCCCACGACCCCCTGCGTCGCCGGGAGGTGTTCATCGTGACGGACGCCGAGATCAGCAACGAGCGGGAGGTGCTGGCGATGCTCGAGACGCGCCTCGGCACCGCGCGCGTGCACACCCTGGGCATCGGGTCGGCCCCCAACCGGGCGCTGATCGAGAGCATCGCCCGCGTCGGCCGGGGCACCGCGGACGTCATCCGCCCCGACGAGGACGCGCAGGCCGCCGTCGACGCCTGGTACGACCGCATCCGCAGCCCGCTGCTCACCGACGTCGAGGTCGACTTCGAGGGCGTCGACGTGTTCGACCTGACCCCCGACCCGCTGCCGGACCTGTACGTCGGGCAGCCCGTCACCGTGGCCGGCCGCTACCCCCAGGGGGGCTCGGGCGACCTGGTGGTGCGCGGCCTGCTGCGCGGCGAGGAGGTCGAGTACGTCTGGACGATCGACCTGCCGGAGGTGGAGCGGGCTCACGCCGCCGTCGCGTCGATGTGGGCGCGCGCCCGGGTCGCCGAGCTCGAGGCGCTGCAGCTGGACGGCGACCGGCCGGACATCGTCAACGAGATCGTCGCGCTCTGCCTGGACCACCGGATCATGAGCCGTCACACCTCGTTCGTGGCGGTCAGCGCCGACCGGATCCCGGGCGCCGACGGGCCTCCGCGCCCGGTGCAGGTGCCGCGGGAGATCCCCGACCTGGTGGACCACGCCGCGATCTTCGGCCAGGTCGTCGGACCGACCGGCGGCGCCGGCGGCGGCACGACGCACGGGAGCAACAGCAGCTCCGGCAGCGCCGGGAGCGGCTCCGGCTTCGGCAAGGGCGGCGGCCTGGGCGGTTCGGGCTACGGCAGCGGGTACGGCTCCGGCGGCATGGGCGTCTGTGGCTGCGGTCCGGGGGGCGGCGGCAGCGGGACCGGCTCGTTCGGGCCGGGGAGCTGGTCCGCCGGCTCGGCCGGCTACGCGGGCGCCCCGTCGGTGACCCAGGACCGCTACAGCTCGGGGGCCCCGACGACGTCGGGCGACCCGATCATCCTCGGCTCGATGGACAAGAGCGACATCTCGGACGTCATCGGCCGACACCTGCCTGCCATCAAGCACGCCTACGAGCGGGGCCTCCAGCGGGACCCGACGCTGCGGGGCAAGGTCGTCATCCACTTCGTGATCGGCGCCGACGGCAAGGTGTCGATGGCCGAGGTGAAGGAGTCGACCCTGGGTGACCAGGAGGTCGAGGCGGCCATCGTCAAGCGCTTCCTCCTGATGCGGTTCGATCCGCCGCGGGGCGGCGGGATCCTCGAGGTGACCTACCCGTTCGTGTTCAACAGCACCGGCGGCGGGGGGCCCGAGGGGACGGACCCGTGAGGGTCGCGCTGCTCGCCGCGTCGGCGGGGCTGCTCGCCGCGCCGGCGTCGTCGTCGGCGGGGCCGCTGGGGGACGAGCTGACCTCGCTGGTCGGCTCGATCCCATGCCACCCCCGCTTCGACCTGGAGGCCTTCCAGGCGGTCACCCCGGATCCGGACCGGGACGCCGAGGTGGAGGAGGTGGTCGCCCCGGCGCTGCCGGACGCGGTCGGGGAGCTGTTCCCGAGCGTCGCCGAGGCGGCCCGGGTCACGGCGACCCTCCGGGACCGGGAGACCGGCGCTGAGCTCTGGGTCACGCTGGTCCGTCGGTCCGGGTCGGAGGCGCCCCGCTGGGAGGGCGTCGAGCCGGCGCCGCAGCCGGGTCCGGGCGTGGACGAGTGGGTCGCCTGGAGCCGGGGCGCCGACCACCTGCTGGTGGCCCGGAGCGACGGTGAGCCCGACGGAGGGCTGGTGGAGGACCTGCTGTCGGACCGCTGCGCCGCCTGGGACGCCGATACGCTGGCCCGACCGCTGGCGATGTTGCCGTCGACGTGGCTCCCCGGCGACCGCCCGATCGCGGTCGCCGGGAGTCGGCTCGACCGCGGCTACGTCGATGACAAGCGGGACGCCGACTGGGCTGGTCGCCTGGAGGGGCGGTGGGCGACGACGACCTGGGTCCAGGCGCACTCGGGCGACCTGTGGTCGCTGTCGACCTTCGACCTGGAGACCGACGAGCTGGCCGCCGACCTGCACCGCCGGCTCTACGGGGACCCGATGGCGGCCCGCTGGCGATCGCGGGACAACGCCCGGGCCCAGGGCATGGGCCTGAACGCCGTGTACCGCACCCGCGTCCAGGGCGAGCCGGCCTGGTACGTCGACACCTGGTGGGGCCCGCGCCACAAGGAGCTGAACTTCGTGGCGGGCCCGTTCGTGTTCGCGGTCGGCTCCTACGCGTTCGACTCGGACCCGCTGCTGATGGGGGATCTCGTCGCCCGCGCCGAGCTCCTGCCCGCGATCGCCCCGCCGTACGAGGCCGGGCAGGGGGTCCGGGTCCCAGCCCTGCGCTGATCGGGCCGACCGGGTCGCCGTCATCAAACCCGGTCGCCGCGATGACGGTCCGATTCGGGCCCCGAGTCGGCCCCTGGCATAGTGTCGCGCATGCGACTGGCCGTCCTCCTGCTCTGCGTGCTGTCCCTCAACGCCTGCTCGGCGGACTGCGAGCCGATCCTCATCGACGACGACGACGACGGGGTGTACGTCGACCCGTTCGCCGGCTGGCAGGACGCGGAGCTGGACGTCGAGGTGGTCGAGGTCGACGGCGTCGGCTTCGAGCTGAGCGAGGTCGTCACCGTGACGCTGAGCAACGTCGGCCTGGAGGACCTCGAGATCGAGGACTACGGCATGGACACCTGGTCCGACCCCAACTGGAACGTCGACCCGTCGACGGTGCCGGACGAGCTGGAGCCGGGCGAGTCGGCCGACATCGAGATCGTCTACGTCAACACCGAGGTGCAGGACACCGTCGCGGCGTTCGACGTCTACACCAACGACCCCGACGAGGAGCGCGTCTCCGTGGGCCTGATCGGCCGCGCCGACGACGCCCGCTCCGACGTGCGGGTCTCCCCCGTGGTGCTCGACTACGGCTTCACGTTCACGGACACCACGGCCGAGAGCGCGATCACGCTGAGCAACGTCGGCGACGCCACGTTCGAGGTGACCGCGTTCGAGCTGACCCAGTCGGCCGAAGCGTTCGCGCTCGTCACCCCCGAGGTGGACCTCGTCGGCCTGCTCGTCGAGCCGGGCGCGAGCGCCGACGTCGAGCTGTCCTTCACGCCCACCAACGTGCAGGCCGCGTCGGCTCAGCTGATCCTGCAGACGAACGACGTCCAGCGGCCCGAGATCCGCGTGCAGATCCGCGGCAACGGCGACGGCGCCCCGGGCTGCACGCCGCCGACCATCGAGCTGCTCTCCCCGCTCGCCCCGATCGCCCACGCGATCGGCGAAGGCGAGCACCTGCAGCTCTCGGCCAGCGTCAGTGACGGCGAGCAGCCGGCGTCGGGCATGTGGGTGGAGCTGTTCATCGGCGACCAGATCATCGAAGACGAGCTGAGCATCACCGGCGGCGGCGTCACCTTCGACATCGACCTGGACGACTGGGAGATCATCGACGTGCTCGACGACTTCCCCGTCGGCCTGCACACCTTCACCCTCAAGGTGACCGACGCCTGCCCGATGTCCGCGACGACCCAGTTCGTCGGCGCCATCGGGGTGCCCGCCGCCTCGACGGACGCCGACGGCGACGGGTACGACGTCGCCCAGGGGGACTGCGACGACGACGACGCCACCTCGTTCCCGGGCCGGACCGAGACGGCCGACGGGGCCGACAACGACTGCGACGGGTTCGTCGACGAGGACACCACCGCGTCGGACGACGACGGCGACGGCGCGTCCGAGGACGAGGGGGACTGCGACGACGCCAACCCCGACATCGGCCCCGACGCCGAGGAGGCGGCCAACCACCTGGACGACGACTGCGACGGTTCGCGGGACGAAGGCACGTCGTTCGCGGACGACGACGGCGACGGCCTGAGCGAGGTCGGCGGTGACTGCGACGACGACGACGTGATGGTCTTCGCCGGCGCCCTGGAGTGGTGCGACGGCCTGGACAACGACTGCGCCGGCGGCGCGGACGACGAGTGCGTGGAGGCGGTGCGGCCGCCCCGGATCGTCGGCGACATCCGGACCGACAAGTTCCAGATCCCGCTGGCGACGCAGGTGGAGGCGGAGGTCGTGGTGATCTCGGACGACCCCGAGCTGAGCTACGTCTGGTTCGCCGACAAGGGCTCCTTCAGCGGCGAGGTCGACGGCCCGGTGGTGACCTGGCAGGCGCCCGCCGACACGCCGAGCAACCAGGACCTGGTCGACACCTTCGCCAACCTGCAGGTCACCGTGACCGACAGCCAGGACCGCACCGTCAGCGGCTTCACCATCCTGCTGTTCGACGACGCGAACCGGGGCGCCATCTCCGCCGTCGGCGGAACCACCACGTGCGGCTGCGCTTTCGCGGACCGCGCGCGACCCGGTCTGCTCGTGGTCCTGTTTATGCTGTGCATCCGATCCCGCCGTAGGAGCTGCCCATGACCCGCCTCATCGCCTCTGCCTTCGCCGTCCTGCTGCTCGTGGTACCGGCCCCCAGCCACGCCGGCGAGCTCGCCGGCGTCTCGATGGCCGACAGCCTCAGCGCGGGAGGCCACTCCATGCAGCTGCAGGGCCTCGGCCTGCGCACGAAGTTCCGCTTCAAGGTCTACGTCGGGGGGCTGTACCTCGAGCAGCCGACCGGAGACGCGGGCGCGGTCGTCGGCGCGACGTCGGGCAAGGCGATCCGCCTGCACATGCTGCGCGCGCTCGACAGCGAGAAGGTCGGCGCGTCGATCGAGGCCGGCTTCCAGGCCAACAGCGCCGGCCAGATGGACGCCCTGCGCAGCCGCCTCGACCAGCTCAAGGCGATGTTCCCCTCGGTCAAGTCGGGGGACGTCGTCACCCTGGCCTACATCCCCGGCAAGGGCACGGTGGTCAGCGCGGGCAGCCGCGAGCTGGGCGTCATCGAGGGCGCCGACTTCGCCGAGGCGCTGTTCAAGGTGTGGTTCGGGTCCAACCCGGTCCAGGACGATCTCAAGAGCGGCATGCTCGGCAAGTAGCGGGCTTCCGCCTGTCCCGCCGCCTCAGGGGGCCTCTTCTGCCGACGCGGAACGAACGGCCACCCTCGGCGCCAGGGTCCGCGTTGCGACCGCCCCCGCGGAACGAGCGGACACCCTGGGCGCCAGGGTCGAGCGTATGTCCGACCCTGGGCCCGAGGGTCCCGTTGTGCGTGCCCTGACGAGCGCAAGTCCAACCCTGGGACCGAGCGTCCCCGTTGTGCGCGCCCTGACGAGCGTAGGTCCGACCCTGGGGCCGAGCGTCTCCGTTATGCGCGTCCCGACGAGCGTAACTGTGACCCTGGGGCCGAGCGTCCCCGT